>NZ_JBEYFB010000004.1:0-105799 GCF_040634135.1 Streptomyces sp. NPDC007164
CACTCAACGCCTTCGACATCACCTTCGACGGCCGACTCACCGCCGGACGCCGGTAGAAACAATCAACCGAGTCCCACCGTTCGCTGTACAGACCCCCGCCGCGTTCCCGGCGCCACCGATCTCGCCCGCCGCGCCCGCGAAGCCCTCGCCTAACATGCCCAACAACCCACCCGCCGAAGGGAACACCGTGACCCAGCAGACCGACGATCAGCCGAAGGCCCTCAAGCCGGCGCTCGAATCCATGACCCTGCTGGTCGCGGCCGTCATCGTCCACGACAAGGCCACCAACCGCGTCGTCCTCCTCCAGCGCAGCGAGAACGCCAAGTTCGCCCAGGGCATGTGGGACCTCCCCGTCGGCAAGAGCGAGCCGGGCGAACCCATCACCGAGACCGCCGTCCGCGAGCTCTACGAGGAGACCGGCCTCACGGTCAAGCCCGAGTCCCTCAAGGTTGCCCACATCATCCACGGCGCCTGGGGCGTCGAAGCCCCCAACGGCTTCCTCACCGTCGTCTTCGCCGCCCACGAATGGACCGGCGAACCCGAAAACCGCGAACCCCGCAAGCACTCCCAGGTCCGCTGGGTCGACGCCGACGCAGTACCCGAGCATTTCGTCGACACCACTTCAAGCGCCCTTCACCGATACCTCACGGGAGGCCCGGAGGTCTCCCTCGACGGCTGGCATTAGAAGCGTCAACTGCTGCGCGACCAGTCGCCAGGGCGGCCCTGCACCCAATGGACCCGCCTCCTGGTGGGCGGCGATCCGTTCTCAGCAGAGCATGCATGAGGGGAGGGACAGCAGAACCCCTCGTCGAGGACGCCGGTACGAGCTTGGCAAAACTGACCCCGTACCCACCCGACGCAAAGCAAGTGGCAAGCAGACGCTGCCAGTCAGCTGCTGACATTCTTCCTCTGTATGCGCTTCGCAATTCGCTCCTCGGCACGATCAATTTCGACTTGCACATCCTCAAAGGCACGCGAACAAGCCGACCTCATTTCCTCAATCGCCCGCACGCAAAGAAGCGCCTCGATATCCGGACCTTCCGGAGCTCCGCTAACCGCAAGGGAGAACGTAACCTGAATCAACGAGTTTAGCGCCATGATCGCCGGATCGATAAGCCCTACATTAACTTTTCCGATGTCCCGCAGGACAAGCCCTCGGTATTCTATGAAGTTCTGAGCGAGCCCCCTGGCACCACAATGCACCTCACTGCTTGCCCATTGATAATAGGGGCGCACGTGGCTCAGGGAGGTTTTCTCCTCCAGCTTCCGAAGGTTATCGTCCGGTGAAAATCTCTTGGCCCATCCGTAATCACGCTTGAAGCTCTGCCCATATTTCGCGAGCACTTTGGCGTATCGCCTTTCGAGTTCGTCAACGTACGCCTGCTCAAGCGGCTCCTCACCAAGAGTCACGTGATCCCTTTGAAACTGGAGAGCGTCACGCCTCAATCCCACGATTTCGTGATCAAGAAATCGTTCGGCTAGGTCATGATGGTCAGGGTCCACGGCTGCGTCCGCAATCACGCAAGCGATGACAGCCGTCTCATGAAGCGTGCGGCATCGCGCCATGGCACCCCTTGGATGCCCATGCGAGAGAAGGGTAAGAACCTCACCTGCTACGCGGCAAGCAGTGACATGAAGACCCGTAAGGGCTTCCAGCGTGTGCCCCCGAGTGGGTGCCAGGTTCTCCCGCTCCTTATGCGCTTCCTTCTCGCCCAATTCGGCACACACCGAATGAAGGACCCAGTAAAGATCGAGGGCTTTACCCCACTTCTTCTGGAGTCTCCGATCGAACCGACGATCTATGCGCTTATTCGCTCGGAGCGTTCGCTTGTCCCTTATCATCGCGGCAGCCAACTGAGGCGCCAATTCGTCAATCACACCGGGGACCGCAGTGGAGAGCAGGTCGCTGACGCGCTCAGGATCCAAACCTTTTCGAATCTGGTCCAGCACAGCATCTTCGATTGCGCGCGTGAGGAAATCGCCGTCGACGTGACGCGTACGTTTGAACTTTCCGAGCATGATGGTCCCTCTGGCGTGAGTTCTGCCGTACCTTAACTCGGGACGGCAGAGACTGCACGCATTTTCCGATCCTGATCAAATCGGCAGGAGCGAGGCTGCTGGCCGGCAACTCCACGCCGCTGAAGCCGTGCCCCCCTTGCCTGAGAGCACCGCCCCTTGGATGCTCGACACCCGCACCATCCCCCCAGGAGCGTTCCCTCCCGATGACCGACCGCACCCGCCCGCGTCCGCGAACTCAACCTCTACCGCCAGTACTTCGGGCTCGTCGCCGCAGGCACCAAGACGGTTGAGGTGCGGGTCAAGTATCCGCACCTCGCCGACCTCGCTGCGGGCGATACCATCCGCTTCAGCATCAAAGGCACCGACGAGACCTGCGACGTGAACGTTCTCCGCGTCACCGAGTACCCCGACTTCGAAGCCCTCCTCGACGGCGAGGTCCCAACAAACGTCAACCCCACCGCCCGCCGCGACCAGCAACTGGCTGACATCTGCGCTATCTACGCCCAGAGAAGGAAGCCCTCGGTGCCATCGCCATCCAGATTGAGTGCCCCCTGTAGGGACCCTGTATGGATCCAAGCGTGCGTTAACTAAGGAAATCGGTTCCCCCTCGGTCTCATTCCCGTAAGCGCGGCACGATCCTCACCACGGCCCCACTGCCCATTCGCTTCCTCAACCAGACGCAGGAGTAAGGCTTGAGCAACCGAGTTAGGAGACAGCACACCGTCTCCAAGTTCTACTTGAACGGCTTCGCAGATGACGCCGGAAGAATTCGCCGAGTTTCACTCCCTGGCGCCCCCGCACCCGTTCTTTCAACTGGCGATGCGAGCGTCATTAAGGACTTCTATACAGTAACACTTCCCGATGGCTCTTTGTCAGATTTCTTCGAGAGGGCCTTCAGTAAAATCGAGAGCCCTGCCGCCGAGGCGCTGAAGATTATCCTCTCAGGGACTTGGCCGATCCAAGGTGAACACCGGAAATCTTTCGCCACATGGATTGCCCTGCAGCACCTAAGGGCCGAGCAGATACGGCAGAATCAGAAGAATCACAACGCTGAAATGATTCGACTCCTCGTCGGAGTCTCAGGGAAAGAGGCACTGCGTTCGCGAATTCAGGAGGCCGAGGGACGCGTCATCGGCGACGAGGAGCTTGACATCGAGTGGCATGACCTGACTAAGCCGGGCGGTCCCGACATGACCGCCGACACCAAGGACCACATCCGGTTGCTGATGAATCTCCTACCCAGCACCGCCGCCTACCTCAACGACTGCCAGTGGACGCTGTTCAAATTCAACCGACGCTCAATAATCACATCCGACCACCCCGTTTCACTTGCCGTCGCACCTGATTATCCCGCATGGCAAGGAGTGGGCATTTTCACAGCTGACCTATTCTTGGTCCCACTCAGCCGCCGCCACGCCCTCACAATTCAACCAAAAAACCTCCGGGAGGGCATGGAAATTCCCGACTTCGCTGTTTCAGGATCGACGAAGATCGCACAAAGTATCAACCAAGAAACAGCCATGGGGGCTCGAAAGTACATATACCAGCATCCCGAGGAGTCACCACTTCAAGGAATCCGTCTCGCCCAGCCCGTGACACGCGACCGACCTGCAATGTCTAATGCCGACGGACTTATTCGTGAAGAGGGACTCTTTAATGGTGTCCCGGAAGCAAGCCTGCGTGCCATGTCAGAGGCATCTCCTCCGAAAGATCGGGAAAATGGCATGACGATCGACGACCTCCCTTGGCCAATCCCTGGACGCCGCCGACCAGGAACTGACGGGTGAGACCAGCGGCGGCCCAGGGGCGTGACCGGGTGTGAGTGCACGCCGACAAGATCCAGAAGCGGTTCGAGTACCGCGATTTCACCGACCAGGAGCGGGGGCGGGAGTTTCGCAGCTGCCTGTACGGGCGGGCGTGGACGCACGCCGAGGGGCCGATGGTGCTGTTCAACCACGCGGTGACGTGGCTGAGGGAGAACAGGGGCTGCTGCTGGGTGTCTCGGTGCTGGCCCGGCAGGTGCCGGAGGCCCAGACGGCGGCCGAACGGCGCCTGTACGACGCGGTGACCAGGGCAGCGTACCGGGCCGATCCCGTGCTCGCGCCGGCGCTGGCCGTACTGTTGCTGGCGCCGGAGGGCAGGCGGGTCTCGGAGCTGGAGGGTTGCGACGCCTCCGTGAAGTCGACGGGGACCGCAAGGGAGCGGGTGGAGGAAATCTCCGCGTTCGCGCTGAGCAAGGCACAGACGATCGAGTGGGCGCCGGAGCCGCAGCGGACCACACTGCTGACGGCGATGGTGCGGCAGCTAGAGGCGCAGGCGGTCGATGACTTCCTGGACCTGTTCGCAGTGCTAAGGCGGAAGACAGTGCACGCGGTCGAACGGAAACCCGTATGCGGCACGACCGCGCGGAGCTCTACCGTTTGCCAGGTGACCGATGACCAGTGGACGCCTCTGTCCGACCGCGATGCTCCTGCTGCTCGTGCCCTGCGGGACGGCGTCCCCGCCAGCCTCGAACTCCCGCTCAGGGAGTGGGTCCGCACCACGACCGAGAGGTATACCGGTGCCGCCGAGCGGGCCGCCGTCCGGATCGACGTCGTTCTGTACACCGAGGAGAGCGGTCACGAGGACGTCGGCACCGGCGAACGCATCGCCTACTGGACTCCGACCGAGAAGCTGCTGGACGTTACTGACGCACTGCTCGACCTGGTGCCCACCGGCGGATGGCAGAACACTCCGGTGACGGCAGGACTCCCGACGTGGCAGGCTGCCCTCATCACGGCGAACTCCCTGCCCGACACGCAGTATCGCGTCCCATTGCAGCGGCTCCTCAACGACGCTGGCTCTCTCTACACGATCCGGGCTGACGGGCGAGCCCTGGTGCGGCGCGTCGACTCGGCAGTGGCGGCGGTCACCGACGAGGCCGCCAAGGCAGCGGACCAGCCCGAGCGCGGTTCGGCCACCCGTCACCTGCGGCAGGCCCTCGACGCCGTGTACGCGCTGCAGCCCGATCCGGTGAAGGCGTACAGCGAGGCAATCAAGGCGGTCGAGTCAGCCGCGCACGCCACCCTGCAGCCGAAGCACGCCAAGGCGACGCTAGGCACGATGCTCGGGGAGTTCCGCCAGGTGCAGGCAAAGCTCAGCGTGCCGATCATCGGCACGTCCGGGACAGAGGGCCTGGCGGTAGTGGAGAGCATGATGGACCTGCTGTGGACGGGACAGACTAGCCGTCACGGCAACCTGCAAGAGACCCGGGACGAGACCGTGCAGGAGGCGGTCATGGCGGTGCATCTCGCCTCGACTCTAGTCCAGCTGTTCGCGTCGGGAGCCATACGGCGCTCCTGACCGTGGCGGTCTTGGCCGCCGAAGGAAGGCAGCTGCATCCGGTGCGGTATGACGAGGAGACCGATGCATCGGACGACGTACTGAACCTCCGCCAGCCGGTGCACGAGCACCACGAGGCACCTCAACGACCCACACCCGGTGGCTCCCACGCTCCCACGCTCGCGCGCGGTCCCGCACCAGTCCGCACACAGTCCGCAGGACAGCCGATCACGACCGTCATACCCCATCGCTAGCCATCAGCAAAAGGCCAGGTCAGCGACCCGCAGGGAAGCTCCCCGCAGGTCACCGACCCGCCCCATTACTAGGAGACCAAGAAGGCCTGATCGATGGCTGGGCTGTTCGACCTGCGGATTCGCGGGTCGCATCGCCTGCCTGCCCGCCCCCGCTCCGCAGGGCGCCGAGAACGGCGTCCATGACGGAGCGGGGGCGGTCTTCTTCGCCCGGCCACAGATGGCAGGTGGGCGGGGATCCGCGGCGTGATGGCGGCGGACGCGTGTCGGAGAACCAGCTGCACCTGCTTGACGCCCGCGCCGCCGGCGATGAGCGCGGAGGCGTAGAAGTGCCGCAGGTCGTGGGTGACCATGTGCGGCAGCCCGGCGGCCTTACGGCCCTCTCGCTCGGCGGCCTTATTCTCGGCCGTCTGGAGCGCGCGACGGACCCATTCCACTCGGTCTTCCACCGCCGGTAGTTGAGCGGCTCCCCCTCCTCCATCGTGAACAGCCAGTCCTTGGACGGGCGGGCGGCAAGATGCGCGAGGAGCACGTCGGTGACGACCTCGCCGACCGGGACCGTACGCCGGGACTTGGCGGTCTTCGGCGGGCCGATCTTCCCGGACTGGAGCCGCTGGCGCTCGACGCGAATGGCGCCGGTCTTGAAGTCGACATCCGAGACCTTCAAGCCGAGCAACTCTCCAATACGCAGCCCTGAGCCGGCAAGGGTGACGATGGCCGCGCGGATGTACGGCGGCATCACCCGCGCCATCGCCTGGACCTGCTCGGCCGCGGGCGGGGTGACCTCCTCGTCCGACATGGCGGGGAGAGTGATCCTGCGGCACGGGCTGGAGGCGATGACCTTGTCGTCCACGGCGGCGGTCATGACGCGTACGAGCACGTCGTAGACGTTCCGCACACTGCCGGGACCGAGTTGGTCGGACAGGCCCTTGAACAACACCTGGATGTCGTTGCGGCGTATCGCCGCCATGGAGCGGGCTCCCAGCGCCGGTACGAGGTGGAGCCGCAGCGTGTTGTCGGTGATGCGCTCGCCCGCCTCACTGGCGATGAGCGAGCCCTCCCGCCTCTCGGCGTACTTCTCGAAGGTGACGCGGCCGGCGCGCGGATCGACGTACTGGCCGGTGACCATGCTCGCCGTGACCTCGTCGAGTCAACGCTGGGCGTCGAGCTTGCGATCGAAGTGGCGGGCGTGCTCTTTCCCGTCGAGGTCGCGGTAGCGGGCCCGCCATTTGCCGTTGGGGCGCTTCTGAACGTTGGCCCAGTGGCCTCTCCTTCATGTCGGTTGTCAGTAGTGGCCGCCGTCCTCGATGTCGCCGCTGAGCGTGCGAGCGTCCCGCTCGTCGCCCATGAGGCGGAGGCACTGCTCGTGGATCGCCCGCGAGCTGTCGGGATGGGCCTTGATGTGGTCGGCAATGGCGACGACGGCGTGATGGAGGCGGTCGCGCGCCTCTCGGGCCTCGTAGAACGCTTCGACGGCCTCTTGGACGAGCCGCCGGCTGTCGATGTCGAGCCCCTCCAGGGGCTGCGACATGAGCTCTTCGAGGGGGAGCTCGAAGACCCGCGCGAAGGCGAGGGCCTCGTCGAGGTTGATGCGGCGGCGCGGGGTGCCGTTCTCGATGCGCCAGACCGCAGTCTGGTTCATCTTCACGCCGACGCTGGTCACACGTTCCGCCAGCTCGGTCGTGCTCCATCCCCGGACCTCACGCTCCAAGGCGACCCGCGCTGCCACGTTCCCCTCGCTGTAGAGCAGCGGCACCTCGCCGGACTCGGGCCTGTCGCCTGCCATCACACCTCCATCGCAACCAAACGCCTACGCGAACGCCTCCCCGACCAGGATGTGGCGGACCGCCCCCGGCAGGTGGTGGACCCGGCGCAGGCATGGCACAGGGCCGCATCCGCTTTGCACGCCACCCACACAGCCGTCGACTCCGCCAACGACGCCATAGCCCAAGCCCACCTGGCCGCCTTCGGCGATGTCCTCCACAACCTGGCCCTCACCACGCATGGTCCGCGCCGGGCAGAACTCCAAGCAGCGGCAGTGGCGTTCAACCGAGCTCGCCGGTCGGCAATCCGCGCCGACCACCAAGCCGCCACCGCCCTCCGAGAAGCCGCCAAGGAACTCGCCTACGCCTCGCACGCCCAGGCGGCCTCGCCGTCGCCGTGCTCTTCGCCGCCCTCCACCTGGCCCGAGCCGCCTCCCACTGGCACGCCCAACGCGGCCACGAACAGCAAGCATCCGCAGCCGAACAGGCTCTCCACCACCTCCAGACCGGCTACGAGCAGGACGCCGCTCCCGTCCTGACCGAGCTCGCCCGCAGCACACCCCGCCAACAAAACGCCGATCGCTTCGAGGCCGCGATCCGCCACGCCATCCCCGCCCAAGCCGAGCGCATCCTCACCGACCCGGCCTGGCCGGCCCTCGTCACCGCCCTCGCCCGTGCCGAGTCCGGCGGCCATCACCCGCGCCAGCTCTTGGCCCAAGCGGCCGAACGCGAACCAGACACGGCTGAGCACCCGGCCCAGGTCCTGATCTGGCGCATCGCGGCCCAGCCCAACAAGCGGGTACAAGCAGCGCGCCGGCAAGGAACCGTAGGCATCGGCCGATCGAAGCCCGCGCCTCGCACCGCATCCACCCCACCGTCCGTGAAGCCAAACCGAACACCGCCTGCGGAAGGACCACTCTCTGGACGGTGATGGAGCTTCCAGAGCCGTCCTCCCGATCAGTCCCAGTAGGACGGCGGCTGGTCGACTCGACCGCCCCTGTGGGCTGTGGGGATGTAGTTGTCAGTACCGCCGGGGAGGGAGGCGACGCACTCCGACGAGCAGGCATTGACCAGCAGCGGCAGCACGTCTGTGGCCACGCGCAGGGAGATCCACACCTGCTGGAGTCCGCCTTGTGGAATCGGGCCGTCGCAGACGCTGCAGCCTTGGAGGGCTGTGGGACCCCAGCGCCCGGGATCCAGACGTTCCGGATCGAGGCCCGCGAGGGAGTCCGGGGACGACGTCAGCTTCGGGAAGGGCGGCCGGAGCTTGAAGTTGCCGAAGAGGGCTCGCGTGCTCACCGTACTGCGGGCCAGCCGTCGGCAGCGGGTGATCTCGTAGGGGAACCAGTGCAACCGGTAGGAGGTGTACGGGGTGAACTCCTCCAGGCCGCTCATAGCCCCGATCTCGGGCGGAACCCGGACCAGGTTGCTGCCGTAGAGCACGAGGTGCCTGACCGCCGTCAGTTTGGCGATGCTCGGCGGCAGGGTAATGACCTGCCGGCGCTCCTCCGGGCTCAACTCGATCAGCGGCTTGAACTCCTCGCGCCCGTCGGCAGCAGCCTCCTCGACCAGCTCCAGAAGACGCCGCCAGCCCGGCGCGGTGGGGTCCTGCCGCTCGGCGTGAAACCCGGCGCGGGCTCGCGGACGGGGACGGGACTGGTCGAAGCAGGAACAGAAGTCCCGGAAGATACCACGCCCTCCCGGCACCGGATCCGAAACATCGGCCCATCGGTTCGCAACGACCTGCGGCTCTCCCCTGTCCGTCATGGCGCCACGGTACCGAGGTCGTCGCAGTCCGTCGCAGCGAATACGCGATGAGGTAACGGGCTGCCACAACCTCCTGGCATGTACGGGCCGTACCGCTCACTACGCTGGCGCGCGTGAACACGCCGTCGACCCCACGACTGACCCTGGAAGCCGCCCGCTCCCTTCAGGGCATGCTCCGAACCGAGATCAGACCGGGGCTCACCGAGGGGGAGCTCGACGCGGTCGAGGCGCGGTTCGGCTTCACCTTCTCGGCGGATCACCGGGTCTTCCTCGCCGCCGGACTCCCGCGGGGCTCGTCGCGGTGGCCCGACTGGCGCGACGGCGACCCCGAGGACCTGGCCGGGCGGCTGGCGTGGCCGGTGGACGGGGTGCTCTTCGACATGGAGCGCAACGGGTTCTGGCATCCCGCCTGGCCGTCGAGGCCGGCGGAGAAATCCGAGGCACTGCGCGTCGCCAGGACCGAACTGGAGAGCGTGCCGCAGCTGGTCCCGGTCTACGGGCACCGCTACCTGCCCGGCACGGCGGGCGAGCACGGACACCCCGTCCTGTCCATCTACCAGACCGACATCATCCTCTACGGGAACGACCTCACCGACTACGTCCACCACGAATTCGCCGGCCGATCGAGCGGCCTCCTCACCCACGCGACCGTCGACTTCTGGTCGTACTTCGTCGAGGGCGGACCGGGCATCGACGTCACCGCGCCCACGCCGTTCACGCCGTATGCCATGACCGCGCAGGAGGCCGTCGACTGCATCCGGATGCTGGCCCTGGAACGCCTGATCGGCCGCCGACACCACCCGGAGCAGCTCATCGAAGCCGGGCTCACGGCCCTGGCCCTAGACGTCGAGACGGAGTCCCTTCCCCTCTTCGCCGGCCTGTCACGCTCCGAGCACGAGCAGGCCGACGCCCTTTTCGACCAGGTGCTGAGCGAACTCGGCCTGCTCCAGAACCTCCCGGCCGACACCACCGACCTCCCCTGGGAAGCGGCCCGCTGGGAACTCATGCGCTGGTGGCTCGATCTGATCGTGAACGGCAGCCTGGACCCCGGCGCCGGCGGTGACCTGATCACGTACGAAGGGTGGGGCGCACTGGCCCGCCCGCAGCAGCTCAAGCCACTGGTCGAGAAAACCGACGCCTACAACGACTGGGCGGCGATCCGACAGGGAGACCGGGAACACCTGGCGGAACAGATCGTCGAGGAGGCGGGCCGCCTGCTGGACGGGCCCTGGCCGCCGCTGGACTGATCTCAGCGGCGGCAGACGAGGATCCCTCCAAGGCAAGTGATCTCGTACGCGCCGTAGCGGACGATGTGGTCGGCAACGAGTGTGCGGGCGCGGTCGATGGTCGCGTCGAAGGGCACGTCGTGCTGGTCCGCCCAGGCGCGGTACGAAGCCATGTGGGCGATGACAGGCTCCGGGTCGTGGACCGCGATGGTCCCCGGCAGTTCGACGACCTCCACCCGGCTGAACTCCTCACTGAGGAAGACCGGAGCCTTCTCCAGGGAGAAGCGGGCACTGAGCGAGATCCTGGCCGGACCGCGCTCGATACCGAGGACGTCGCCAGCGGCCCGCTGCCAGAGGTCGTCTAGTTCGGCCTTGTCGCGGTCGCCGTTGGTGGAGGCGACCAGCAGCCCGTCGCGGGCCACGACCCGGGCCAGTTCCCTGACCGCCTGGGGAATATCGGGCACGTGGTAGAGCATGTGAAGCGCAAGAGCGGAATCGATGCTCCCCGCCGCCAGCGGAAGCCTCATCGCGTCCGCCACGGCAACCGAGCCAGGGACACCGGCAAGAGTTCCGGGGGCAATGTCGAGGCCGAGCAGGGACAGATCGGGGCGGTCCTGGCGGAGCCGCTGGATGACCTTGCCGTTGCCGCAGCCGATGTCGACGACGCGCCCGCGCACGTCGCCCAGCCGCTCAGCGACGAGGCCGGGCAGGTCGTACCGAGGCGTCTGCCACAGGTAGAGCGACTGCCCGGCCAGGTCCTGGTCTCCGTTGCAGGCGCTGCCTGCCAGGCGGGAGCGGTCGGTGACAGCTGCATCGTGGGCGGCGGGCAGGGACGCACGGACGGCCGTGTGCTGGAGTCGTTCGCGCAGGTGTACCGCCTGCGCGGCTCCACCGTACTGCGGCCCCTCCAGCTCCCGCCCGAGAACAATGAGCCGGCGCACGATGCTGGCCGACATGCGCTCCGGCGAGGCTGTAAGGACGAAGCCGAGCATCTCCTCGGTGCCGTCCAGGTCACCCAGGAGCAGATGTCCATGGGCGAGGTCGAGGTCCGCCTGGGAAACAAACGCATCTTCGCAGCTCGCCGACAGCGGGCCAACATGTTTGCTCATCGCTGCGGGAACGGCGCCTGCCGGCCAGGGCGGATGCGTTCTCGGGCGGCGAGATGAGCGGCCCACCCTGCAGGGGGACTTGGCAGGTGTGCCCGTGGCGATCGAGAGGGCGACAGGCGTGTCTCCGAGTCAGGAGGCTCCAGTCCGCGGTGCGCCGCTGGAAGCCCAGTACTCCAGCGGTAGGGCGTGGTCCGGTTGCCTGGCTGTGTGTCAGGTCGTCGTGCTGGCTTCGTCGCCGCGCATCCCTTGTTCCGCGGTGAAGCCGTGGAAGTAGAGGTCGCGGAGGACGCCGAGTTCGGCACCGTGGTGAGCGGCTTCGTCCAGGGCGTGGAGGGCCAGCAGCAGGTAGCTCTCGTGAGCGTAGGCGCCGGCGCGGGGGCCCATGGGTTGGAGGAGACGGTCATCGCCGAGGAATTCGACGCGGGCTCGGAATCGGGACCAGTCATTGGCCAGCGTCTGGACGCCTTCGGTCGCCGTGCCCGGCCACAGGTGCCGGTCACCGCTCGGGGATTCGTCCTCGAAGAAGCGGCCGTAGCCGCGCAGGCAGTCCGCCCCGATGTGCCAGATACGCCACGCGATCGTCGTGAACGGTGCCGGACGGACATCTCCTGCGGGCCGTGGGTCGGCGCGGAACACGCCGTTCTCGTCCGCCCGGAGCGTCATGCACGAGGCGACGGGCTCCCAGAGGTATTCGGTGTCGGTGAGGCCGTCGAGACGAGCGAAGATTCTGGAACGTACGTCGTCAAAGGTTTCGAGCAGATCTCGGGTGACGGGGCCGGGCGAGGTCATTGGCTGCTCCAGGTTCGCCGACAGATGCGGCCACCGTTGGTCATCGGTGCGTGAAGAGAGAAGATCGCGCAGTGACCGCGGGTCACAGCGTAGACCCTGCCCGCCGGCAGGACGCGTACAAAGGCCTGACGGATCGGACAGCAGGCCGGTACGCGCGTGTCGAACCCCACTGCCGGGTACAGCGGTTGATGCCCGGACTGCTCGCGGGCCTGACCCGGAAGAGCTGGTGGACCATCACCGAGTGGGCCGGAGAGGCGGCCCCGGGCGGCATGCGGCACCTGCTGAACCGCGCCCAGTGGGACGCCGACGCCGTCCGCAGCGACCCGCCCGCGACCACGTGACCGGACAGCTCCATGACAGGGTCGTGGATGATGCGCGCGCTCACCCATCGAGCCCTCGCCGGACATGCCCGACGACCTGCCCGGCGATGGGAATTCCCGTGACCCGGCAAGACGCTCAGTGCCGTATCGCAAACGGCGGCATTCATCGGATCGGATTCGATCCGCACCTTCGTTGCGCGTTGTGAGTTGTGTTTGATCAGGGTGCGGAATTGGGTCCCGGTGGCAGATGGACCGTCATGACCAGGTGGCAGGTCCCGGTACCGGCGCCCCGGTACGTGTGGGCGGAGTCGCCGTCGAAAGTGGCGGTCTGTCCGGCCTCGACGGGGTGCTCCGTGCCGTCGACGACCAGGGTCATCCGGCCGGCGGTGACGCTGATGGTCTCGGTGACCCCGGCCTGGTGGGGGTGGCTGGGGTACTCCTCGCCGGGCTCCAGTCGCCAGCGCCAGATCTCCACCGGGGCCGGGCCCGAGGTGGTGAGCATGAGCCGGGCCTCGCCGCCCTGCGCTCCGGTCCACAGGGGTGCGACGGCGTCGGCGGCCACGACGCGGACGCGGCCCTCGGGCGGGCCCTGCATCAGAGCGGAGACCGAGATGCCGAGGGTGTCGGCCAGTCGGACCAGGGTGGCCAGGTTGGGGTTGCCCTGGGCTCTCTCCAGCGCCACCAGGGCGCCCTTGCTGACCTGGGCGCGCCGGCCGAGTTCGTCCAGGGACAGGCCCGCGCGGGTCCGCGCAGCCCTGACGTTGTGGGCGACCGTCCGCAGGGCCGCAGCCGTCTCGGCCATCTGATCTCCATCCTCGCCACGGCACCACTGGAATGAACCGTGCGGTCGATTGGTTGACACCGACCGGTCGATCCGTTGTACGGTTCGGTCGTTCCAATGATAGTAAGGGATGTGCTGTGATCGCTCTGCTTCTGGCTCTGGGCAGTTCACTCGCGTACGGGTGCGCCGACTTCCTCGGCGGTCTCGGTGCCCGCAAGGCCCATGTCCTGCGTACCGTGATGATCGCCGCTCCGGCCTCGCTCGCGGTCGAGCTGCTGCTGTGGCCGGTGCTCGGGGCCTCGTTCAGCGTCGGCGCCCTCGGCTGGGGTGCGGCGTCGGGGGTCGTCTCCGCCGCCGCGTTCGCGCTGCTCTACCGCACCCTGGCGATCGGCCCGATGAACGTGCTCTCGCCGGTGACCGCGCTGGTCTCCGCCGCGCTGCCGGTCGGTGTGGGGCTGTTCCAGGGCGAGCATCTGGGGGCCGCCGGGCTGGCGGGCCTGCCGCTCGCGCTGTTCGCGGTGGTGCTGGTCAGCGCCGGGCACGGCGCCGGTGTCGCGCGCCCGTCCCGTACCGCGCTGCTGCTGGCCCTCGGCGCGGGTGCCGCCATAGCCCTCCAGCTGATCTTCCTGCACCAGGCGCCCGCCGACAGCGGCGTGGCGCCGCTGATCGTCGGCCGGGCGGTCTCCTCCGCCGTCACCCTGGCCGCCGCCGGGCTGATGTTCCGCAAGCTCGGCCCCGAGCGGCCCGCCTACGCGATGTCGGCCGCCGCGGGCGTCCTGGACTCGCTGGCGAACCTGATGTTCCTGCTCGCCGCCCGCAGCGGGGACCTGACCGTCGTCGCCGTGATAACCGCCCTCTACCCGGCCGGCACGGTCCTGCTCGCCCGCGGTGTGCTCGCCGAGCGCATCCACCGCGGCCAGCTCGTCGGCCTGGGCACCGCCGCCGTCGCCGTCGGCCTCCTCGCCCTGACCTGAACGACTCCCCCGCCCCACCCACGTACCCGCGCAACCAGAAACGGAATACCGCCCATGCCCGCCTTCCGCCTCGCCCCCGACGTCACGGGCGCCTTCCCCGACACCCTCATCGCCCTGGTCACCGCCACCGGCCTGCGCGGCCGAGAGCCCTGGCCCGACACCGCCGCCGCTCTGGAGGACCTGGAGCAGCGGCTCGCCGACGGTGTCTGGCGGCCCGCCGACGAGACCGACCCGCGCATCGAGGCGTGGCACACCGCCTACCGCTCCTTCGGCACCAATCCGCGCCGCATCCGGCCCAGTGTCGACGCGCTCGGCCGCCGCTTCGCGAAGCGGGGCACCCTGCCGCGCATCAACCCGGCGGTCGACTCCTACAACGCCGTCTCCGTCCGTCACGGTCTGCCCGCCGGGGCATTCGACCTGGCCCACGTCGACGGTGATGTCGACATCCGGTACGCGGACGGCGGCGAGGAGTTCACCCCGCTCGGCGAGCCCGACGTCGTCGAGAACCCCAAGCCGGGCGAGATCGTCTACGCGGACGCCACCGGTGTGCTGACCCGGCACTGGAACCACCGCGACGCTCACCGCACCCGGGTCACCGAGGACTCCGACCGCGTCGTCCTCGTACTCGAAACCCTCCGCGCCGGCCACGACGGCGACCTCGTCAGGGGCGCGGCGGAGGAGCTGCGGGGGCTGCTCGGTCCGCATGCCGAACGGACCGCCGTGCGGTACCTCGGGCCGGCGGATCCCAAGGTCACCGTCTGAGGTCCGGCCCTCCTGGGAGCTGCTCGGCGCGGCGGCTCACACGTCGCGTCCGCGGGCGCCGACGAGGCCGGTCTCGTAGGCGACGATGACGAGTTGGGCGCGGTCGCGCGCCCGGAGTTCGGCGAGCAGGCGGCCGATGTGCGTCTTGACCGTGGCCTGGCTCAACTGGAGGTGCTGCGCGAGTTCCGGCATGCGGATGTCCATCAGCACCACGTCCGGCCGTTCGCGGCGTGCCAGTTCGACGGCTTCCGCGCCGGTCGCCGCCTCCCCCACCGGCGTCATGCCGGGCGTGTGGTCGACCAGTACGCGGAAACTGCCGCGCACCATGGCCTGGTCGTCCGCGGCCGGCACCCGGACCGGCGCTCCGTCGGTCATGTGTTCCGCTCCCCGTCGATCGGCAGTCGGACGGACACCGCGAAGCCGCCCTCCGGGCGGGGCCCCGCCTCGGAGCTGCCGCCGTACATCATGGCCCGTTCCCGCATCCCCAACAGACCGTGTCCGCCGGGAAGTTCGTGTCCGGCCCGTCGACGGCCCACCGGCGGTCCTTCGTCGACGACGTCGATACGGACCTCGCGCGCGTCCGCCCCGACCGTGACCCGGCAGCGGGTCGGGGAGGCGTGCCGTACGACGTTGGTGATGGCCTCCTGGACGATCCGGTGGACGGCCACCCGCACACCCTCGGCCGGCCCCTCCGCACCGTGGACCGCGAAGCGGATGTCCGCCCCCGCCCGCCCCGCCTCGACGCCCGGCGCGTCCAGGCTGCCGAGATCCGGAACCGGGCCGAGAGGCGCGTCCGGACCGGGCGACGCACCCCGGCCGAGCGGCACATCCGAGCCGACGGACACGCCCTGGCCGTGCAGTACACCGAGTGTGCGCCGCATCCCGGCCGGCGCGGACCGGCTCGTCTCCTCGATGATCCTCAGCGCGTCCCCCGCCTCCTGCGGATCGGCGTCCGCGACATGTCCGGCGACGCCCGCCTTGACGGCGATGAGGCTCAGGTTGTGCGAGACGATGTCGTGCAACTCCCCGGCGATCCTCAGGCGTTCCTCCGCCACCGCACGCTCCGAGCGGCGCCGCTCCCCCGGCTCGGTCATCGGTCCAGGGCCCGGACCTCGGGGTCGGACCTGGGTATGACCTACGCCCGCCGTGCGGTCACGGGGCTCCGGCCATGACCGAACCAACCGGCCCGATCCCACCGCTCCGGTCCCACCCGCCCGGCCGTTAGGTGTGGAGTGCAGCCGTGTCGCCGAGGCGATTTCGAGCCATCCGCAGGGACCATATGAAGTCGGCCGATACCCGTCCCCCTTCGACCACCCTCAGTACAGCGATGAGTTTTCGGGACGGGATCGGTCGGTATGGGTGGACCTGCGCAGGCGACGGGGCTGCGTGAACGAGGGGAGACAGCGATGACCACCGAGGGCTTCACCACATGTCTGTGGTTCGACGGACAGGCAGAGGAGGCGGCGGAGTACTACGTCTCGGTCTTCAAGAACTCCCGCCTCGGCGGGATCGCCCGCTACAACGAGGCGGGGCCGGGGCCCGCCGGATCCGTGATGACGGTCGAGTTCGAGCTGAACGGCCAGAGGTTCGTCGGGCTGAACGGCGGTCCGGAGTTCACATTCAATGAGGCCGTCTCGTTCCAGATCCGCTGTGCGGACCAGGCCGAGGTTGACTACTACTGGGGCGCTCTCACCGACGGGGGCGAGGAGGGGCCCTGCGGCTGGGTGAAGGACAGATACGGCGTCTCCTGGCAGGTCGTGCCCGAGGTGCTGCTGGCACTGGCCACCGATCCGGACGGGGCGAGGGCCGCCAGGACCACGCGGGCGATGCTGACCATGAAGAAGCTGGACATCGCCGCGCTGCGGAAGGCCCACGACGAGGGCTGAGACACACCGGGAAGCAGGTGGGCGGGGACGGGAAGCGGAGGGCGGGAAGCGGGAAGCGGGAAGCGGCGATGCCGGGCTGGGGAAGCGGTGATGCGGGGGCCTGGATCCGTCGGATCCGTTGCCCGGGACCGGTCGGATCCGCTGCCCGGCGTCGCCACTCCCCGGCCACCGCGCACCACTTCTCACCGACGTGTCCCGGCCCCCGCCCGCCGTGGCCCGAGGAAGGCGCCCGCGAGCAGCGCCCCGACCGCCACCAGAGCCGAGTTGACCAGGATCGCGACCGCGACGCCCGAGAGAACACCCTCGGGGCCGGTGTCGCCGAGTGCGGACATCCGGGCGGTGGCGACGGCGCTCATGACCGGGATGCCCAGGGTGATGCCGACCTGCTGGGTCATGGTGGCGAGGCCGGTGGCCAGGCCCTGTTCCTCGTCGGGGAGGCCGGAGGTCGCGGTGACCATGAAGCCGACGATCATCAGCATGTTGCCGACGCCGCCGACGAAGGTGGCCACCAGCAGGAGCGCGATCCACTCCCCCGACGTTCCGAGCGCCACCAGGGACAGGGTGGCGACGGCCTGGACGACCCCGCCGGTGACGATGGTCCTACGGTTCCCGAACCGGCCGACGGCACGGCCGCCGAGGGTGCCGCCGATCACGGTGCCGATGCCGAGGACCCCGAAGGCGAGACCGGTGGCGAGCGGCGAGTAGCCGAGGACTTCCTGGAGGTAGAGGGTGAGCAGGAAGACCAGCGAGGTCTCGGTGACGAAGGCGATCAGACCGGCGGTGTTGCCCCAGATGACGCTGCGCCGCTTCAGGATGTGTACGGGGACCAGCGGTGCCGCGGCCCGCTTCTCGACCGCGAGGAAGGCGACGAGGAGCACGAGCCCGGCGAGGAGCGCCGCGAGGGTGGTGGGCCCGGTCCAGCCGGACTCGCCGGCCTGCGTCAGCCCGTAGACGAGGAGGAGCAGGCCGCCGGTGACGGTCACGGCTCCGGGGATGTCGAGCCGGGGGCGCGCGGCGGGCCGCGAGTCGGTGATGACGGCCGGGGCGAGGGCGACCACCAGGGCGGCCACCGGCACGTTGATGAAGAACGCCCAGCGCCACGAGAGCAGATCGGTGAGCAGGCCGCCGAGGATGGCCCCGGCGGTGAATCCGGCGGACATCAGCGCCCCGTTGAGCCCCAGGGCGCGTTCCCGCAGCGGGCCCTCCTTGAAGGCGGTGGTCAGCAACGCGAGCCCGGCCGGGGTGACGGCCGCCGTCGCGAGTCCCTGCAACACCCTTGCCACGAGCAGCACTTCGGGTGAGTTGGCGAGACCGCCGAGGGCGGAGGAGAGGCCGAGCACGACCATGCCGGCGAGGAACAGCCGCTTGCGGCCGACGAGATCCGCGATACGGCCGAAGAGCAGGGTGAAGCCGGCGGCGGCGAGCGCGAACGCGGTGGCGATCCACTGGAGATGGGAGAGGGAGAAGCCGAGCCCCGCGCCGACGACCGGCAGTGCGACGTTCAGGATCGAGAAGTCCACGGCGATCATGAACTGGGCGCCGAGGAGGAGGGTCAGGACAAGTTTCTGCCGCCCGGTCATACGGATTCCGGACGGGCAGGCGTCGGGAGCGACGGAATCGGAGGCGGGAGCGGAGGTGGGAGCGGCGGCGAGAGCGGCGGCGTCGGACGTGCCGGCCGGAGCCGGGGCCTGACTGGATGCGGACATGATGGGGTTCCTCCACAGAGAGGTTCTAACGGGACCGTGGTTCCGTTAAGGTGGAGTCACCGTAGCAAAGGAACGGCCACTAATGGAACTGGAGACCCGTTATGGGTTCTGATGGTGTGGATCCCGGCAGCGTGGAGCCCGGCAGCGTGCGGCCCGGTGGCCGTACCGCCCGGGTCCGTGAATCGGTCCTGCGGGCGGCGGGCGACGCCCTGGCCGAGCACGGCTTCGACCGGCTGGACCTCGCCGATGTCGCGCGCCGCGCGGAGGTCGGCAAGACGACCGTCTACCGGCGCTGGTCCACCCCCACCGGCCTGATCGCGGACCTGCTCGACGACATGGCCGAGCAGTCCTCGCCCCGTACCGCGACGGGCTCGCTGACCGAGGACCTCAGAGCCAACGCCCGACTGGTGGCCACGACCCTCTCCGACCCCCGGCAGGGCGCGCTCTTCAGGTCCGTGATCGCCGCGGCCACCTGCGATCCGCGCACCGCCGAGGCGCTGCACCGGTTCTACGCGATCCGCGTCAAGGAGTGGGCCGGCTGCGTCACCGAGGCCGTCGAGCGCGGCGAACTGCCCGCGGGCACCGACGCGGACGAGGTGATCCGCGCCGTGTCGGCGCCGCTCTACTACCGGCTGCTGGCCGGCGGCGGCCTGCTCGACGAGGCGGCGGCGGACCGGGCCGCCCGGGCCGCCGAGGCTGCGGCGCGCGCGGGCGCGTACGTGAACTGACGCGCGAACCGCCCGCCCCCGCCCGGCGGTTCGCGCCCCGTCAGCCCGCCGGACGGGAGCGCAGGCGGACCGCCCACGGGTGCCCGGCGTCCTGGGCCAGGGCGATGGCCCCGGTCAGCCAGGCGCGCTGGTCCGCGTCGAGTACCGGCAGCAGCTCCGCGAAGTCCCGCTCGTCCTTGGGGCGCGGGGCCCCCGCCTTGTACAGGAGCTGCACCTCGGGGCGGAGGTACGGAACGCCGTCCGCGGTGCGGCGGCCGAGCCGGTCCAGTGGCAGGCGGATGCGGGGATCGCGCCGGAACAGCCAGTCGTCGCCGTCGGTGTCGTCGAGCATGAGCTGGATGCGCCAGGGCTCGGCGGGGCCGGGACGGCACCAGATGTCGTGCACGTGCGGCGGCAGGACCTCGCCGGGGAGCCAGGGGCGCAGGGTGCCCGGCGGGTCCGCGGCCCACCACTCCCAGCCCGCCAGGAGCCGCTGGACGGCGAGCTGGTCGCGGCGGAGCAGCAGTACGTCGATGTCGGCGTGGTCCCGGAAGGCACGGCCCACGGCGAACTCGACCGCGTATCCCCCGGCGATCCACCAGGGGACACGCAGCGGCGCGAAGAGGCGGGCGGCCTCGTCCGGCGGAGCCGGATCCCAGGGGCCCCACGGAGTCCGGGTACGCATGAGCGCGAGCCCCTTCCTCTCTCCGGCACCGCCCACCGCGGGGTCAGTCCGTCGTCAGCAGATGCCGGTAGCAGTCCGGATGTTCCCGCAGGAACGTGGCCAGACTCGTCGCCGGATGCCCGGTGAGGTCCGGTACGGCATCCGAGACCGTGGCCATCTCGCCGGTCGCGATGGCCTCGTACGACGTCACCCAGCCTGCCACCTCCCAGTCCTCGGCGCCGTAGTGCGCCCGGGAGGCGTAGGCCTCCTCGTGGGTCTCCGCCACGTAGCTGATGGTCCGGCCGGTGACCCTGCTCAGCTCCTCGGCCGCCTCGGTGAGAGTGAACGCCTCGGGGCCCGTGAGGTCGTAGGTGATCCCGTCGTAGCGGGTGTCGGCGCTCTCGGTGTCGGCCAGCAGGACGGCGACCGCGGCGTCCGCGATGTCGTCGTGCGCCACCGCCGCCACCCGGCCGTCGCCACCGGGGCCGCGCAGCACCCCGTCGGCGCCGGTCATCGCCGGGATCCCGGCCAGGTACAGGCTGTCGCGCAGGAACGTGTACCGGACATCGGCGGCCCGGATGTGCGCCTCGGTGTGCCAGTGGTCCCGGGCGAAGGTGAACGTGGCGTCGGGCGCGGCGCCCAGGAACGAGACGTACACGATGCGTTCGACGCCCACGGCGACCGCCGCGTCCACGGCCGTCGTGTGCTCGCGCACCCGGTACGGGCTCTCGTGCGCCGAGACGAGGAACAGTGTGTGCGCCCCGGCCAGGGCCCGGCGCATCGCCTCGCCGTCGCCGTACGGGGCCGGCGGTGCGGCGACGGCGCCGGGCAGCTCGGGCAGCCGGGACGGGTCGCGCCCGAGGAGCCGCACGGGCACGCCGGCCCGCGTCAGGCGCCGCGCGACCCGGCCGCCGACGGCGCCGCTCGCACCGGTGACGGCGACGATGGGGGCGTCCGGGTTCTCCGGGCCGGTGGGGGGTGGGTTCTTCATGCGGAATCGCCTTCCTTGCGCAGCCAGGGGCGCACTTCCACGACCGCGTCCACCGGGACGGGGCCGTAGATGTGCGGGAACTCCTCGCCGCCGGGCGCGACGGACTCGTACCGTACGGGCGCCGGGAGCCGGTCGGGATCGATGACGAGGACCACGAGTTCCTGGTCGCCGGTCCCGGCCCCGCTCCCGGCGCCGTACAGCATCTCGGCCACGCCGGGGAGCTGGTGCGGCAGCGAGCAGTGGATGAAGCCCTCTTCGTGCAGGGTGCGGCCGCGGGTGGACATCTCGTACGTCCCGATCCCGCGGGCCGCCTCCCACAGGGGGCCTTCGGTGAGGTGCAGCAGTTCGGCCATGGGCCAAAACTAACCGCGTCGGCGGGCCCTCCGGGCCATCAGCGTGGCCGCCGATCCGGCCACGATCAGAGTGGCGGCGATGCCGCCGAGAATCCACTCACCGCCGCGCGTGCCCGTGTGCGGGAGCTCCCCTCCGGAATGGGGCTCGTCCGGCCAGGTCCCGGGCTTGTCCGGCCCGTCGGGCCGCTGCGGCCAGGTGTGGGTCGGGGTGGGCTTCGGCCCCGGTGAGTGGGTGGGGGTCGGGGTGGGGGTGGAGGTCGGGGTCGGCGTGGGTTTCGGCGTGTCCGTGGGCGTGTCCGTGTCCGTGGGTGTCGGCGTGTCCGTGGGCGTGGGTGTCGGCGTCGGTTCCTTGCCGCAGGCCGGCAGATCGCCGTCGAAGGGATAGGCGTGCAGCTCCTGGCCGCCCGACTGGCCCGACGAGGTGTGGGTCAGCGAACCGGCGGTGTAGAAGCGGCCGTTGGTGCCGCTCATACTCAGGGTCGCCAGACTCGACCGCTGCCCGATGAGCACGCTGCCCTGGAACTGGGCGGTGCCCTCCAGCCGGACGTCGGTGGCGTCCGGGAAGTTCCACATCAGGCGTTCGCGGAGCCCGTCCTGGGGCAGCGAGCCCATGTACGTGTTGATGCTGCGGGCACTGCCGTAGACATTGACGAGGACGCTCGCGCCGTCCGGGATCGCCGCGAACGTGATGCCCTGCGGGCCGTCCCGGTCCGTTGCCACGTCGGCATCGAGAGCGAAGACCTGAAGGGCCGAGGTGCCGTCACCGGTGAAGACGGTCTCGGAACCGGCGCTCACCACGGTGCCCGTGGCGGGGCGCCGGTGGTCCTCGTTGTCGTCGTACGCGTAGCAGTGACTGGCGGCGGTCAACCCGTCGCGCAGGGCCGTGTACGGGGCCGTGCCCGCCGCGTCGTGCAGGGGGTCCGGGATCACCGTGCCGCTCAGCGTCCCGGCGTACTTCACCACGCCGTGGTTCGCGCCCTCCTCGGCGAGCAGCCGCTGCCCGGCCGCGACGGACAGCGGCCCGCCCACGGTCAGGTAGTCGGAGCCGTCCGGCGGCGGCACCCGCGAACCCACACCCGCCACACCGACGTTGTAGATCTGCGAGGCGCCCTCGCGCTTGTTCATGTCGAACTGCCCGAGGGTGACGATCTTCCCCTCGGCCTCGGCGGCGGCCTCCCGGACCAGGAAGTCGCCGCCGACGAAGACATTGATGTTGCTGTCGTGATGAGTCACCGGCCCGTTGTTCGGATCGAGCCAGGTCGACGGGCAGTCGCCGCCCAGACACGGGCCGAGCCCGCCGGGCAGCTGGTCGGCAAGAGCGATGGACGCCATCGTGCCCACCATTGCCGCGGCGGCCGTCATCGCCACCGCCGCCCGGATACCGTTGCCGCGCTTACGCGCATGTGTTGCCATAAAGGGCAATATGCAGCTTTGCCTACCAAACGACAGGGCTGCCACGCCCGGACCACCCCGATGGCCCCGGATACGCGGGACGGTACCGGGGCAGCGCGTCGGCAGCCCCTGACGGAGCGTCAGGGGCCGTGCCTCAGCCGCTCCGCGTCAGGCGTCTCCCGCCAGCAACTCCGCCTCCTTTGCCGGATCCAGGCCGACCGCGGGCCGGTCCGGCCGCTGCGGGGCCACCCCGCCCAGCTCCACCAGCCACTTCCAGGTGTCGGCGACGGTCTCCTCGACCGGGCGGCAGCGCAGACCGGTCGCGTACGCCCTGCTGACGTCGCCCCCGTGGATCGCTTCGTACAGCTCGCCCGGCGGCAGCCAGACCGGCAGATCGGTCCATGGCTCCACACCGGCCGCGAGAATCGTCTCCGCGGGTGTCCAGCGCAGTTCGGCGTCGGAGCCGGTGGCACGTACACAGGCGTCCAGCAGTTGGCCCATGGTGGCGTGCCCCGCGCGGCCGACCAGGTCGTACGGCCCGTGCAGACCGCTGTCGGCCGCGTCCAGCAGCCAGTTCGCGAGGTCGCGGGCGTCGATGTACTGAAGCGCCACGTCCGGTGTGCCCGGGGCCAGTACGGGTCCGCCGCGGGCGATCCGCCCCAGCCACCAGGGCAGCCTGCCGATGTTCTCCCAGGGGCCCAGAATCAGCCCCGCGCGGGCGAACAGGGCCCGGTCTCCGAAGGCGTCGAGCGCGGCCAGTTCGCCGCCGCGCTTCGCCAGCGGGTACGAGACGTCCCCGCCCGCGTCGGGCGAGGCACCGGCCACCAGCGTGCCCTCCTCCGCGAGACCGGCCGGGGCCGAGTGGTCGTACACGGAACGGCTGGAGACGTACGCGTACCGGGCGGCCCGGTCCGCCAGCAGGCGGGCCGCGTCCCGAACGGCCGAGGGGGCGCCGCTCCAGGTGTCGACCACCAGGTCCCAGGCGTACCCGCCGCCGGGGACCTCACCGGGGCCGGCCAGCGCGGCGAGACCGTCCTCGGTGGTGCGATCGCCGAGGAGCTCCGCCACACCCGGCGCAGGGGCGTGCCGGCCGCGGTGGAACACCGTGACCTCCCAGCCCCGCGCCAGGGCCGCCTCGACGACCGCCCGCCCCACGAACTCCGTACCGCCCAGCATCAGAAGCCTCATGCGACCGACTCTGCCCGCCGGGCGGCCCGCTGGGAACCGGTCCTCGCTCTCGGCGGAATCGGGAACCGGAGCTTCAGGGGGTACGGGCGAGCGGGCTGCGGTTGCGCAGCAGCCACTGGTGGTACCCGGCCGCGCGCCGGGCCGCCTCCCGGTAGGCCGCCTCCAACTCCTCGTACACCGTCGCCATGTCGGCGCCCGGCCGGGACACCAGCAGCAGCCGTACGGCCAAGGGGTCGTCGCGCAGCGGGCGGATCGCCATGTCGTCGCGCGGCCCGGAGGTGGGCTGGCAGGGGGCGACCGCCTCGCCGAGCACGACGAGGGAAGCGGCGGTGAGGTAGTCGCCGTGCAGGACGGTCGGCGCGAGCCCGGCCTCGCCGAACACCCGGCGCAGCCCGTCCCATTCACCGTCCACCGTGGGGTCGACCATCCACCGGTCACCGGCCAGATCGACCAGGTCGACGACGGGCCGGGCGGCGGCCGGATGATCCCTGGACATGGAGATGAACTGCGGTTCGCGGTCCAGGAGCACGCGCTGTTCCAGGCCTTCCGGGACGGCCAGCGGGCAGCCCTCGACCTCGTGGACGAAGGCGACGTCGAGCCCGCCCGTCGCGATGTCGCGCAGCAGGGCGCGGGCCGAGACGTCGACCCGCAGCGAGATGTCGGTGCCGGGCAGTCGGAGCCGCAGCCTGCGCAGCCAGCCGCCGATGACCCGGCTCGCGGTGCAGCCGATACGCAGCCGCGGCCCGGAGGCCCGGACCGCGTCGGCCTCCGCCTTCGCGTCGCTGACCAGTGCGGTCAGTCCGTCGACCAGGGGACGGGCCCGGCTGAGGACGGCGCGGCCGAGCAACGTCGGGCGGCAGCCGGTCCGTTCGCGGCTGAACAGTTCGGCGCCCAGGGTGTTCTCGATCCGGCGCAGCTGGGTGGTCAGGGAGGGCTGGCTCACGCCCAGTCGGCGGGCGGCTTGGTGCAGGCTGCCCGTGTCCGCGATGGCGCACAGCGCCCTGAGGTGTCTCACCTCAAGCTCCATGCGGTCGAGAGTAGGGCGGCGGGCGACTGTCGCACCAGACTCCCCAATCGCCTCAAAGTCCTTTAATTCACCTGGAGTTGGTGGATGCTTCGGCGGCAGTACCCGGGGTGGCGACAGGGCGGCGATAGGGCGGTGTTATCGCCGGTTGGCATCATCCGCCACGGCTTCCGCTCCCCGACACTCTCTCCGTACCGCACCCGTCCGAGTCCGATCATCGGACGGGTTCATCGGACCGGTTACCGGTAGGAGACCCCCCATGAGACACCCCAGGACCGTCATGTCGGCCGTGGTCGGCCTCGGCTTCGGCCTCGCGGCCGCGCTCGGCACAGCACCCGCGATCGCCGCCTCCTCGGCCCCCGCCGCAGCACCCGCCAGCACCGCTTCCGAGGCGCGGGCGGGGTACACCGCCTACGCCGGCTCGCACGAGAACGCCGCCGCGAACAAGGCGTTCTTCGAAGCGGTCGCCAAGTCCGTGGCGGAGAAGCGGGCGGCCAACCCCGGCGCCCAGTCGGTCACCGTCGTCTACAGCGCGGCCAACGCGCCGAGCTTCCGTACCCAGATAGCCAACAGCGCGCAGATCTGGAACAGCTCCGTCTCCACCGTCCGGCTGCAGGAGGGCTCGAACGCCGACTTCACCTACTACGAGGGCAATGACTCCAGGGGCTCGTACGCGAGCACCGACGGACACGGCAACGGGTACATCTTCCTGGACTACGCGCAGAACCAGCAGTACGACTCGACCCGCGTCACCACGCACGAGACCGGGCATGTGCTCGGCCTTCCGGACACCTACTCCGGCCCGTGCAGCCAGCTGATGTCGGGCGGCGGCCCCGGCCCGTCCTGCACCAACCCGTACCCCGACTCGAACGAGCGCAGCCAGGTCAACTACCTGTGGCAGTACGGCTTCGCGGCCAAGTTCGCGCACAGCGCCTCCTGACCTCCCACGGTCCGGACGCACCGCACCGAAGGGGGCCGCCTCGTAGGACGGGGTGGCCCCCGTCGGGGCGGCCTGCCGGCTTTCGGAGCGGCCCACCGGACCTCCGGATCGGCCTACGGGCCCTCGGGCTCGGTACGGGTCAGGGTCAGGCGCAGTCCGATGAACAGCTGGAGTGCGGCGAGCGCGAGCAGTACGGCCAGGGGAAGCGCCCAGCCGCCGGTGGCCGAGCGCAGCAGCCCGATGCCCAGAGGGCCCACCGAGGCGAGGAGATAGCCGGTGCTCTGCGAGAAGGTCGACAGCGCCGCGGTCTCCTGAGCGCTCCGGCCGCTCGCCCCGATGATGGCCAGGACCAGCGGAAACGCCCCCAGCCCGAAGCCGGTCAGCACGGCCCAGAGAACGGGCAGGGCCAACGGGGCGCAGAGCAGGCCGAGATATCCGGCCGACAGCGCGACGCCGACCATGACGAACGCCGACCGCAGCCGCGCCGCCGTTCTGGTGAGCGGCATCAGGACGAAGGTCGAGGGGACGCCCACGATCAGCGCCAGCCCCAGCATGACCCCGGCCCGGTCGGGGCTCATCCCGTGGTCGGACAGGACGGTGGGCAGCCAGCCGATGACCGCGTAGCTGTTGAGGGACTGCACGGCGAAGAACGCGGTCACCAGCAGCCCGAAGCGGGTACGCCCGGCGCTCCACGCCGAGACCGTGCCGCGGTCCGCACGCCATGCCGCAGCCCGCCACGAGCCCGGCCGCAGCGCCCACACGGCCAGCGCCAGCACCGCGGGCAGGGTCCAGGCAGCCAGCCCCGGCGAGGGGCCCCCAGCCAGGTCGGCGACGGGGACCGCCGCGGCCGCCGCGACGGCCGAGCCGAGCGCCATCGTGGTGGTGTACACCCCGGTCATCAGGGCGACCCGGGCGGGGAAGTGCGCCTTGACCACCGCGGGCAGCAGAACGTTGCACAGAGCCAGCCCCGCCGCGCCCAGCAGGGTGCCGGCCAGCAACGCCCAGGTCCGGGGCACCGCGCGCACGGCCAGGCCCGCGGACAGCACCGCCAGCGCCAGCAGGACGGCACGCTCGGTGCCCACGCGCCGGGCCAGCATGGCGCTGGTCGCGCCGACCGCCGCGAAGCACAGCGTCGGCAGCGCCGGGATCAGGGACGCGACGAACGGCCCGAATCCCAGCTCGGCCCGGAGCTGTTCCAGCAGCGCGGACGTACTGCTGATGCCGAGCCGCAGATTGAGGGCGATCAGGACGACGCCGGCGGCGGTCAGCCAGGCCGCGGCGGCACGGGACATCGGCCGGGCGGAGGACGGACGGGGGGTGGTGTTCGGGGGGCGGCGGGTGAGCAGCATGGAAGAAACATAAAACGTCTGACCTTTAACGTCCAACCTTTAAAGGTACGATTGCCTCCGTACCCGCTCAGCCGACCCGCTCGACTGCCTCCGCACCCGCTCAGCCGACGTGCTCGGCTGCCGCACGCCCGCCCGCCCGGCCTGACCCGCTCACACCACCAGGTCGGACCCGCCCACCACCAGGAAGGACCATCCGTGGCTCTCCCCTCCGTCCGCCGCTCGGTGCTGGTCGACGACGTCATCCAGCGACTGCGCGACGAGATCACCTCGGGAAGATGGCCGGTGGGGGCCCGCATCCCGACCGAGACAGCGCTCATCGAAGAGCTCGGGATCGCCCGCGGGACGCTCCGCGAGGCCACTCGCGCACTCATCCACGCGGGGCTTCTGCAGGCACGGCAGGGCGACGGCACCTATGTGCGCGCCACCAGCGAACTGTCCGGCGCCATCCAGCGCCTCGGCAGCGAGCTGGACGAGGTCCTGGAGGTCCGCCAGGGGCTGGACGCCCAGGCCGCCCGACTGGCCGCCGCCCGCATCACCCCCGAAGGGCTCGACGGTCTCGACGCGCTGCTCACCCGGCGCGCCACCGCCTGGCGGCAGCGCGACCGGGAGGCGTGGATCGAGGCCGATCACGGCTTCCACCAGGCGGTCGCCGCCGGTGGCGGCAACAGCCTGCTGAACGACCTCTACGCCGCCCTCGGTCCGGCCCTGCGCCGTTCCATGGCGGACCACTGGGAGGACCACGGCTTCGACGGCGCGGACCCCCGCGGGCACGAGGACCTCCTCGACGCGCTGCGCGCCGGCGACGCCGGCCGCGCGGCCCTCAGCGCCACTTCCAACATCGACGCCACCGGCGACTGGCACGCCACCACGCCGCCCTCCCGGCCGGGGACTTCCCTGCCGGGACCGGGCTGAGCGGGGACGGGGGTCCGGGCGGGCACGCTCGGGCGTGTTCCCTGGGCGGCACGCTCGGGCATGCACCCCGGGCCGGTGGCTCGGGCATGCACCCCGGGCCGGTGGCTCGGGCATGCACCCCGGGCCGGTGGCTCGGGCATGTTCCCCGGGCCGGTGGCTCAGTCGTCTTCCCCCGGGCCGGTGGCTCAGGCGTGTTCCAGCGGGAAGGCGCCTCGGTGTCCGGTGCCCGCGCCGGTGTCCGGGCGGGGCTCGTACTCGCGGCAGCTCCAGATCTCCTGGACGAATCCGGTGCGCCGGTCCCACAGCTCCCGGACATCGCCCTCACCGGCCGCCCCGCGGTAGGCGTCCTTGGCACCCCGGAAGCAGGCGAGTCCGCCGGACAGTCCGCGCACCGTGGCCGGGGCCGGGAAGTAGTCCGAGAAGGCGCAGGCGATGCAGGTCTGGAGACGTACGCCGGGCGGCAGGGCGCGCTGGATGGTGGCGAGTGCGGACGCGAAGTCGCTCTCGGCGCGGCGGGACGCGTAGGCCGCGCCGCCGAACTGCAGCTCCAGGCTGAGATGCGAATCGGGCCGGCGCAGCGACAACAGGCAGCTGAGCGTTGCCTGGTGAACGGCTCCGTCCCAGATGACCGGGAGCGGCAGATCCCACTCCAGGACGCAGTCGCTCAGCGCGCCGTCCACCAGGACGAACCTGTCGTCGGCCGGTGGCGTACCGACGGCCGGAGTGAGGCCGTCGAAGCTCGCACCCTCGAAGTCGATACCCCTTGTCCGGAGGCGTAGTTGCTGTCCGTCGGTGGTGAGGACGACGGCGTCGGAACCCTGTCGGTCCCGGTACCACCCTGCCCATGACTCATCTGTCATGGGCACGGACTGTAGCCCGTGCCCCTGACAGTCGCCCGGTCGCCCTCCGTTTCCTGGCACGGGCCTTGTGACCTCGGCGCCTCGTTCCGTTCTCCTTGTTCCGTTTTCCTACCTCCGCCCCCCTTACCGTTCGGTTCCCGATTCTCAGTTCTTCATGGTCAGTGCGTGCGCCGGGTGACGAACTCCGCCAGGGTCAGGAGGTCGCCCGCCCCGCCCAGGTCTGGAACCGCCCGGGACAGGTGGTTGACCGCGCGGGCCATCCGGTCGGCCGCGCAGATCTGCGCCCAGTCCCGGCCGCCGGCCCGTTCGACGGCGTCGGCGGCGCCGCTCACCTCGCCCGGGGTGTTCATCGATCCCCGGTAGAGCGTGGCGAGTTCGGCCGCGGCCGGGGTGCCGGAGGTCAGCGCGGCGACCACGGGCAGGGACTTCTTGTGGGCGACGAGATCCGCCCCGACCGGCTTCCCGGTCCGTACCGGGTCTCCCCAGATGCCGATCAGGTCGTCGATGAGCTGGAAGGCGAGGCCCGCCTCGCGGCCGAAGCCGTCCATCCCACGGACCGCCCGCTCCTCCGCGCCCGCGTACAGCGCGCCCAGCGCGCAGGCGCAGCCGAGCAGTGCGCCGGTCTTGGCGGTGGCCATGGTCAGGCACTCGTCGAGCGTGACCTCCTCCGGGCCCCGGCCCTCGAAGTCGCAGTCGGCCTGCTGGCCCGCGCACAGCTCGATGATGCAGGTGGAGAGCCGCGCCGAGGCGCGGGCCGAGGCGGGGTCCGGGTCCTCGGCGAGCAGCCGCTGGGCGAGAGCGAGCATGGCGTCGCCCGCGATGACCGCGTCGGGGATACCGAAGACCGCCCAGGCCGTGGGCCGGTGCCGGCGGGTCCGGTCCTCGTCGATGACGTCGTCGTGCAGCAGCGTGAAGTTGTGCGCCAGCTCCACGGCGACGGCCGCCCGCACCGCCCGTTCCGGATCGCCGCCCAGCGCGCGGGCGGCGGCGAGGACCAGGGCGGGCCGGATCGCCTTGCCGGCCGGCCCCGAGGACGGAGTGCCGTCGGCCTCCTGCCAGCCGAAGTGGTACATCGCGACGCGGCGGATCGACCCCGGCAAGGACTCGACGGCGGCGCGCAGTTGAGGATCGACGAGGGCCCGGGTCGCTTCGAGGAGGACCTCGGCCTCCTGGCCCTGTGCCGAAGGGGTGTCCGGGCGGGTGCCCTGGTCGGCGACGCCCGGGGTCGCAGGGGCGCCCGGAGCCGCGGCGACGCCCGGGGCGTCATCGCCCGGGGGCCTGGGTGTGGGTGGTTGGGGTGCGTGGTGGGTCTTCACTGGGGCGTCCTCCCGAGGCCGCCCCGGGCACGGCTGCCCGGTGGCGGAGGTTGACGGGGCCCGGACATCGTCGTCCGGGCCCCCGAGGGGCTACCGCCAGCGGCTGACCTCGACGTTTTCCAGTACGCCCAGGGCGTCCGGCACGAGGATCGCCGCGGAGTAGTAGGCCGTCACCAGATAGGAGATGATCGCCTGCTCGTCGATCCCCATGAAACGGACCGAGAGGCTGGGCTCGATCTCGTCGGGGATGCCGGTCTGCTGGAGTCCGATGACGCCCTGCTCGGCCTCACCCGTCCTCATGCAGATGATCGACGTGGTCCGCGCGTCGGTGACCGGGATCTTGTTGCACGGGAAGATCGGCACCCCGCGCCAGGCCGGCACATGGTGTCCGCCGATGTCGACGCTCTCCGGCACCAGACCGCGCTTGTTGCACTCGCGGCCGAACGCGGCGATGGCCCTCGGGTGGGCGAGGAAGAGCTTCGAACCGCGGCGGCGCGAGAGCAGTTCGTCCATGTCGTCGGGGCTGGGAGCACCGTCGTGAGGCTGGATGCGCTGCCCGTAGTCGCAGTTGTTGAGCAGCCCGAACTCGCGGTGGTTGATCAGCTCGTGCTCCTGGCGCTCGCGCAGCGCCTCGACAGTGAGCCGCAACTGCTGCTCGGTCTGGTTCATCGGCTGGTTGTAGAGGTCGGCGACCCGGCTGTGGACCTTCAGCACGGTCTGGGCGACGCTCAGTTCGTACTCGCGGGGCGCCGCGTCGTAGTCGACGTACGTGTGCGGGACGACGGCCTCGCCGACATGGCCGGCGGAGAGGTCGATCGCGGCCTCGCCGTACTTGTTGGTGCGCTGGTGCGGGATGTCGAGCAGCCCGGCGAGGTGTTCGCGGAGCGAGTCCGCCCGATCGGCCAGGTTCAGCACATCGGCCCGGCTCAGCGTCAGCACCGTACAGGCGGTGACGGCACGGGCGGTGTACTCCCAGACGGCCTCGCCGTCGACCAGTGCCTGGTCCCCGAAGTAGGCCCCGTCGGCGTGGACCCCGAGCACCGTCTCGTCCCCGTAGGGGCCGGTGCCGATCTTCTCGACCTTGCCGTGCGCCAGCAGATAGACGCTGTCCGCCGCGTCCCCCGACGCGGCCAGCACCTGCCCCGCCGCGATCTGGCGCTGCTCGCACCGCCGGGCGAGCTCGCCCAGCACTTCCTCGTCGCCGAAGTCCCGCAGGGCGGGGAGCTCACCGAGCTCGGCGGGGATGACCGCGACCCGGTCCCCGGTCTGCACGAAGGTCACCCTGCCGTCCCCGACCGAGTAGCTCAGCCGGCGGTTCACCCGGTAGGTACCACCTTGCACCTGCACCCACGGCAGCATCTTCAGCAGCCACCGCGAGGTGATCTCCTGCATCTGCGGGGCGGACTTGGTGGTCGTCGCGAGGTTCCGCGCCGCTGCCGTACCCAGACTCTGCTGCGGCGGCAACGACACGTTCTGAACCTCTTCGCCAACGGACATCTGTGGTCTTCCTCTCGATTCTTCGGCTGACCTGCGAGAAGAAGCCTTTCAGCACGGAGCGCGGTCGCGCCATTACACAAAAGAGTGTGACTAATCGGCTTTGGGCTGGGCACTACGCTCAGCGATTTTCCCGTCGACCTCTTAAGTTGCATCTTCGATGCAACTTATCTACGGTGACTGCCATGCGGCTGACGAGATTCACCGACGTGGCGCTGCGCGTGCTGATGCGCCTCGCCGTCGTGGAGAACGATGATCCGCCGACCACCCGGGAGGTGGCGGCCACCATGCAGGTGCCGTACACCCACGCCGCGAAGGTCGTCGCCAAGCTCCAGCACCTCGGGCTCATCGAGGCGCGGCGGGGCCGCGGCGGCGGACTCAGCCTCACCGGAGCGGGCCGCTCCGCCTCGATCGGCGGGCTCGTCCGGGAGCTCGAAGGCCCCGGGGACGTGGTCGACTGCGAGGGCGCCGCCCCGTGTCCCCTGCGCTCGGCCTGCCGGCTGCGCGGCGCGCTGCGCCAAGCGGAGGAGGCCTTCTACGCCTCGCTCGATCCACTCACCGTCACCGAACTCGTCGCGTCCCCCACCGGACCGCTGCTGATCGGCATCAGCAGCGGCCGCCCGGACACCGGCTGAGCCACCGCACACCACGCGACGCACCACGGGCCCACCGCCCGGCTTCGCGCTGCCCAAAAATACGAATCTTAGATACCAATTTAACCGCAAGGAGTCCCGATGCTCTCCGAGACGTCGACCGCCACCGTCCGCGCCACCCTCCCCGCCGTGGGCGCGGCCGTCGGGGACATCGCCGATCTCTTCTACCGCAAGCTCTTCGACGCCCACCCCGAGCTGCTGCGCGACCTCTTCAACCGCGGCAACCAGGCGTCCGGCGCCCAGCGGCAGGCCCTCGCGGGCTCCATAGCCGCCTTCGCCACCCAGCTGATCGAGCACCCGGACACCCGCCCCGACGTGATGCTCGGCCGGATCGCCCACAAGCACGCCTCGCTCGGCGTCACTCCCGCCCAGTACGAGATCGTGCACACCCATCTCTTCGCCGCCATCGCCGAGGTGCTCGGCGACGCGGTCACCCCGGAGGTCGCCGCCGCCTGGGACGAGGTCTACTGGCTGATGGCCGGCGCCCTGATCTCGATCGAGCAGCGGCTGTACGCGCAGCAGGGCGTCGTCGCCGGTGACGTGTGGCGCGAGTGGGAGGTGGTCACCCGGATCGAGGAGACCGCCGACGTCGCCACCTTCCAGCTCCGCCCGGCCGACGGCGCGCCCGCGCCCGCCTTCCGGCCCGGCCAGTACGTCTCCGTACAGGTGGAACTCCCGGACGGGGCCCGCCAGATACGCCAGTACAGCCTCTCCTGCGCCCCCGGCTCGCGTACCCGCTCGATCACCGTCAAGCGGGTACGGGGCGGCGGCTCGCCCGACGGCGAGGTCTCGCGCCATCTGCACACCGAGGTGGAGGCCGGTGACCTCGTGCGTGTCTCCGCCCCGTACGGCGATCTGGTGCTCGACTCCGCCGACGCACCGCTGCTGCTCGCCTCCGCGGGCATCGGCTGCACCCCGATGCTCTCGATGCTGGAGGACCTCGCGGCGACCGCCCACCGCGCCCCGGTCACCGTCGTGCACGGCGACCGCTCCCCCGCCACCCACGCGATGCGCACCGACCACACCCTGCTCACCGGCAAACTCCCCGACGCCGCCGCCCACTTCTGGTACGAGCACCCCGAGCCCGGCCACCCCGCCGACCGCACCGGCCGGGTCGACCTGAGCGGCCTCGCCGTCGCCCCCGGCACCCACGCCTACCTCTGCGGCCCGCTGCCCTTCATGCGCTCCGTACGCACCCAGCTGCTGGCCAAGGGCGTCCCGGCGACCGACATCCACTACGAGGTGTTCGGCCCGGACATGTGGCTGGCGCAGGACTGAACCGGCCCGCGGCCGGCGCAAGGACTGAACCGGCACGCGGCTGACGCAGGGTTGCATCGGCATGCGGCCGGCGAAGGACTGAATCCGGCCCACTGCTCGCGGATTTGACCGGTTCGGATCGCACACCGTCCGAACAGCAACCGAAGGCATGGCCCGGAGAGCGGCATTCCGGTAAAAGCGGATCAAGGCCCGTTCCCCCCACGTACGAAGGAGACGGCCATGTCCTCACCCATGTCCGCGAGCAGGTTCCTGGAAGTCCTGATGAACGAGGGGCTCACCGTCGTCCAGGTGGGCGACTGGCGCACCCACAACCGCAACCACAAGGGCCCCTGGGGCCCCGTCAACGGCGTGATGATCCACCACACGGTCACCAGCGGCACCGCGGCCACCGTGCGCATCTGCCGCGACGGCTACCCGGATCTGCCCGGCCCGCTCTGCCACGGCGTGATCGCCAAGGACGGCCGGGTCCACCTGGTCGGCCACGGCCGCGCCAACCACGCCGGACTCGGCGACGACGACGTACTGCGCGCCGTCGTCGCCGAGAAGCGCCTCCCGGGCGACAACGAGGCCAACACCGACGGGAACAGGCACTTCTACGGCTTCGAGTGCGAGAACCTCGGCGACGGCAAGGACCCCTGGCCCGACGCCCAGCTCGAAGCCATCGAGAAGACCGCCGCCGCGATCTGCCGCCACCACGACTGGAACTCCCGCTCGGTGATCGGCCACAAGGAGTGGCAGCCGGGCAAGATCGACCCGCGCGGCTTCACGATGGACTCGATGCGGGCCCGCATCCACGACCGCCTCAAGTGACCGGCGGCCGTCCGGTACGGCGACAATTGCGCCATGCCCTCCGAAGCACTCGACCTCTCCCGGCTGCGGCCGGTGCTCCCCTCGCCCCTGCAACCGGTCGAGGACGAACGCTTCGCCCGCCACGGCGTCCGGCTGCTGCTCAAGCGTGACGATCTGATCCACCCGGATCTGCCGGGCAACAAATGGCGCAAGCTCTCCCTCAACCTGCGGGCCGCCGCCGGGCGCACCGTGCTGACCTTCGGCGGCGCCTACTCCAACCATCTGCGGGCCACCGCCGCCGCCGGGCGGCTGCTCGGCTTTCCCACCGTCGGGGTGGTGCGCGGGGAGGAGCTGGCCGGCCGGCCGTTGAACCCCTCGCTCGCCCGGTGCGCCGCCGACGGGATGACCCTGCACTTCGTGGACCGTACGACGTACCGCGCGAAGGGCGATCCGGAGGTCCTGGCGGGGCTGCGAGGCCGCTTCGGGGACTGCTGTGTCGTCCCGGAGGGCGGCAGCAACGCCCTGGCCGCACAGGGCTGCGCGGAGCTGGGGCGGGAGCTGCGCGGGCGGGCCGACGCGGTCGCGGTGGCCTGCGGCACCGGGGGCACCCTCGCCGGTCTCGCCGCCGGGCTGGCGCCGGGGCAGCGCGCCCTCGGCGTTCCGGTGCTGCGCGGCGGCTTCCTGGGGGACGCGGTGCGGGGGCTCCAGGAGGAGGCCTTCGGCGGTCCGGCCGGGACGTGGTCGCTGGAGGAGCGCTTCCACTTCGGCGGCTACGCACGTACGACCCCGGCGCTGCACGCCTTCGCCGACGACTTCGAGCAGCGCCACGGCCTGCCCGTCGAGCGGCTGTATGTCGCCAAGCTGCTGTACGCGCTCACCGAACTGGCCGGGGAGGGCGCGTTCGCCCCGGGAACCGCGGTGGCGGCGGTCGTCACGGGCAGCCCTCAGGGGGCGTCCGACTCCTCCCGGTAGGCGGCCGCCTCCTCCAGGTCGAGCCGTCTGAGCAGCGTCCGCAGCATCTCATCGTCGATCCGCCGCTCGTCCCGCAGCGTCACGAAGACCTCCCGTTCGGCGTCGATCATCTCCCCGGCCAGGCGCCGGTAGGTGTCGTCCGCCGACTCCCCGGTCACCGGATTGGCCGCGCCCAGCCGCTCCCAGACGGCGTTGCGGCGGCGTTCCAGGACGGTGCGCAGCCGGTCGGCGAGGGGGCCGGGCAGCTGGTTGCGCCGGTCGGCCAGAAGTTCCTCCAGCCGTGCCTCGGCGGCCGCCGAGGCCTCGCTCTGGGCCTGCGCCTCGGCCAGCGTCTCCGCCTTCGCGTCCCGTCCGGGGAGCTTCAGCACCCGCACCAGCAGCGGCAGGCTGAGCCCCTGCACGACCAGGGTGCCGATGACCGTGGTGAACGTCAGGAAGAGCACCAGGTTGCGGGCCGGGAAGGGGCTGCCGTCGGTCGTCACGAACGGGATGGAGAAGGCGATGGCGAGCGAGACGACCCCGCGCATCCCGGCCCAGCCGACGATCAGCGGCGCGGTCCAGTTGGTGTCGGGCTCGCGCTCCCTGATCCGTCGCGACAGCCACCGGGGCAGATACGTCGCCGGATAGACCCAGATGAACCGGACCACGACGACGGCGAGGAACACGAGCACCGCGTACCGGACGGCGTCGCCCACCGCGTACGCGCCGAGCCCCTTCAGTACGAAGGGCAGCTGGAGCCCGATCAGCGCGAAGACCGCGGACTCCAGGATGAACGCGACCATCTTCCAGACCGCCCCCTCCTGGAGCCGGGTCGCGAAGTCGACCTGCCAGGACCGGTGGCCCAGGTAGAGCGCCACCACGACCACGGCGAGCACCCCGGAGGCGTGTACGCGTTCGGCCGCCGCGTACGCCACGAAAGGGATCAGCAACGACAGCGTGTTCTGGAGCAGCGATTCCCTGAGATGGGTACGGAGCCAGTGCAGCGGCACCATCAGCGCCAGGCCGACCACCACACCGCCGACGGCGGCCAGGAAGAACTCGCCGATCCCCGCGCCCCAGCTCATGCCCTCGCCCACGGCGGCGGCGATCGCCACCTTGTAGGCGGTGATCGCCGTGGCGTCGTTCACCAGGGACTCCCCCTGGAGGATCGTCGTGACCCGGCCGGGCAGCCCGACCCGGCGCGCGATCGCGGCGGCCGTGACCGCGTCCGGCGGGGCCACGACCGCGCCGAGCACCAGCGCGGCGGTCAGCGGCAAGCCGGGCACCAGGCGGTACGCCAGCCAGCCGACCGCGACGGTCGCGAACAGGACGTAGCCGATCGAGAGCAGCGCGACCGGCCGGAGGTTGGCCCGCAGGTCGAGGTACGAGCTGTCGACGGCCGCCGTGTAGAGCAACGGCGGCAGCAGCAGTGGCAGCACGATGTGCGCGTCCAGGGTGTACGTGGGCACCCCCGGCAGATAGGAGGCGATCAGCCCCACCGTGACCAGCAGCAGGGGGGCCGGCACGGGGGTGCGGCGGGCGGCGCCCGCCACCGCCGCACTGGCCGCGACCAGTCCCACCAGCGGCAATACGTCCATTCCACGGTCCTCGCATCCGCAATTCACGGGCCACGTATCCGTCGTAACCTGACAATCATGAGTGACTGCCCTCACGTGTCCGCACTGCCGCGCCCCGAACCGGTCCCGCTGAGCGTGACCTGTCCGGGCTGCCTGGCCGCGGGCACCCACCCCGTGCAGCTGCGGCTCTGCCTGGTCTGCGGCAACGTCGGCTGCTGCGATTCGTCACCCCTCCAGCACGCCACGGGACACTTCAAGGAGACCGGTCATCCGGTGATGCGGAGCTTCGAACCCGGCGAGAGCTGGCGTTGGTGCTTCGAGGACGGTTCGATCGTCTGACGTCTGGGTACGTCAAACCGGCGCCGGTTGTTCGTAATTGACCGCCGCAGACCCCTAGCCACTGTGTGTACTCATGGGCTTACCATGAGTGACAGCCATGGGCTGGGGCTCTGGCGACACGGCATCATGGGTCGCGATAGCGTCGCGGACCAGAACCGAAGACGTACCACATGGCTCCGGGGCACCCTTCCCGGATCCTCGAAAGAGTTTGTGCCACCTTGGAGGTGAGGGTGTCCCAGATCGCAGGCGAGCCCGGGAATCAGGACTTCGTAGAGGTCCGGCTGCCCGCTGCGGGTGCCTACCTGTCGGTGCTGCGTACGGCCACGGCCGGTCTCGCAGCGCGCTTGGACTTCACTCTCGACGAGATCGAGGATCTTCGCATCGCGGTCGACGAGGCCTGCGCGATCCTGCTTCAGCAGGCCGTGCCGGGCTCCGTCCTCAGCTGCGTCTTCCGGCTCGTCGAGGATTCCCTTGAGGTGACGGTGGCCGCACCGACGACGGACGGCCGGGCACCGGAGCGCGACACCTTCGCCTGGACGGTGCTCTCCGCACTGGCCGGCAAGGTCGACTCCTCGGTGGCCGACGACCGTACGGTCAGCATCAGCCTCTACAAACAGCGCGGCGCGGGACCCGGGCCGGCGTGAGCAACGGGAACGGGGACGGTCCTGTGCGGGACGAAACGATGCGACCAGGGGTGGTGCGCGCAGCAGGCATCCCGGAGCAGCAGGCCCTGCCCCATCCGGTGGACGGGGCGAACGGGCCCGTGGGCCGTACGGTCGCGGTGGAGCATTCGCAGGCGGAGCGGGCAGGCCAGATGAGCGAGCACGGGCACCACGATCCACATGACCGCAGCGGGGCGCGGGCGCTGTTCATCGAACTGCGCGCGCTTCCCGACGGGTCGCCCGAGAAGGCGGAGCTGCGCAATCGGCTGGTGCGGATGCATCTGCCGCTCGTGGAGCACCTGGCCCGCCGGTTCCGCAATCGCGGCGAGCCGCTGGACGACCTGACCCAGGTCGCCACGATCGGCCTGATCAAGTCGGTGGACCGGTTCGACCCGGACCGCGGCGTGGAGTTCTCGACGTACGCGACCCCCACGGTCGTGGGCGAGATCAAGCGCCACTTCCGTGACAAGGGCTGGGCGGTCCGGGTGCCGCGCCGGCTCCAGGAGCTGCGGCTCTCGCTGACCACGGCGACCGCCGAGCTGTCCCAGCAGCACGGCCGCTCGCCGACGGTCCACGAGCTGGCGGAGCGGCTGGGCATCTCCGAGGAAGAGGTCCTGGAGGGCCTGGAATCGGCCAATGCGTACAGCACGCTCTCGCTGGACGTGCCGGACACGGACGACGAGTCCCCCGCGGTCGCGGACACGCTGGGTTCCGAGGACGAGGCGCTGGAGGGCGTCGAGTACCGGGAGTCGCTCAAGCCGCTGCTGGAGGACCTGCCGCCACGCGAGAAGCGGATCCTGCTGCTGCGCTTCTTCGGCAACATGACCCAGTCGCAGATTGCGCAGGAGGTCGGCATCTCGCAGATGCATGTCTCGCGGCTGCTGGCCCGCACGCTGGCGCAGCTGCGCGAGCGGCTGCTCGTCGAGGAGTAGCCGCAGGAGTGGCCGAGGGGCGAGGGCGCGGCGGGCGGGTCCGCTCGCGGCGCCGCCGCCGGCCGGGCACCACGCCCGGCGGCTCAGCCCTCCGGCGTGGTGCCCGGCCGACGGATGCCGAGCGCCTCGACCGTCGTCGGCCTGACCAGCTGGTAGAGCGACGTCAGGGTCACCGCGGCCAGCACGATCCCGGCCGGGATCAGCACGCCCTGCGACCTCAGCAGCGTCCACGCCACCGGGAGCGCGATGATCTGCGTGATGAGCGCGGGGCCTCGGCTCCAGCTGCGCCGCCGCAGCAGACCGCGGGCGGCGGCCAGCGGGATCGCGGCGAGCGCGATCAGCGTCAGGCCGCCCATCTCCGCCTGCTGGGGGCTCTCGGGGCGCCCGAGCAGACCCATCACCAGCATGTAGATCCCGCCGATGGCGAGCGCCGCCCCTTCCAGGGCGGTGAGTCCGGCAACGAGAGTGATCCTGCTCGGCTTCGCCGGTTCGAGCCTCGGCGCGGGCGACGAGTCGGGCGTGTTCTGCTGAGTACTCACCCTTGCAGGTTGGCATCCCGGCGCCGCGAAAGCGAAGCCGGGGTCGGAATCGGCAGTGTGCCGTCACCGTGCGTAAAGGTCATGGGGCGGGACTTCAGAGTGATACCGCGCGGTAGGTAGTCTGGCGGTCATGCGCGCACTCCTCGTGGTCAATCCAGCTGCTACCACCACCAGTGCGCGGACCCGTGACGTGCTCATCCACGCGCTGGCCAGCGAGATGAAGCTGGAGGCCGTGACCACGGAATACCGCGGCCACGCCCGGGACCTGGGGCGGCGGGCCGCGGACTCCGACGACATCGATCTGGTGGTCGCCCTGGGCGGCGACGGCACCGTCAACGAGGTCGTCAACGGTCTGCTCCATAAAGGCCCCGATCCGGAGGGCCTGCCGAGCCTCGCGGTGGTTCCCGGCGGCTCCACCAATGTGTTCGCGCGCGCCCTGGGACTGCCCAACGACGCGGTGGAGGCGACCGGCGCGATCCTGGACGCACTCGCCAACCGGACCGAACGCACGGTCGGCCTCGGTCTCGCGGCCGGCACCCCGGGCACCGAGGACGAGTCGGTCCCGGAACGCTGGTTCACTTTCTGCGCCGGACTCGGATTCGACGCGGGCGTGGTCGGCCGGGTCGAACAGCAACGCGAACGCGGAAAGCGCTCGACGCACGCCCTTTACGTACGCCAGGTGGTCCGGCAGTTCATCGACGAGCCGCACCGCAGGCATGGCGTGATGACATTGGAAACCCCGGGGCAGGATCCGGTCACCGATCTGGCGCTGTCCATAATTTCCAACACCGCCCCCTGGTCCTACCTGGGCAATCGTCCGTTGTACGCGTCCCCGAAGGCCACTTTCGACACCGGACTGGACGTGCTCGGGCTGAAGCGGCTCTCCACTCCGTCGGTCGCCCGGTACGGCACCCAGCTGCTCACTTCGAGCCCGGAGAAGGGCCCGTCCGGCAAGCACGCCGTTTCACTTCACGACCTCACGGACTTCACCTTGCATTCAAAGGTTCCGCTGCCCTTCCAGATGGACGGCGACCACCTGGGAGTGCGCACAAGTGTGACGTTCACAGGCGTACGCCGTGCACTGCGTGTGATTGTGTGAGTGGAAGGGACCAAAGTCCTTTAACTCGAACGTTTGGGCTGGGCTCCACCCCATAGAAGTACGGCTGTGACCTAGTCGACACCGAGGAATCAAAAAAAGTTTCCAGAAGGGGTTGTATCCGCCGCTGAGGTTTGCGAATCTCTACATGGCGATCGGGACGGCCCGCAACACCGGCCTCCACTGAGAGCCAGAACCCCTCCTCACTTCACAGACCACAACCAGTTCATCTGGGCGTCGGCCTGTCGTCTGCGGGGGGATTCGTGAAAGCGTTCACATTCACAAGCAACAGTATGTAATACCAAGGAGAGGTAGCAGCCATGGACTGGCGTCACAACGCCGTTTGTCGTGAGGAAGACCCCGAGCTGTTCTTCCCCATCGGCAACACCGGTCCTGCGCTGCTGCAGATCGAGGAAGCCAAGGCCGTCTGCCGTCGCTGCCCCGTCATGGAGCAGTGCCTGCAGTGGGCGCTCGAGTCCGGCCAGGACTCCGGCGTCTGGGGTGGCCTCAGCGAGGACGAGCGCCGCGCGATGAAGCGCCGCGCCGCTCGCAACCGGGCGCGTAACGCCAGCGCCTGACCGACGCCACCGCTACGAGCCTCAGCCAGGCGGCGCGTACAGAGCGTACGCACAACCCCGCCCCCCGAGTCGCAGCGCGCAGTACCCCCGAAGCGCATGCATGACCAGCGAGCCCGGACCGTGAACAACGGTCCGGGCTCGCTGCTGTGTTCGGGGCGCCCCGCCCGTACCGGCGGGGCGGACGGGGCTGCTTCGCGGACGGAGCTACTTCTCGGACCGGACCGGGATGTCGAGCACGACCTGGGTGCCGCGCTCGGGGGCCGGGACCATGCCGAAGGTCCCGCCCAACTCGCCCTCCACCAGCGTCCTGACGATCTGGAGCCCCAGATTGCCGGCGCGCTGCGGGTCGAAGCCCTCCGGCAGACCGCATCCGTCGTCCTGGACCGTGATCAGCAGCCGCGTCCCGGCGGAGGCACCGCCACGCACCGCGGACACCTCGACGGTGCCGGACTCGGCGAGGGTGAAGGCGTGTTCCAGGGCGTTCTGCAGGACCTCCGTGAGCACCATCGCCAGCGGGGTGGCCACTTCGGCGTCGAGGATGCCGAAGCGTCCCGTCCGGCGGCAGGTGACCTTGCCCGGCGAGATCTCGGCGACCATCGCGATGACGCGGTCGGCGATCTCGTCGAACTCCACCCGCTCGTCCAGATTCTGGGACAGCGTCTCATGGACGATGGCGATCGAACCGACGCGCCGTACCGCCTCGTTGAGCGCCTCGCGGCCACGCACCGAGTCCATCCGCCGGGCCTGGAGCCGCAACAGGGCGGCAACGGTCTGGAGGTTGTTCTTCACCCGGTGGTGGATCTCCCGGATAGTGGCGTCCTTGGTGATCAACTCGCGTTCGCGGCGGCGGAGTTCCGTGACGTCCCGGAGCAGGACCAGGGAGCCGATGCGCACGCCCTTGGGCTTGAGCGGGATCGCCCGGAGCTGGATCACCCCGCCCGCGCACTCGACTTCGAACTCCCGGGGCGCGTAGCCGCTGGCCAGTTTGACCAGCGCCTCGTCCACCGGGCCCCGGGAGGGGGCGAGTTCGGCGGTGATGCCGCCCAGGTGCTGGCCGACCAGATCGGCGGCGAGGCCGAGGCGGTGGTAGGCGGAGAGGCCGTTGGGGCTGGCGTACTGCACGACCCCGTCGGCGTCGAGCCTGATCAGCCCGTCGCCGACGCGCGGCGAGGCGTCCATGTCGACCTGCTGGCCGGGGAAGGGGAAGGACCCCGCGGCGATCATCTGGGCCAGGTCGGAGGCCGACTGGAGGTAGGTGAGCTCCAGCCTGGACGGGGTGCGGACGGTGAGCAGGTTGGTGTTACGGGCGATCACCCCGAGGACCCGGCCCTCCCTGCGTACGGGGATCGACTCGACCCGTACCGGCACCTCCTCGCGCCACTCCGGGTCGCCCTCGCGCACGATCCGGCCCTCGTCCAGCGCCGCGTCCAGCAGCGGGCGGCGGCCGCGCGGCACCAGGTGTCCGACCATGTCGTCCTGGTAGGAGGTGGGGCCGGTGTTGGGGCGCATCTGGGCCACCGACACATAACGGGTACCGTCGCGGGTGGGCACCCAGAGCACGAGGTCGGCGAAGGACAGGTCGGAGAGCAGCTGCCACTCCGAGACCAGCAGGTGCAGCCACTCCAGGTCGGTGTCACCGAGGGCTGTGTGCTGGCGGACGAGGTCGTTCATGGAGGGCACGTGTGCGAGCGTACCCGCGGACGGGCAATGGTTCCGAACCGAACGACCGGACCGTACGTGCAAGGTGAGGGGCCCGGAAAATTACGGCCCTCCGACGGATGGACACGGGCGAATGGTCTAGTCCACAATGCTGAAGACAGAGCTTCCGCTCTCCCCGCACAGGAGGGCGGATCGAGGTACCGCGCTCTCTGCCCTGACCGCGCCGGTACCTCTCCCCCGGCCGGGGGCACCGCACACCGCCGGCCGGCCTGACCGGCCGTGACGGCCGGTCTTACTCCGGGCTGCGGTGCCGGACGGGCCGAGGGTCCCGTCCCGGCGCCGTGGCCCGCGGGTGTTCCCGGAGGCCGTTCAGCGGGTCTCGGTGACCTTGGCCAGCGCGCGCGGCGCGTCCGGGTCCTGCCCGCGGGCGATCGTCACCTCGTACGCCAGCATCTGCAGCGGCAGGATCTCCAGCACCGGCTGCACCTCCTCGGCCACCCCGGCGGTCGGCAGCACGAAGCCCGCGGAGGCCGCCTCGACCTGGGCCTTCGGGCCGACCAGAAGAGGTCCGCGCCGCGGCCGCGCAGCCGGTCCAGGACCGGCTGGAGCGCCTCGCCGCCCCGGCCGTCGGTGACCACGGCGATCACCGGGGAGATGTTGTCGACCATGGCGAGCGGGCCGTGCAGCAGATCGGCGCCCGAGTACGAGAGCGCCGGGATGTAGCTGGTCTCCATCAGCTTCAGGGCGGCCTCCTTGGCGGTCGGATAGCCGTAGCCGCGCGAGGTGATGACCATGCGCTCGGCGAACCGGTAGCGCGAGGCCAGGGCCTTGACCTCGGCTCTGCGGGCCAGGATCTCCCCGGCCCGCTCCGGCAGGACGGCGGCGGCCGAGCCGTCGCCGCCGGCCAGCCCCTCCACGAAGAGGTAGAGGGACAGCAGCGAGGCGGTGTACGTCTTGGTGGCCGGCAGGGCCTTCTCCGGGCCGGCCAGGATGTCGATGTGGTGCTCGGATACGGCGGCCAGCGGCGAGTCCCGGTTGTTGGTGACCGCCAGGGTGATCGCACCGGCCTCGCGCGCCGCCCTGGTCGAGTCCACCAGGTCGGGCGAGCCGCCGGACTGGCTGACGGTGACGACCAGGACGTCCCGGAGATCGGGCTTGGCGCCGTACGCGGTGGTGGTCGACATCGACGCCAGGCCGCAGGGCAGGCCCAGCCGGATCTCCAGCAGGTACTTGGCGTACAGCGCGGCGTTGTCCGAGGTGCCCCGGGCGGTGAGCAGGACGAAGCGCGGCTTCCTCGCCGCGATCCCGGCGGCCGTCTCGCGGATCCTGGGGGCGCCCTCGTCAAGGATGCGCCGCAGCATCGCGGGCTGCTCGGCCATCTCGCCGGACATGATCCGGCCCGGCTGCTCGCTCTCCTGGGCCGCAGAAGTGGCGGACATGTCGAGTGCCTCCCAGCGGGCTCCAGGTGCGTCGGCAACACCGTTCGGGCCAGCCGACCACGGGGCCCCAAAGGGCCGCCAGCGGACCGCGGCCGGCCCGGGTGCGTCCGGCCGTGCCCGCGTTACCGGGTTCTGCTAGATTGGAAGCCTATTGGTCTATACCACCTGACTCCACTCTTCAGATCGGCAGGCCCAGCGTGGAAGTTGTCATCGTCCCGGACGCCAAGGCAGGCGGCGAACTCATCGCGGAGGCCATCGGCGCCCTGCTGAGCCGCAAGCCCGACGCACTTCTCGGCGTTGCCACCGGCTCGACCCCGCTGCCCATCTACCAGGCGCTGGCGGCCAGGGTCCGCTCCGGCGCCGTCGACGCCTCGCGGGCGCGCATCTGCCAGCTCGACGAATACGTCGGGCTGCCCGCGGGCCACCCCGAGTCCTACCGCTCGGTGGTGCTGCGCGAGGTCGTCGAACCGCTCGGCCTGTCCGAGGCGTCCTTCATGGGCCCCGACGGCTCCGCCGAGGACGTCCGGGCGGCCTGCCTGGCGTACGACAAGGCGCTGGCCGAGGCCGGCGGCGTGGACCTCCAGCTCCTCGGCATCGGCACCGACGGGCACATCGGCTTCAACGAGCCGTGCTCCTCGCTCGCCTCCCGCACCCGGATCAAGACGCTCACCGAGCAGACCCGGGTCGACAACGCGCGCTTCTTCGACAACGACATATCGCAGGTGCCGCACCACGTGATCACCCAGGGCATCGGCACCATCCTGGAGTCCCGTCACCCGATCCTGCTGGCCACCGGCGAGGGCAAGGCGGACGCCGTGGCACTGACGGTGGAGGGGCCGGTCGCCTCGGTCGTGCCCGCCTCGGCGCTCCAGCTGCACCCGCACGCGACGGTGGTGGTCGACGAGGCCGCCGCGTCGAAGCTGAAGCTGGCGGACTACTTCCGCGCCACGTACGCGGCCAAGCCGTCGTGGCAGGGCCTGTAGAGCTTCGGACACACCCGAGAGGGCCGGGGCACCCACCGCGGGTGCCCCGGCCCTCTCGTATGCCGTCGCACGGACTGCGGACGGGTGTGACGCGGCCCCCCGCCCGCATCACACCCGGTGCTCAGACCGTGGGGCCTGCCGCGCCCCTGACGACGATCTCCGCCGCCGCGAGACCGCAGACGCGGGCCGCGCCGTGGGTGGCGATGTGCAGGGCGCCCCTGGGGGCGGCCTGCGGTACGCCCATCTCGACGACGACCGTGTCGGGACGCTCGGCCACCAGGGCGTCGAGCGCCTCGCCCATCCAGGCGTGGCGGTGGACGTCGCGGACCACCACGACGATGCGCCGCTCCCCCGCCGCCCGCAGCACCGCGGCGGCGGGCGCCCCGGTCTCGCTGCTGTACGTGTCGGTCTCCGTGCCCGGCAGCAGCCGGCCCAGCTCCGCGGCGACACCCCAGGGGGTCTCGTCGCCGACGGCGATGTTCGACGCCGAGGTGAACGCGGCGACGTACGCGGGCTCGGTCAGCGGCGCGGCGGATCCGGTCGCCCGGACCGCCCGGCGGGCGGCGACCAGGCCGATGTCGGAGCCGATTTTGGTGCCGGACGCGGTCCCCTCCTGCGTTGCCGCGCCCGGCCCCGAACCGGCCCCCGCGGCCCCCTGCGTCCACGACGCGAGGGCGCGTACCCGTGCGGCCGCGTCGGCGAGCCGCTCCTCGGAAAGTTCACCGCTGCGCACCGCCCCGACCAGCGCGTCGCGCAGCCGGAGCACCGTGCCGTCGTCCTCCAGGCCGCCGCCCACGCAGAGCGCGTCGGCCCCCGCGGCGATCGCCAGGACGGAGCCCTGCTCGATGCCGTACGTCGCGGCGATGGCCTGCATCTCCACGGCGTCGGTGACGATCAGGCCGTCGTAGCCCAGCTCCTGGCGCAGCAGCCCGGTGAGGATCCGCGGGCTCACCGTCGCGGGGCGGTCCGGGTCGAGCGCCGGCAGCAGGATGTGCGCGCTCATCACGCACTTGGAGCCCGCCGCGATGGCAGCCCGGAAGGGCACCAGCTCACGGGCGTGCAGGGTCTCCAGGTCCACGTCGATGCGCGGCATCGCGTGGTGCGAGTCGATCGCGGTGTCGCCGTGCCCCGGGAAGTGCTTGGTGCAGGCGGCGACCCCGGCGGCCTGGAGGCCCTCGATGTACGCGGCGGTGTGCCGGGCCACGAGTGCGGTGTCGGCGCCGAAGGACCGTACGCCGATGATCGGGTTACCGGGGTTGGAGTTGACGTCGGCGGACGGCGCCCAGTTGAGGTTGACGCCGCACTCGGCGAGCCGGCGGCCGAGCTCCTGGGCGACCGCGCGGGTCAGGGCGAGGTCGTCCACGTGTCCGAGGGCGAGGTTGCCGGGGAACGAGGAGCCGGTGCGCACCTCCAGGCGGGTGACGTCACCGCCCTCCTCGTCGATGGCGACGAGGAGGTCGTCGCGCTCGGCCCTGAGCTGGGCGGTGAGCGCGGTGACCTGCTCGGGCGTGCGGATGTTGCGGCCGAACAGGGCGACGGAGGCGAGTCCTTCGTCGACCCGGCGCAGCACCCAGTCCGGGGCGGTGGTGCCGGTGAATCCGGGCTGCAGGACGGCGAGCGCGTCGCGGGTGACGGTGTCGGTGGCGGATATCAGGGTGGTCATGGCGGCGTTATCCCTTCACGGCACCGTCGGTGAGGCCGCTGACGGCCTTGCGCTGCAGGAAGACGAACAGGATGAGGATCGGGATGGCGAAGATCGAGGCCGCCGCCATGGTGGCGCCCCAGTCGTCGCCGAACTGGCTCTGGAACTGGGAGAGCCAGAGCGGCAGCGTCTTGGCCTCGGGGTCCTTGTTGAGGATCAGGACCAGGGGGAATTCGTTCCACGCGGTGATGAAGCCGAAGAGCGAGGTGGCCATCAGGCCGGGGGCGAGCAGCGGCAGGATCACCTTGACGAACGCCTGCGGGCGGGTGCAGCCGTCGACCATGGCGGACTCCTCCAGTTCCTTGGGCACCGCGGCAACGTATCCGCGCAGCGTCAGGACCGTGAAGGGGAGCACCATCACCATGTAGAAGAGGGTCAGCGGGACCAGGCTGTTGAGCATGTCCGCGTCGCGGACCAGCATGTAGATCGCGATGACCATGACTTCCCACGGCGCCATCTGGGCGATCATGAAGACCAGGATCAGGCCCTTGCGGCCCTTGAACCGCATCCGGGCCAGCGCGAACGACGCGAAGAGCGCGATGATCAGCGAGAAGGTCACGGCGAGCAGGGTGACGGTGAGCGAATTCCCGACCAGCTTCAGGAAGTCCGGTGCGTGGTACGCCGTCTTGAAGTGCTCGAACGTGACGTCGGTCGGGAACCAGACCGGCTTCTCGGTGATGATGTCGCCGGTCGGCTTGAACGCCGTGCTGAACATCCAGTAGACGGGGAAGACCAGGCCGGCGAAGAGGATGATCGCCGTCGCGTTGGGCCAGATGCGGCCGAACAGTGAGCGCTTCACAGCTCGTCCTCCTCTTGCTTGAGAACGATGCGGAGGTAGTACGAGGTCAGCCCCAGCATGATCAGGATGGTCAGCAGCGAGATCGCCGCGCCCATGCCGTAGTGCTGGTTGCCGACGCCCTCGACGAAGGCGTAGACCGGCAGCGTCTCGGTGAGGCGGTTGGGGCCGCCCTCGTTGAGGGTGAAGATCTGCGGGAACGCCTTGAAGACCCAGATGACTTCGAGGAAGGTCGTGGCGTAGAGGAAGGGCCGCAGGAACGGGAACGTCACCGAGGTGAAGCTCTTCCAGACGCCGGCGCCGTCGAGCGAGGCGGCCTCGTACAGCTCCTTGGCGATCGTCGTGGTCGCCGCGTACAGGTTGATCGCCACGAACGGGATGGACTGCCAGACGATCAGCAGGGTGACCACGAAGAACGTGGAGAACTGCGATCCGGTCCAGTTGTACTCGGCCATCGAGTGCCAGCCGAGGTGGTCCAGCACGTAGTTGACCACGCCGAAGCGCGAGGCGAACAGCCACTGGAACACGGTGGAGGCGGCCACGACCGGCATCGCCCAGGCGAGCACCAGGCCGATCAACAGCGTGAACCGCATCCGCTTGCCGAGGCGGGCGAGCAGCAGACCGATCAGGGTGCCGAAGACCATGATCAGGACGACGTTGACGCCGGTGAACACGATCGTGCGGAGCGTGACTCGCCAGAAGTCCTCACCGGTGAGGATCTCCTGGTAGTTCTTGAAGCCGTTCCACTCGGTGACATGCTGGATCAGCTGTCCCATATTGAGGTTCTGGAACGACAGCATGACGTTCTTCACCAGGGGGTACCCGAGGAAGAGCGCCGTCACCGCGAGTGCGGGGACCATCAACAGGTACGGCGCTGCGCCGATGCCCAGTTTCCGCTTGCTGCCCCCGTGCTGCCCGACGGGTGGTTTCCCGTCCTGCCCGCGGGCTGCGGCCGTCTTGGCCACATCCGAGGGTTCGGTCTGCACTGCCATGCTCGCCATCTCTTCCAACAAAGCCCTACACGGAACGGTGCGTACAGCCGGGGCGGCGGGTCTGGACCCGCCGCCCCGGCGCGGGACGCGCTTCTGCGACTACTGCTGCTGGCTGAGGCGCTTGTTGAGCTCGCCCTCGACCTGCTTGGCGGCCTCGGCGGACGACTTGCCCTGCAGAACCAGCGTCATGTAGGTCTTGATCGGGTTCGGGGGGTTCTCGACCGGCGCCCACTCCGGGATCAGCGGCGTGGTGCCACCGGACTTGGCGGCGGCCGGACCGGCGGCCTCGGCGGCGGGCTGGCCGACGGTGTACTTCTGCATGGCGTCGTTCTTCGGGGACCAGCCGGCCTCCTTGATGAGCGCGCCGTCGTTCTTCTCGGAGAGCGCGATCTTCAGGAACTCCTTGGCCAGGTCCTGGTTCTTGCTGCCCGCGGCCACGGCGAGGTTCGAGCCGCCGAGGAAGACGCCCTCGGGCTTGTCGGCGGTCTCACCGGGGATGGTGAAGAAGCCGATGTCGTCCTTGAGCTTCGGGTTGGCCTTGATGGCCGTGCCGGCCTCGTAGCCCATCGCGAAGATGGCGCCGGTCTTGCCCTTGGCGAAGACCTCGGCCTGCTGCGGGGTGGCCTCGTCCTTGTCTTTGGGGGCCTTGGAGAAGGACTGGTACTTCTTGTACAGCTCCATGGCCTCGCCGACCTTGGGGTCGGCCAGGTTGGAGACGTACTTGTCGCCTTCCTTCTTGACCGGCTCGACGCCCTTGCCGACGAGCAGGCCGTCGAAGAAGTACCAGTTCTGGCCGGGCAGGTAGACCGGCTCGGCGTCGCCCTTCTTCTCGATGGCCTCGAAGGCCTTGAAGAGGTCGGCGCGGGTCTTCGGCGTCTCGGTGATGCCGGCGTCCTTGAAGACCTTCTTGTTGTACATGACGACGCGGTTGCCCACGTACCACGGCAGGGCGTACTGCTTGCCGTCGTAGATGGAGGGCTGGTTGACGCCGTCGGCCCAGGCGGAGCCGATCTCCTTCTTCAGGTCACCGAGGTCGGCGAGGCCGCCGGTCTTGGCGTACGCCGGGGTCTGGGTGTTGCCGATCTCCAGGACGTCCGGCGGGTTGGACTCGGAGAGGGCGGTGGTGACCTTCTGCTGAATGCCGTTCCAGTCCTGGACCTCGATCTTCAGCTTGGCCTTGGTCTTCTTCTCGAACTCCTCGGTGACCGTCTTGGTCCAACCGTCCGGGTTCGAGCCGGACATCGTCCACACCGTCAGGGTCTGGCCCTTGTACGCGTCCGGACCGGCCTTCTTGCCGCTGTCGCCGCCGTCGTCGGACCCACACGCCGCAAGGCCGATCATCATGCCCGCGACGCCGATCGCCGCGATGAGCTTGCGCTTCACGCCAAACCCTCCTCAGGGATACTGCAACCCCGCCCACCGCGAAGACATTCGACGAGTACTGCTGGGGCTGGACCTGGTCTTTAATGGTTTAGACCAGTACGGGGAGCTTGGCCTAGACCTTTAGGGGTGTCAAGGGTGTATAAGAAGTGCACTCGCGTCCGTTATAGGACCGACACCTAAGGGAGGGCGACCAGCCGTGACCGGACCGTGCCACCATGTGAGCCGCGACAGACGGAGGAGCCGGTGACGGCAGCAACGCAAGCGTCGGGAGGGCGGACCATGGGTGCCGACGGGGGCAGTACGGAGAACGAGACGGGCGCGGCCACGCGGACGGCGCGCGTCCCGAAGTACTACCGGCTGAAGCGACATCTGCTCGACATGACGGACACCATGCCGCCGGGCACTCCGGTGCCGCCGGAGCGGACCCTGGCCGCCGAGTTCGACACCTCGCGCACCACCGTGCGCCAGGCGCTCCAGGAGTTGGTCGTCGAGGGCCGGCTGGAGCGCATCCAGGGCAAGGGCACCTTCGTGGCCAAGCCGAAGGTCTCGCAGGCCCTGCAACTGACCTCGTACACCGAGGACATGCGCGCCCAGGGTCTTGAGCCGACGTCCCAGCTGCTGGACATCGGCTATGTGACGGCCGACGACACCCTCGCGGGGCTGCTCGACATCACCGCGGGCGGCCGGGTGCTGCGGATCGAGCGGCTGCGGCTCGCCAGCGGCGAGCCGATGGCGATCGAGACCACCCACCTTTCGGCCAAACGCTTTCCGGCGCTGCGCCGTTCGCTGGTGAAGTACACCTCCCTCTACACCGCGCTGGCGGAGGTGTACGACGTCCGGCTGGCCGAGGCCGAGGAGACCATCGAGACCTCGCTGGCCACCCCGCGCGAGGCCGGGCTGCTCGGTACGGACGTGGGCCTGCCGATGCTGATGCTCTCCCGGCACTCGATCGACGGACGGGGCGAACCGGTGGAGTGGGTGCGCTCGGTCTACCGCGGCGACCGGTACAAGTTCGTGGCGCGCCTGAAGCGGCCCACGGACTGAGTCCGCACCACCGAAAGGCCCCCGTGGAACGCATCACTCCGCGGGGGCCTTTCGCACGGCCTGGTACGGACCAACCACCGTACATCTGGCCGGATTTCGAGCACGGATACCCGATCGACCGACCGTTGCCGGACCGAAATGCGGGCAGGGGGTGACGGTGACCGGAGCCCTCCCCTAGATTTCCTGCGCATCACAAGGTGATCAGCGAGGGGACGGAGTCGCCGCATGCCAGCAGACACAGAAGGAAAGCCACCGACCGTCACACCGGTGAGAGTGGTCATCGCCCTCTGCCTCGTCGCGCCCTTCGTGGCGATGCTCTGGGTGAGTTCGTACGCGAAGGTGGACCCCACCTTCATCGGCATTCCGTTCTTCTACTGGTACCAGATGCTCTGGGTACTCCTCTCCACCGCGCTCACGATGACCGCGTACAAGCTGTGGCAGCGTGACCAGCGCGCCCGCAAGGGAGGTGCGTCGGCATGAAGGACGGTGTGAACGGCGTCGCGCTCGGCGTCTTCATCTTCTTCTTCGTGGCCGTCACGGTCATGGGCTTCCTGGCCGCGCGCTGGCGCAGGGCCGAGAACGAGGCCAGCCTCGACGAATGGGGCCTGGGCGGACGGTCCTTCGGCACCTGGGTCACCTGGTTCCTGCTGGGCGGCGACCTGTACACCGCGTACACCTTCGTCGCCGTTCCCGCGCTGATCTACACGGCGGGCGCGGCGGGCTTCTTCGCCGTGCCGTACACGATCCTCGTGTACCCGCTGATCTTCACCTTCCTGCCGCGGCTGTGGTCGGTCTCGCACAAGCACGGGTACGTGACCACCTCGGACTTCGTCCGCGGGCGCTTCGGCTCGAAGGGCCTCTCGCTGGCGGTCGCCGTCACCGGCATCCTCGCCACGATGCCGTACATCGCGCTCCAACTGGTCGGCATCCAGGCGGTGCTGGACGTGATGGGCGTCGGCGGCGGCGAGAACACCCACTGGTTCGTCAAGGACCTGCCGCTGCTGATCGCGTTCGCGGTGCTCGCCGCGTACACCTACTCGTCCGGGCTGCGCGCGCCCGCGCTGATCGCGTTCGTCAAGGACGGGCTGATCTACCTGGTCATCGCGGTGGCGATCATCTACATCCCGATCAAGCTCGGCGGCTTCGACGACATCTTCGCCAAGGCGGGCGAGGCGTTCTCGCAGAAGAACGAGGCGGCCGGGAAACCGGTGGCCGGACTCGCGCCCGGTGAGGCGGGCCGGTGGGGTTACGCCACCCTGGCGCTGGGCTCGGCACTGGCGCTGTTCATGTATCCGCACTCGATCACGGCGACGCTCTCCAGTCGCAGCCGCAACGTGATCCGGCGCAACACCACGATCCTGCCGCTGTACTCGCTGATGCTGGGTCTGCTGGCGCTGCTCGGCTTCATGGCCATCGCCGCCGGCATCAAGGTGGACAACGGCCAGCTGGCCATCCCGCAGCTGTTCGAGGACATGTTCCCGGACTGGTTCGCGGGCGTCGCGTTCGCCGCCATCGGCATCGGCGCGCTGGTACCCGCCGCGATCATGTCGATCGCCGCGGCCAACCTGTTCACCCGCAACATCTACAAGGACTTCCTGAAGCCGGACGCGACCCCGGAGCAGGAGACCAAGGTCTCCAAGCTGGTGTCGCTGCTGGTCAAGGTCGGCGCGCTGGCCTTCGTCCTCACCATGGACAAGACGGTCGCGATCAACTTCCAGCTGCTCGGCGGCATCTGGATCCTCCAGACGATGCCGGCCCTGGTCGGCGGCCTGTTCACCCGCTGGTTCCACCGCTGGGCACTGCTCGCGGGCTGGGCGGCCGGCATGGTGTACGGGACGGTGGCCGCGTACGGGGTCGCCAGCCCGACCCAGGCGCACTTCGGCGGCTCGTCCAAGGAGATCCCGGGGATCGGCGAGATCGGCTACATCGGCCTCACCGCGTTCGTGCTGAACGTGGTGGTGACGGTGGTGCTCACCTTCGTCCTGAACGCCCTGAAGGCACCCGCCGGGACCGACGAGACCTCCCCGGCCGACTACACCGCCGACGCGGGCGACCCGGGTGTCGCCACCGAGCTCCCGCCGGCCACCGCGGGGGCTCCGGGCGGCCACTGACGACCGCCGCCCACGGCCTTCCGACGGCCCGTCGAGCCCCCCGCAACGGGGCGCGGCGGGCCGTCGGCGTGATCCGGCCGACCGGCCCGGGAAAGGGCCGCACGGCCCGTTCTGTGGGCCCGACTCGAACGCGCGACACAACATATGGGGGCTGCGTCATCGGGCAGCCCCCACATGTATGCTCGTCCTCGCTGTCGCCGCAGGGGAATCCGGTGCGAATCCGGAACTGTCCCGCAACGGTGTATTCAGTGCGCTTTTGTGCACCCCCGAGTCAGTCCGATGACCTGCCGGCAGCGCATCCGGCTCGACCGAACCGGATGCCCAGACGTCCGGGCCTCGCGGTTGGGCCGGTGGACGCCGTGCGGAGTGCTGCCCTGCCCCGGGTGTGCTTCCGCAGGGCTGCCCCGTTCCCCGCCGGCCCAGAGCCGAGCGAGGGAGAGCACCACGTGACCATCGCGCCAGCCGATCCGGCTTCAGTCGCCGCGTCCGCAGCAGCCGAGTCCGAGGCCGCCGCACAGGACGGACCGGGTACCGCGCTGCTGCGGACCCTGACCGACCTGACCGCCGATCTGCCCGCCACCGACCCCGGCCGGGTCGCCGCCGCCGCGCTGCGTGGCCGCAGCGCCCGCGCCGACGAGGCCGAGCTGCGGTCGCTGGCCACCGAGGCCGCCGCGGGGCTGATCTCCGAGGACCCCGCCTACTCCCGGCTCGCCGCCCGGCTGCTGACCCTCGCCATCGCGGACGAGGCGGCCGGCGAGGGCGCGGTCTCCTTCTCCGCCTCGGTAGCCGTCGGGCACCGCGAGGGCCTGATCGCGGACCGTACCGCCGCGTTCGTCGCCACCCACGCGGCTGCCCTCGACACGCTGGTGGAGCGCTCGCTGGCCGACGGCGCGGACGACCGCTTCGGCTACTTCGGGCTGCGGACCCTGCACAGCCGCTACCTGCTGCGCCACCCGCACACCCGTCAGGTCATCGAGACGCCGCAGCACTTCATGCTGCGGGTCGCGGCCGGGCTGGCCGAGGACGAGTCGCAGCGCGCCGTGGACGAAGTGGCGGCGCTGTACGGGCTGATGAGCCGGCTCGACTATCTGCCCTCCTCCCCCACGCTCTTCAACTCCGGCACCCGGCACCCGCAGATGTCCTCCTGCTACCTGCTGGACTCCCCGCTGGACGAGCTCGACTCGATCTACGACCGCTACCACCAGGTGGCGCGGCTCTCGAAGCACGCGGGCGGCATCGGTCTGTCGTACTCCCGCATCCGCTCCCGCGGTTCGCTGATCCGGGGCACCAACGGGCACTCCAACGGCATCGTGCCGTTCCTCAAGACGCTCGACGCCTCCGTCGCCGCGGTCAACCAGGGGGGCCGCCGCAAGGGCGCCGCCGCCGTCTACCTGGAGACCTGGCACGCGGACATCGAGGAGTTCCTGGAGCTGCGCGACAACACGGGTGAGGACCAGCGGCGTACGCACAACCTCAACCTGGCGCACTGGATCCCGGACGAGTTCATGCGCCGGGTCGACGCGGACGGCGACTGGTCGCTGTTCTCGCCCGCCGACGTGCCCGAGCTGGTCGACCTGTGGGGCGACGAGTTCGACGCCGCGTACCGGGCCGCCGAGGCCAAGGGCCTGGCCCGCAAGTCGATGCCGGCGCGCGAGCTGTACGGCCGGATGATGCGCACCCTCGCGCAGACCGGCCAGGGCTGGATGACGTTCAAGGACGCCTCCAACCGGACCGCGAACCAGACCGCCGAGCCGGGCAGCGTCGTCCACTCGTCGAACCTGTGCACCGAGATCCTGGAAGTCACCGACGACGGCGAGACGGCGGTCTGCAACCTGGGCTCGGTCAACCTCGGCGCGTTCGTCGCCGACGGCGGGATCGACTGGGAGCGGCTGGACGCCACCGTCCGCACCGCCGTGACCTTCCTCGACCGGGTCGTGGACATCAACTTCTACCCGACCGAGCAGGCCGGCCGCTCCAACGCGAAGTGGCGCCCCGTGGGGCTGGGCGCGATGGGTCTCCAGGACGTCTTCTTCCAGCTGCGGCTGCCCTTCGACTCCCCCGAGGCGCGGGCGCTGTCCACGAGGATCTCCGAGCGGATCATGCTCGCCGCGTACGAGGCGTCCTGCGAGCTCGCGGAGCGCTCGGGTCCGCTGCCCGCCTGGTCCGAGACCCGGGCGGCGCGCGGGGTGCTGCACCCCGACCACTACGACACCGAGCTGAACTGGCCGGAGCGCTGGGACGCGTTGCGCGCCCGGGTCGCGAAGAACGGGATGCGCAACTCGCTGCTGCTCGCCATCGCGCCGACGGCGACGATCGCCTCGATCGCGGGCGTGTACGAGTGCATCGAGCCGCAGGTCTCCAACCTCTTCAAGCGCGAGACGCTCAGCGGTGAGTTCCTCCAGGTCAACGCCTATCTGGTGGACGAGCTGAAGAAGCTCGGCGTGTGGGACGCGCGCACCCGGGAGGCGCTGCGCGAGGCCAGTGGCTCGGTGCAGGGCTTCGCCTGGATCCCCGAGGACGTGCGGGCGCTGTACCGCACCGCGTGGGAGATCCCGCAGCGCGGCCTGATCGACATGGCGGCGGCCCGTACGCCGTTCCTGGACCAGAGCCAGTCGCTGAACCTGTTCCTGGAGACGCCGACGATCGGCAAGCTCTCCTCGATGTACGCGTACGCCTGGAAGCAGGGGCTGAAGACGACGTACTACCTGCGCTCGCGCCCGGCGACCAGGATCGCCCGCGCCGCGTCCGGCCGGACCGCGGCCGCCGCCCCCATTCCCGTACAGCAGTCGTCGGCGCCCGACGCGGACGCGATCGCCTGCTCCCTCGAAAACCCCGAGTCCTGCGAGGCCTGCCAGTAATGAGCTCCACCAACTCCGACAAGAACCTTCTGGACCCGGGCTTCGAACTGACCCTGCGTCCGATGCGCTACCCGGACTTCTACGAGCGCTACCGGGACGCGATCAAGAACACCTGGACGGTGGAGGAGGTCGACCTGCACTCCGACGTCGCCGACCTCGCCAAGCTGTCCCCCGGCGAGCAGCACATGATCGGCCGGCTGGTCGCGTTCTTCGCGACGGGTGACTCGATCGTCTCCAACAACCTCGTGCTGACGCTGTACAAGCACATCAACTCCCCCGAGGCGCGGCTGTATCTGTCGCGGCAGCTCTTCGAGGAGGCCGTGCACGTCCAGTTCTATCTGACGCTGCTGGACACCTACCTGCCCGACCCGGACGACCGCGCGGCGGCGTTCGACGCGGTCGAGGAGATCCCCTCGATCCGCGAGAAGGCGCAGTTCTGCTTCAAGTGGATGGATTCGGTCGAGAAGATCGAGCGCCTGGAGACGAAGGCCGACCGCCGCCGGTTCCTGCTGAACCTGATCTGCTTCGCGGCGTGCATCGAGGGGCTGTTCTTCTACGGCGCGTTCGCGTACGTCTACTGGTTCCGCTCGCGGGGTCTGCTGCACGGTCTCGCCACGGGCACCAACTGGGTGTTCCGGGACGAGACGATGCACATGAACTTCGCGTTCGAGGTCGTGGACACCGTCCGCAAGGAGGAGCCGGAGCTCTTCGACGACGAGCTCCAGCAGCAGGTCACCGACATGCTGAGGGAAGCGGTCGAGGCGGAGCTGCAGTTCGGCCGCGATCTGTGCGGTGACGGGCTGCCCGGCATGAACACCGAGTCGATGCGGCAGTACCTGGAGTGCGTAGCCGACCAGCGGCTCACCCGCCTCGGCTTCCCGGCGGTCTACGGTTCGGAGAACCCGTTCTCGTTCATGGAGCTCCAGGGCGTCCAGGAGCTGACGAACTTCTTCGAGCGCCGGCCGTCCGCGTACCAGGTGGCGGTGGAGGGCTCGGTCGCCTTCGACGACGACTTCTAGATCCTGGCCCAGCTTCTGAGGTGGGGGCGCCGCGCAGCCGTGACGGGCTGCGCGGCGCCCGTCGTTTGCGGGGGTCCGTCGCTCCGGGCCCGTTCCGCGGCGCGCAGCTCGCGGTCGATGCGGCGCTCGCGGGCGAGCCCGGCGAGGGCGGGCAGCAGGACGAGAGCGATGAGCGCGGCTATGCCCAGGACGTTCTGGAATGTGTTCATGGCTCTACTCTCGTCCGCGCGGACACATTGCGACAGTGGCAGGACTGTCATGGAACGTCGAATTGCTGCCACACTGGCTCCATGCTGAAAAATGTCGCCGCTCTGCTGCTCGACGAGGTCCACCCCTTCGAACTGGGCGTGCTGTGCGAGGTCTTCGGGCTCGACCGCAGCGACGCGGGCCTGCCGGTCCACGATTTCGCCGTGGTCTCCGCCGAGGGCCCGCGGCTGCGGACCCATGCCGGCTTCACCATCAGCACGCCGCACGGCCTCGACCGCCTGGAGGAGGCCGACCTGATCGCCGTGCCGGCCGGCAGCCACTTCATGGACCGGGAGTACCCGGAAGAGGTCCTCGGCGCCCTGCGCCGGGCCGTGGAACGGGGGGCCAGGGTGCTGAGCGTCTGCTCGGGCGCGTACGTGCTCGGCGCGGCCGGGCTGCTGGACGGGCGCCGCTGCACCACTCACTGGCGCCACGCCGCGGAGCTGGCCCGCCGCTTCCCGCGGGCCGTCGTCGAACCCGATGTGCTGTACGTGGACGACGGCCAGGTCATCACCTCGGCGGGCACGGCGGCCGGGATCGACGCCTGCCTGCATCTGGTCCGGCAGGCGTACGGCCCCGACACGGCCAACGCGATCGCCCGCCGCATGGTGGTGCCGCCGCACCGGGACGGCGGCCAGGCGCAGTACATCGAGCGGCCGCTGCCCCGCACGCCCTGCGACACCGTCGGCGAGACGCTGGTCTGGATGGAGCGCCACCTGGACCAGGAGATGACCGTCGAGCAGCTCGCCGCCCAGGCCCACATGTCGCCGCGCACCTTCGCCCGCCGCTTCCAGCAGGAATCGGGCACCACTCCGTACCGCTGGCTGCTGCGCCAGCGGGTGCTGCTGGCACAGCATCTGCTGGAGACTTCCGATGAAACGGTGGACACGATCGCCGGGCGCACCGGTTTCGGGACCGCCGCCGCCCTGCGCCACCAGTTCGTCCGCTCCCTGGGCACCACGCCGAACGCCTACCGCCGCACCTTCCGCGGTCCGATTCCGGTGGTCGAGGTGGCCTGAGACACGGGGAAGGGCCCCTGGTCCGGACGGATTCCAGGGCCCCTTCCCCGTGCGCGGTGCGTGTCAGATGCCGCAGTTGGGCGCGGACCAGAAGTGGCTGGGGCCCTGGTTCACGTGGACGTGGTCGTTGTGGTCCGGGTACCCCGGGCCGAGGATGCCGTTGAAGCCGTGGTTGCGGGCCTGCTGGGCCAGGGTGCAGAAGGCGATCCCGCCCAGGTCGGCCGCGTCGCCGTACAGATGACGGCTGTTCGACGCCCCGCCGACCGCGCTGTTGCAGGACGTGGAGCGGAAGCCGCTGTTGACGGTGATGGGGCGGTCACCGAGCGCGTGGCGCAGCGCCTCCAGCTTCCACATGGTGCTCAGCGCGTTGGCCTTGGCGGTTCCCGCAGCGACGGCACCACCGGCCCAGGTGCTGTTGCAGCGGTTGAGCTCGGCGTACGTGAAGTGCGCCGGGGTGCAGTCGTTGTCCTGGAGCTCGTAAATCTTGGCCTGGGTGGCCGGGCCCGCGATGCCGTCGGCGGCCAGCCCGTAGGCGGCCTGGAAGCGCTTGACCGCGGCGGTGGTGGCCGGTCCGTAGGAGCCGTCGATGGCGAGTACGGAGTTGTAGCCGGGGTAGCCGGCCACCCGGATCTGGAGCTGGACGACGTCGTTGCCGGTGGCGCCGGGGGACATCGTGCGGGTCCAGGTGTAGCAGCCGTCGGCCTGTGCGGTGCCGGCGGTCATCACGGCACCACCCAAGGCGAAAGCCATGGTCATGACAAGACCGAGCAGGAGTCGTGCGGTTCGTCTGAGCATGTGGGGGCTCCCCGTTGTGACGGAAGTGTGGTCAGAGAGCTTGTCGGACGAGTCGACGCGCGTCAACCACCCATGGATGAATGGCAGTTGACGTCCCTCCGGGAGCGAACGCGACGGGCCCGGACCCCTCGCGGTACGCGAGGAGGCCGGGCCCGTCGGTGGCTGCCGGGTGCGCGCTCAGTCGTTCGGCACGACCTCGTAGCGCGGCGTGTTCTCCGCCATCTGCCGCAGCGCGTCCTTGCGGTCCCGCTTAGAGAGCCGGTCGATGTACAGGTAGCCGTACAGGTGGTCCGTCTCGTGCTGGAGGCAGCGGGCGAAGTAGCCGTCGCCCCGGACCTTGATCCGGTTGCCCTTGGCGTCCTGGCCGCGGACCACCGCGTAGTCCGGGCGGGCCAGCGAGGCGTACGCCGTCGGGACGGAGAGGCAGCCCTCGTTGGAGTCGTCCAGGACCCGGTCCTCCGGCGCCAGCTCTTCGAGCACCGGGTTGCAGACGGCGCCCACGTGCCGCACACCGTCGTCGTCCGGGCAGTCGTAGACGAAGACCTTGAGGTCGACGCCGATCTGGTTGGCGGCCAGGCCGACGCCCTCCGCCGTCCGCTGGCTCGCGAACATGTCGTCGATCAGCCGGCCCAGCTCGTCGTCGAACTCGGTGACGTCCTTGCACTCCGTGTGGAGCACCGGGTTGCCCACGACCGTGATCGGACGGGAGGTGCCGCGCTCGCGATGTGCCTCCTCGCGCGCCTCACAGTCCTCGGTGTCCACGACGAAACCCTCGTCGTCGACGCTGATCTGCTCGTCCGTCTCCTGCTGCGCCATGTCCGCCGTACGCCTTCCTCAAAACCTGAAACCCGGCCAAACCTGAAGCCCGGTCACACCTGAAACCCGGCCGTCCCACATTTTCCGGGACCCGGGCACCCGAGCACCGCGACCGGTGCCCGTACAGCCTACGGGCACCGGTCAGCAGACTTCTTCGAGATCCCGCCACTCGCGGCTGTCCGGGCTGTCCGCCACCCAGCCGTCCAGCAGACCGCGCACCAGCCCGGCCGGCGCCGCTATCCCGCACTCCCGCTCGGGCACCCACAGCTCACCGGCGGTGCGGTGGCCCAGCGGGCCCGGATGCCCCGGCTCGCTGTGGTCGTGCGGGTCGAGGTGCTCGCCGTCGCCCTCGTCGCTCTCCATCCGGCTCTCCGAGCAGGCCCGGCAGAGCAGCCGTACGGAGGACGACCAGTCCTCGGCGGCGAACCCGGCGTCGGAGGCAAGCTGCTCCAGCGCGTCCCGGTCCGCCTCGGTGGCCGCTTCGAGCAGCACCACCCAGGTGGGCACGGGAGACGGCGCCCACAGCTCGATCTCGTCGAAGACGGGGTAGGAAGGCCCGGCCGCGGTGACCCGCTCGCCGTGCGGCACCCCGTCGTGCAGGACGACCTCGCCCCAGCGGCGCCCGGACGACGGCAGCGGGATGGAGAGCACCTCCATCCGGGCCGGATCGAGCCTGCGGCCCCAGACGACCTCGGCCTCGCCCTCCGGCGACAGCCGTACCGCGGCGCTGCCCAGCTCCATGCCGACCGGCTCGCTGTTGGCCGCCGAGGTGTGCTGACCGGTGCCCGGCACCTTCAGGCCGTACGCCTGCCAGGCCCGGCGGGCCAGCGGCCAGTCCTGCAACGCGGTGGCGGCGATCCCGACGTTCCACCAGTCGGGAGCGCCGGACTCCTTGTCGAGCAGCGCCACGGCCCGCAGGCCGGCGGCTCTCGCCTGTTCCCAGTCGTGCCGGAACTTGTGCAGCAGCGCCAGATTGAACCACGACTCGGAGAGCCAGGGTTCCAGATCCGCCGCACGTGTCAGCAGTGCGCCCGCGTCCTCGTACCGGCCGTCGCCGATCAGCGTGAACGCGCGGTCCGTGGCCTGCCGCCAAGAGGCGGAGGGCCGATGCCGTACCTTCCCGAAGATCCTCACGATTCCCGCCTGTCCCGACTGGACACCCTCGTTTTTCCGCTCTTCTTCGCATCCAACCATGCCGGGCCGGACGCCCGCTCATTACCCATGGGTTACCCGGGCGGGACCGGGGCCGGACCGCCCCGGGCGAGGACCCTGGCCAGCGATTCCACGACTTCGGGCGAAAAGTCGTGGGCGGTCCCGAGCCTGAGTTGTTCCAGCGCGCCCAGCGGCCCGATGAGACCTTCCCCGCACAGGTCGTCGTATGCGTTGACGGCCCTGACGATCCTCGCGGACAACGGCTGCTCGCGGTAGGGGTCGGCCTGCCGTTCCACGACGACGGCGACCTCGGTGTCCACCCCGGTCTGCCGGACCACCGCCCCGCCGAGCAGCGCGATGCGGCGCTGCTCCGCGGCCGGCAGGGTGGCCGTCGCCCCGTCCGGGACCGGGTCGACGAGCGAGAGCTGGCCGATGTCGTGCATCAGTGCGGCGTGCTCCAGGACGGTCAGCCGGTTCCCGGAGAGCCCCAGCTCACGGCCGACGGCCCGGCAGAGCACCGCGACCCGGCGGGCATGCCCGTGCGGGGTGTACCCGGCGATCTCGGTGGACCTGGCGAGCGAGGCGATGGTCTGCCGGTAGGTGGTGCGCACCGCGACGAACCGGCGGAACGAGACATGGGTCAGCAGCAGCGGTACGCACAGGACCGGCAGCGCCCACAGCCCGGCGACGGCCACCCCGAGGGCCATCACGACCCCGGTCGCGCAGACCGCCGACCCGATGCCGAGGAGCCCGCGCAGCTCGTCCCGCAGCAGCGGCGGGTAGGGGTGGCGGGTGCGCGAGCGCAGCAGCAGGGCCGCGAGCACCGCGTCGCACAGCGCGGTCAGGACGAGGATCGCGAGCAGGACGAGCACGTAGTACGGGCCCTCGCCGGACCAGCTCGCGGTGCGGCTGCTGTTGTACAGCGGCTGGAAGCACACGGCGGCGAAGGTGACGGTCAGGACGCGGCGGGCCACCTGGTCCGGGGCGGGCCCCGTGCCGCGGGCCACATGGGGCACGCAGGCGACGAGATGCGCCGCGACGAGCACGGCGACCACCTGGAGGACACCGTGGTGGGTGGGTTCGCCACCGCTTCGGCCGAGGAGGGCGTACGCGAGGGCTCCGGCGGCGCCGAGCGGTGCGGGCTCCCGCTCGCCGGGCAGCGCCCCCCAGCGGGCCAGCTCGCCGACGGTGATGAGCACCCCGAAGGCGAGGGCGTGGCCGGGGTCGTGGATGCCGGTCCATAGGGTGTGGCCGAGCCCGGCGACGGCGAGCAGGGCCGCGGTGGCGCGGACGGTGAGGACGGCGGGGGGCAGCCGCGTCCTGGCCCTGGCTCGGGGCTTCGCTCCGGCCCTGGCGCGGGACCTGGCTCGGGGCCTTGTTCCGGCCCTGGCTCCGGGCCTGGCTCCGGTCCGGGTCATCCGCGGCGGTCCGCGGGCGACTGCGGAGCGGGCAACGGGGACTGCGGCGGCGGTACGTGGCCGAGCCCGCCGGACCGCCGGACCGCCCCGGCCTCGGCACGCCCGCCCCGCGGCCTCGGGAAGCCCTGCTCGTCCGCCGTCCCGGCCGTCGTCACCGCCGACCAGCCGTGCCGTTCGAGTCCGCGCACCAGAGCCCGGACCATCTGCGGGTCGAACTGCGTGCCCGAGCACCGCTTCAGCTCCTCCAGCGCGGCCGGCACCGGCCGCCCCCGCCGGTAGGACCGGGTCGAGGTCATCGCGTCGAAGGCGTCCGCCACCGCGACGACCCGGGCGAACTCCGGGATCTCTCGCCCGCTGAGCCCGTACGGGTAGCCGCTGCCGTCCAGCCGTTCGTGGTGGTGCAGGATCGCGGCCCGTGCCTCGCCGAGGAAGCCGATGCCGCGGACGATCTCGTGCCCGTACTCCGGATGCAGTTCGATCACCTGTCGTTCCTCCGGCGTGAGCGGACCGTCCTTGCGGAGCACCCGGGTGGGGACACCGAGCTTGCCGACGTCGTGCAGGATGCCGGCGAACCGGACGACCTCCAGGCGGCCGGGGTCCATGCCCAGTTCGCGGGCGATGAGGACGGAGGCCCGCCCGACCCGTTCGCTGTGGCCCCGGGTGTAGGTGTCCTTGATGTCGACGGCCTGCACCAGTGCCCTGATGGTGGCGCGGTGCGCGGCGTGCTCGCGGTGGTACTGGGCGAAGACCCAGCAGGAGATGTACATCGGCAGCAGAACGATCAGCGCGGACAGCGGACCGTACGGGCCGCGCCACAGGACCGCCATCATCAGCCCCGCCAGTCCGTGCACCAGATGCGGCCCCAGCGAGCGGGGCAGCAGCCCGCTCCAGGCCCGCCGCAGCGGCAGCCGTTCGGCCGCCACCAGGATGGCGCCGTCCAGCGCGGTGAGCACGAGGCTGAAGGCCAGGGCGGCGGCGCAGGCGGGCAGGATCGCGTAGGGCAGGTCGGGGAGGCGGCCGGGGCCGCCGAGCGTGGCGGTGCCGCCGAGCGTGGCGGTGCCGCCGAACAGTCCGTGGACGGACGAGGCGGCCCAGACCGTGAGGGCGAGCTGTGCGGCCCGCCAGACGCGCCGTGCGGTGAAGGGCGGCTGTTCGACCCGGCCGACGAGCGATCCGGGCACCGCGACAAGTGCGGCGGCGGCGGGCGGCAGCAGGAACGCGGCGGCCAGCAGCAACGGAAAGAACGATCCGGCACGGATCGGCACGGAGCTTCCGAAGAAGGGGCGGCGCCCGGGGAGTTCACAGGCGAGATAGAGCCCGGCGAGCAGGGCGACGGTGATCCAGGGGGTTCCCGCGCCGCCGCGCAGCGCGGGGAGCACACAGAGCAGGGCGCCCAGCGCGACCGCCGGAATGAACGTGCGCGCCGCCCCGCGTGTGGCTCTCACCCGCTCGGCCCGCCCTCCGACATGGTCAATGGAGGCGTCAGGCTAGCGAGTTGTGCGACCGGTCGAGCCTCAATGAGCCCGATTAGCACATTCGGGTGATTCGGGGGCGGCGGCCGGTACGGTCCGGCCGCCGGGTGTCACTCCTTGGCGGCTGTCGGCTGTCCGCTCTCCGCCGCCGTCACGTCCTGCTCGGGCACGGCCTGCCCCGAGCGGATCAGATCGATCCGGCCCATCACCTTGGACCGCAGGTCACTCGGCACGTCGTCCTGGCCGCAGCACCGCTTCACCAGCTTCTTGACGGCCTGCTCCAGGCCGTACTTCTCCAGGCACGGGGAGCACTCCTCGAAGTGCACCTCGAACTTGGTGCAGTCGCTGTCGGGCATCTCGTGGTCGAGGAACTCGTAGAGATGATCGAGGACTTCCGAGCAGTCCGTCTCGTGCGGCTCTCCGCAGCTCATGAGCCCGAGCCTTTCCGATCGTCCGACTCTCCGGCACCGGCCGGGACGAGCCCGCGCTCACGGGCGTAGTCCTCCAGCATGCCGCGCAGCTGGCGGCGGCCCCGGTGCAGTCGGGACATCACCGTACCGATGGGAGTCCCCATGATGTCCGCGATCTCCTTGTAGGCAAAGCCCTCGACATCGGCGAGATAGACGGCGATGCGGAACTCTTCGGGGATCGCCTGCAGAGCGGACTTCACGTCCGAGTCGGGCAGGTGGTCGAGCGCCTGCGACTCGGCGGAGCGCAGACCGGTCGACATGTGCGACTCGGCGCGCGCCAGCTGCCAGTCCTCGATCTCCTCGGCGGCGCTGCGCTGGGGTTCGCGCTGCTTCTTGCGGTACGAGTTGATGAACGTATTGGTGAGGATGCGGTACATCCACGCCTTGAGGTTGGTGCCCTCACGGAACTGGTGGAAGGAGCCGTACGCCTTGGCATACGTCTCCTGGACCAGGTCCTCGGCGTCCGCGGGATTGCGCGTCATGCGCAGCGCGGCCGAGTACATCTGGTCGAGGAAACCGAGCGCGTCCCGCTCGAAGCGCGCGTTGCGCTCGGCGGACGTCTCCTGTGCGCGGCCGTCGTCGGTCCCTGTGTCGGTCCCAGTGACCGGACCCACCTCCTCCAACGCTGTGGCGGAGCCGAAACCGGACCCGCTCGAATCGGAGAATAGTCGACCTTGCTTCGAGACGGGCTGTCGATCCGATCCGCCCTGGGCCCGCTCGGGAGTGGTCCTGGCCGCGTGCAGCACCGTCCACTCCAGGTCAGCGGCGTTCGAGCGGCTCGGGCAGATGGTCGAACCCATGCGACGGACTCCCTCTCCACGTACGACGTTGATGTACCGATGACACCGACAACAGTGGCCCCTCGCCCAACATTCCCCGGGTGTACGCCACGTTCCCGGGGTGTACGTCACGCGAGGGCGGACAGCCATCCGGTCACTGCGCCGGTGAGGATCTCCATCGCCTCGTCCTGGCTCGGCCCGGCCTTTTTCGGTACGGCGAACCCGTGGTCGGCGTACGGCACTTCGGCCAGCTCGTACTCCCCGGGCGGGAATTCGGCGGGCCGCCCGAACGGGTCGTGGCCGCCCTGCACGACGAGCGTGGGCACCCCGGAGCCGAGCAGCTCGTCGGCGCGGGACTTCTCCGGCTTTCCCGGGGGGTGCAGCGGAAAGCTCAGCGCGAGCACGGCGTGGGCGCCGAGCTCCGCGGCCGTCCGGCAGGCCACCCGGGCCCCGGCGCTCCGCCCGCCCGCGACGACGGGCAGCCCGGCGGCGGTGAGCGCGGGCCACAGCCCCCGCCACCCGGTGTCCAGGGTCTTCGGGGCGGGCGCGAGCCGCTTCCCGGCGACCCGCCACGGCTGCTCCACCAGGGCGACGGTCACCCCGTGGGCGGGCAGCACGGCGGCCAGGGCCCGCAGGTCGCGGGCCTCGATGCCGCCGCCCGCGCCATGGCCGAGGGCCAGCACCGTGCGGGCTCCCGCCGCCTTCGTCGTACCGGTCGCCGGGAACCAGGTGATCCTGGCCGGCCCGGCGTCGGTGTCGGCCATTTCGGCGGTCCCGGCCCCGCGGCCCGTCTCTGCAGTAGTCACGCGCCCCATCCTCCCCGCCGGGACCTCAGAAGAGGGTGCCCACCTCCGGCGCGGCCAGTTCTTCCAGCAGTTCGGGTCCGTTGTTGCGGACGTTGCTGACGGCCGTGGCCACCGGGTAGGCCCGCATCAGCCCGCCCGGCGGCGGGGCGAGCAGCGCCTTCAGCTCCTCGACATCGGTGCGCGAAGGGTCCAGCCAGTCGTCCCAGCGGTCCGGCGTCAGCATCAGCGGCATCCGGGGATGGATGTCGGCGAGCGCGGCCGGGCCGTCCGCGGGGGCGACGGCGAGCGGGGTGGTCTCCGCCTCGGTGGTGATCACCGTGCACGTCACCCACCAGGCCATCGGGTGGTCGTCGGGCAGGGTCCGGTCGCGCCAGAACTCGTACAGCCCGGCCATCGCGAAGACCGATCCGTCGGCGGGGGTCACGAAGTACGGCTGCTTGCGCGGGCGCTTCTTCTTCCCCTTCTCCTCCAGCTGCCGTTCGTCCACGCCGGTGACCCACTCGTAGTAGCCGTCGGCGGGCAGGATGCAGCGCCGTGAGACGAAGGGACGGCGGAAGGACGGCTTCTCGTGGACGGTCTCCGCGCGGGCGTTGATCATCCGTGCGGCGCCCTCCGGGGACTTCGCCCAGGACGGTACGAGTCCCCATTTCAGGGCGCGCATCTGGCGAACCGGACGCTGGTCGTCTGCGTCTTTCACAGGACGCTCCAGTACGGCGTAGACCTCCTTGGTGGGCGCCACGTTCCAATCGGGCGCCAGGGCCTCGGCCGGCTCCCATTTCTCGACATGGAAGAGTCCGGTCAGGTCCTCGGGCCGCCGACTCGCTGAATACCGTCCGCACATGAGTGCCAGACTGCCACGACCGTCACACCGGCCGGGCGCCGATACCGCAAGCCGACACCGCAAGGAGCCGCCCACACCATGGACAGCACCGAACTGGGCAATCTGTGGGACCGCGTGTTCGGCACCCAGCCCGCCCCCGAGCAGTGGCTGGTGGTGGTGACCGGCACGCTCGCACTGATCGCCGTCGTACCGAATCCGCTCTGGCGGCTGACCCGCAACGCGATCACCATCGCGCACGAGGGCGGCCACGGGCTGATCGCGCTGCTCACCGGCCGGCAGCTGTCCGGCATCCGGCTGCACTCGGACACCAGCGGCCTGACCGTCAGCCGCGGCAGGCCGACCGGCATCGGCATGGTCCTCACCGCGGCCGCCGGCTACACCGCCCCGCCGCTGCTGGGCCTGGGCGGCGCGTGGCTGCTGGTCGACGGCCGGATCACGCTGCTGCTGTGGGTGGCCACCGTCCTGCTCGCGGTGATGCTGGTGATGATCCGCAATGTCTACGGGGCGCTGACGGTGATCCTCACCGGCTCGGCCTTCCTGCTGGTGTCCTGGCTGGCCTCACCCGCCTGGCAGTCGCTGTTCGCGTACACCGTGGTCTGGTTCCTGCTGCTCGGCGGCGTGCGCCCGGCCTTCGAGCTCCAGTCCAAGCGGCGGCACGGCGGTGCGCCGGACTCGGACGCGGACCAGCTGTCGCGGCTGACGGACGTACCGGCCGCGCTCTGGCTCTTCCTCTTCCACGCGGTGTCGCTCTGCTCGCTGATCGGCGGCGGGCGCTGGCTGCTCGGTATGTGAGACATACGGGGGCCTGGGCGAAGGCCGCGGGGCGGGGGCCGTCGGGCGAAGGCCGTTAAAGTGAGATCCATGACCGAAAGCTCCGTGCACCCCGCTCTCTGGCCCGCCCCGCATGCGACCGGGGCGGTCGACGCGACCGTCACCGTGCCCGGATCGAAGTCGGTCACCAATCGCGCGCTGGTCCTGGCCGCGCTCGCCGCCGAGCCCGGCTGGCTGCGCCGCCCGCTGCGCTCCCGCGACACCCTGCTGATGGCCGAGGCGCTGCGTTCGATGGGCGTCGGCATCGAGGAGGGCGTCGGCCCGGACGGCTCCGGCGAGGCCTGGCGGGTCATCCCGGCCGGGCTGCACGGCCCCACCACGGTCGACGTCGGCAACGCCGGCACGGTCATGCGCTTCCTGCCGCCGGTCGCGACCCTGGCCGACGGCCCGGTCCGCTTCGACGGCGACCCGCGTTCGTACGAGCGCCCGCTGACCGGTGTGATCGACGCGCTGCGGGTGCTCGGTGCCCGGATCGACGACGAGGGGCGCGGCTCGCTCCCGATGACCGTGCACGGCAGCGGTGCGCTGGACGGCGGTCCGGTGGCGATCGACGCCTCCTCGTCCTCCCAGTTCGTCTCGGCGCTGCTGCTGTCGGCGCCGCGCTTCAACCAGGGGGTGGAGGTGCGTCACACCGGCGCCCGGCTCCCCTCCATGCCGCACATCCGGATGACCGTCGACATGCTGCGGGCGGTCGGCGCGCAGGTCGACGAGCCGGAGACGGGCGGCGAGCCGAACGTCTGGCGGGTCTCCCATTCCGCCCTGCTCGGCCGTGACCTGACCATCGAGCCCGACCTCTCCAACGCCCAGCCGTTCCTGGCGGCCGCGCTGGTCACCGGCGGCCGGGTCACCGTCCCGGACTGGCCCGAGCACACCACCCAGCCGGGCGACGCGCTGCGGGAGATCTTCACCGCGATGGGCGGCAGCTGCGAGCTGACCGAGCGCGGCCTCACCTTCACCGGTTCGGGCCGGATCCACGGCATCGACGTCGACCTCGGCGAGGTCGGCGAGCTGACCCCGGGCATCGCGGCGGTCGCGGCCCTGGCCGATTCGCCATCCACCCTGAGCGGCGTCGCCCATCTTCGGCTGCACGAGACGGACCGGCTGGCCGCGCTCACCAAGGAGATCAACGAGCTGGGCGGCGACGTCACCGAGACCGCCGACGGCCTCCACATCCGGCCCCGCCCGCTGCACGGCGGTACCTTCCATACGTACGACGACCACCGGATGGCGACCGCGGGGTCGATCATCGGCCTTGCCGTACCCGGAGTGGAGATCGAGAACGTGGCGACGACCGCCAAGACCCTGCCGGACTTCCCGCAGATGTGGACCGGAATGCTCGGGGCCTGAGACATGCGCCGCTACGGCAAGAACCCCGACGAGGACGACATCCGGTTCCGCCCCAACCCGAAGGGCAACCGGCCTCGCACCCATACCCGCCCGAAGCACGAGGACGCCGAGGAGGGCATGGTCCTCACCGTCGACCGGGGCCGCCTCACCTGTCTCGTCGACGGCCGTACGGTCATGGCGATGAAGGCCCGTGAGCTGGGCCGGAAGGCCGCGGTGGTGGGTGACACCGTCTCCATCGTCGGTGATCTCTCCGGCGACAAGGACACCCTCGCGCGCATCGTCCGCATCGGTGAGCGCCGCTCGGTGCTGCGCCGGACCGCGGACGACGACGATCCGTTCGAGCGGGTGGTCGTGGCCAACGCGGATCAGCTGGCGATCGTCACCGCCCTGGCCGATCCGGAACCCCGGCCCAGGATGATCGACCGCTGTCTGGTCGCGGCGTACGACGGCGGGCTCTCCCCGCTCCTCGTCCTCACCAAGTCCGACCTGGCCTCCCCGGACAAGCTGCTGGAGGCGTACACCCCGCTGGGCGTCCCGTTCATCGTGACCAGCCGCGAGGAGCTGGAGAACGGCGACGCGGCGGAGCGGGTCCGCGAGCAGCTGAACGACCGGGTCACCGCCTTCGTCGGGCACTCCGGCGTCGGCAAGACCACGCTGGTCAACGCGCTGGTGCCGAAGGACCGCCGGCGTACGACGGGCGTGGTCAACGCGGTCACCGGGCGCGGCCGGCACACCACCACATCGGCGCTGGCGCTGCCGCTGCCCGACTACCGCGGCTGGGTGATCGACACCCCCGGTGTGCGCTCCTTCGGGCTCAACCACATCGACCCGTCCCGGGTGATCCACGCGTTCCCGGACCTGGAGCCGGGCACCGAGGAGTGCCCGCGCGGCTGCACCCACGACAGCCACGCACCGGAATGCGCCCTGGCCGCCTGGGTGGCGGACGGCCATGCCGATCCGGCCCGGCTGGACTCGCTGCACCGGCTGCTCTCCACCCGGGAGCGACGCGAAGGCGACTGACCGGGGCGCGTTTGCGAACTGCTCCTACCGGTAAGTACATAATCACACCCAGTGTGGCAAGGCGGTCACCGACGTGGGAGGGCACTGACGATGGCGTGGCTGCTGGTCGTGGTCGCAGGACTTCTGGAGACCGGCTTCGCCGTCTGTCTGAAGCTCTCGCACGGCTTCACCCGGCTCTGGCCGACCATCGCGTTCTGCATCTTCGCCCTCGGCAGCTTCGGTCTGCTGACGATGTCGCTGAAGAAGCTCGACGTGGGCCCCGCCTACGCCGTGTGGACGGGCATCGGCGCGGCGGGCACCGCGATCTACGGCATGGTCTTCCTCGACGACGTGGTCTCCACGCTCAAGCTGGTGTCGATCTCCCTGGTGATCCTCGGGGTGATCGGGCTCCAGCTGTCGGGCTCGTCCCACTGACCGCGTACGGCGCCCGCGCCACCACGTGGCGCACCAGCGGTGCCGGCTCTCCCCCGGTCCCCGACGGGGTGGGCACCAGCGCGTAGCTCAGGGCGAGCCGCAGCACGATCTCGCAGGTCACGGCGAGGGCTTCCGGGTCGTGCGGCGGCCGTTCCGCGTCCAGGGCGGCCACCGCGCGTTCGCCGGCCCGGCGGAGCAGTTCGGCGGGGGCCGGCGGGCCGGGACCGGCGCTCCAGGGGCCGGGCAACGGGTCCGGGCATCCGGCCACGAGGGGGCCCGGACGGGGTAGCCGCTCGTTCCAGCAGCCGGTGAGCAACGCCTTGACCAGCACGTTCGCCCGTACGGCCCGAACGGTCCAGGCGGCGGTGGCGGCCAGCCTGTCCGCCGTACCGCCGGCCGTTCCCAGTGCGCGCTCGACCCCGGCCAGATAGCCGTCGGCCGCGTCCCGCACCAGGGCGCGGGCCAGGCCGTCCTTGCCGCCGAACTCGTTGTGGAGGGTCTGCCGGGAGACGCCGGCGGCGGATGCCACGTCGACCATGCGCACCGACGTCCAGGGCAGGGTCGCCAGCGCCGAGAGGGCGGCGTCCAGCAGTAGTTCCCGCGCTGTGGGCATCGTCGCCTCCCGCGCCGAGGGCTCCGCGTCCCAGCGTCGGCGCGGCCCCGGGGACTGTCAATGGTCCGCGCGGCTCCCGGGGGCGCGCGGCTCCCGAGGCGTGTGGCTCTGTTCACCTTCGCTCGATACTGTGACGGCATGCCCGATTACCACGATGATCTGCGCCTTGCCCATGTGCTGGCGGACGCCGCCGACGCGGCGACGATGGACCGGTTCAAGGCCCTCGACCTCAAGGTCGAGACCAAGCCGGACATGACTCCGGTGAGCGAGGCGGACAAGGCCGCCGAGGAACTGATCCGCGGCCACCTCCATCGGGCCCGCCCGCGTGACGCGATTCTGGGCGAGGAATTCGGGATCGAGGGCACCGGCCCGCGCCGCTGGGTCATCGACCCGATCGACGGCACCAAGAACTATGTGCGCGGCGTGCCCGTCTGGGCGACGCTGATCTCGCTGATGGAGGCGGGCGAGGACGGCTTCCAGCCGGTGGTCGGCGTGGTGTCGGCCCCCGCGCTGAACCGGCGCTGGTGGGCGGCCAAGGGCGCCGGCGCGTACACCGGCCGCAGCCTGACCTCCGCGACCCGGCTCCAGGTGTCGAAGGTGGAGCGGATCGCGGACTCCTCGTTCGCGTACGCCTCGCTGAGCGGCTGGGAGGAGCAGGGCCGCCTCGACGGTTTCCTGGACCTGACCCGGGCCTGCTGGCGCACTCGCGGGTACGGGGACTTCTGGCCGTACATGATGGTCGCCGAGGGCTCGGTGGACATCTGCGCGGAGCCGGAGCTCTCGCTCTGGGACATGGCCGCCAACGCGATCGTCGTCCAGGAGGCGGGCGGGAAGTTCACCAGCCTTGACGGCGTCTCCGGCCCCGGCGGCGGCAACGCGGCGGCCTCGAACGGACTGCTCCACCACGAGCTGCTCGGCTATCTGAACCAGCGCTACTGAGCCAGCGCTGCCGACCCGGCGTTACTGAGCCAGCGCTGCCGAACCTGCGCTGCCGACCCGGCGTTACTGAGCCAGCGCTGCCGAACCTGCGCTGCCGACCCGGCGTTACTGAGCCTGTGCTGCTGAACCTGCGCTGCCGACCCGGCTCGTACGCCGGGATCGTGTCCCCGGGGGCGTCGTGCACTGCCGTGCGCCCCCGGGGGAGCTTCGTCCCCCCTTGTTCCGTCCCCGCATCGGTGCGACTCTGAGAGTCTCCCCGCTTGTGAATTTGTGAATCGACTCACACAGTCGTTTCACCAAGGAGGTGGCTCTCTTCATGCTCGTCCGTGACGCCATGAGCACGCTGGTCCTCACCATCGGGCCCGCCCATACGCTCCGCCAGGCCGCCCGGCTGATGTCGGTCCGCCATGTCGGGGCCGCGGTCGTACTCGACCAGGACGACAGCGGGCTCGGCATCCTCACCGAACGCGACATACTCAACGCGGTCGGCTCCGGACAGGATCCGGACGTCGAGACCGCCGCCACCCACACCACCACCGACGTGGTCTTCGCCTCGCCCACCTGGACCCTGGAAGAGGCCGCGGTGGCCATGACACACGGCGGGTTCCGGCATCTGATCGTGCTGGACGGCCACGGCCCCGTGGGCATCGTCTCCGTACGCGACATCCTGCGCTGCTGGGCGCCCACCCGGCGCCGCCACCACGTGGAACTCATCGGCTGAGCCCCGAACGACCGGTGGGCCGGCCTCCCCCGAAGGGGAGGCCGGCCCACCGCCGACGACAACCGTCCGGATCAGCCGCGAAGGGCCTGGACCGCGGCCTCCAGACGCTTGCCGAAGTCGCCGTCCGCCTGGCGGAAGTTGTTGATCGCGCGCTCGGCGATGTCGTCGCGCGAGACCTTGGCGATGAACCCGGCGAGGTTGTCGATCAGCCGGGCCTTCTCGTCCTCGGAGTAGAGCCGGTACAGGTTTCCGGCCTGCACGAAGTCGTTGTCCTCGGCGTGGCTCGGGGCCGCGTGCGTGGCGACCTCGCCGGTGACGGTGGTGGGCTCCCACAGCGGACGGTCGGTCTGGGCCGGACCGCCGAAGCTGTTCGGCTCGTAGTTCTTCGCGCCCTTGTGACGGCCGTCGTACAGATAGCCGTCCCGGCTGTTGGTACGCGCCTCGGTGGCGTGCGGGCGGTTCACCGGCAGGTGGTCGGCGTTGATGCCGACGCGGTAGCGGTGGGCGTCGCCGTACGCGAAGAGACGGCCCTGGAGCATCTTGTCGGGGGACGGACCGATGCCGGGCACGAAGTGCGCGGGGCTGAAGATCGACTGCTCGGTCTCCGCGAAGACGTTCTCCGGGTTCCGGTTGAGCTCCAGCTTCCCGATCTCGATCGGCGGGTAGTCCGCGTGCGGCCACACCTTGGTGAGGTCGAACGGGTTGAAGCGGTACGTGGCCGCCTCGGCCGCCGGCATGATCTGGACCTGCACCGTCCAGGACGGGAAGTCGCCGCGCTCGATCGCCTCGCGCAGATCGCGCTGGTGGCTGTCCGGGTCCTCACCGGCGAGCTTGTTGGCCTCGGCCTGGGTGAGGTTCTTGATGCCCTGGTCGGTCTTGAAGTGGTACTTGACCCAGAAGACCTCGCCGGCCTCGTTGCTCCACTGGAACGTGTGCGAGCCGTACCCGTTCATGTGGCGCAGCGTGGCCGGGATGCCCCGGTCGCCGAAGAGCCAGGTCACCTGGTGGGTGGACTCGGGCGACAGACCCCAGAAGTCCCAGACGTTGTCCGCCTCCTGCGAGCCGGTGTACGGGTCGCGCTTCTGGGTGTGGATGAAGTCGGGGAACTTGATGGCGTCCTTGATGAAGAACACCGGGGTGTTGTTGCCGACGAGGTCGTAGTTGCCCTCTTCGGTGTAGAACTTCAGCGCGAAACCGCGGGGGTCGCGCACCGCGTCGGCCGAGCCGAGGTTGCCCGCGACGGTCGAGAAGCGCAGGAAGGTCTCGGTCTGCTTGCCGACCTCGGAGAGGAACTTGGCTCGCGTCCACTGCGAGACGTCACGGGTCAGCGTGAACGTGCCGTACGCGCCGGCGCCGCGGGCGTGCACGATGCGCTCCGGGATGCGCTCACGGTTGAAGTGCGCGAGCTTCTCCATCAGCGACTGGTCCTGCACCAGGACGGGACCGCCGACGCCCGCGGTCTGGCTGTTCTGGTTGTCGGCGACCGGCGCGCCGGCCTCCGTGGTGAGCGGTCCCTGCGTCACGTGCGCCTCCTGCGTCGTTCCTGCACATTCGTCTTGTCCTGCACAGCCTGTCCCTTGGCGTATGCCGGTGCCGATCCTACAATGGACTTAGTCCAAGTCAAGTGAACATCCAAAGTCACACCCGTTCGGGACCTGGTCCCTCCACTGTTAGGCTTGTTTCTATGAGTGACCTGCTGGAACGACTTCGCGGACGCGGCTGGCGCATGACCGCGCAGCGGCGCGTCGTGGCCGAGGTCCTCGACGGGGACCACGTGCACCTGACGGCCGACGAGGTCCACGCCCGGGCCGTGGCCAAGCTGCCCGAGATCTCCCGGGCCACCGTCTACAACACACTGGGCGAGATGGTGACGCTCGGCGAGGTCATCGAGGTCTCCACGGACCGCCGCGCCAAGCGGTACGACCCGAACGCGCACCGGCCCCACCACCACCTGGTCTGCGCGAGCTGCGGCACGATCCGCGACGTGCACCCGGCCGGCGACCCGATGGCGGACCTGCCGAGCGACGAGCGCTTCGGCTTCACGGTCTCCGGCGTCGAGGTGACCTACCGCGGCATCTGCCCGAACTGCGCGTCGACGGGCTGAGCCGGGCCGCTCCTCACGTCGAAGGCCCCGGTGCGAGCGTCATTCGCACCGGGGCCTTCCGCGTGAATCCCCGCGGGGGACGACACCCCTCCCGACCACTGGCACCTGCGCACCCCCTTCCCCAATCTGACGGGTAGTCATATCGTCTGCGGCGATCACGTCCGCCCCGCGGCGGATCCGCACCTCGATACGCCCGAGGAGAGACCCGTGGGAGTTCCGCACCCGACCCCACCCGCCCCCGCAGCCGAACCCGCCCCCGCAGTCACCAGTCCCAAACTCCGCGCCGAAGCGCTCACCCGCTCGTTCGGGCGCGGCACCAAGGCCCTGTCCGCCCTCGGTCCGCTCGATCTCTCCGTCGCGCCGGGCGAGTTCACCTGCGTCGTCGGCCCGTCCGGCTGCGGCAAGTCCACGCTGCTCCGGATCGCCGCCGGGCTGCTCCGCCCCAGCTCCGGCGAGCTGTCCATCCGTACGGCCTCGCCCCGTCCGGCGGCGATGATCTTCCAGGACTACGGCATCTACGACTGGAAGACCGTGCTCGCCAACGTCCGGTTCGGTCTCGACATCCAGCGCACACCGCGCAAGGAGGCCGATGCCAGGGCACGCGACTGGCTGGCCCGGATGGGGCTCTCCGACTTCGCGGGGGCCTATCCGGCCGCCCTCTCCGGCGGGATGCGGCAACGGGTCGCGATCGCCCGCGCCCTCGCCGTCGAACCCGAGATCCTGCTGATGGACGAGCCGTTCGCGGCGCTCGACGCCCAGCTGCGCACCATCCTCCAGGACGAGCTGCTCGACCTCACCCAGACCACCCGTACCACCACCCTCTTCATCACCCACAGCCTCGAAGAGGCGATCGTGCTCGGGGACAGGGTGCTGGTGATGTCCGCCAGACCGGGGCAGATCATCGCCGAGCGCCGCCCGCCATTCGGCCGGCCGCGCACCGGCACGGTCCGTTCGGCACCCGAATTCACCGCGCTGAAGAGCGAGTTGTGGGAGCTCCTGCGTGGCGAGGTGCACCGGGAGGCGGTCCCGGCATGACCGTCACCGTGAACACCACGAAGCCCGACGAGGGCCTTCTGATCCGCAGACCGGGCCCGCAGGAGCTGCGTCCGGCACGCACCCACCGCAGGCGCCGCGCCCTGGAGATCACGCTGGCCGTCGCCGTGCCCCTGCTCCTCGTGCTGCTCTGGCAGCTGGCCGCCGCGCAGTCCTGGATCGATGCCCGGGTCTATCCCGCCCCCTCCACCATCCTGGCGGACGGCCTGGACCGGGCGGGCGCCGGTGAACTGTGGCCGGATGTATGGGCCACGCTCAAGCGGGTCCTGGGCGGCTACACGATCGGCACCGTCGCGGGATACGCGCTCGGCCTGCTGATGGGCTCACTCTCCCTCGTACGGGCGGCGCTGGAGCCGTTGCTCGACGCCCTGTACGTCGTGCCGAAGCTGGCCCTGCTGCCCGTCTTCCTCAATATGTTCGGCCTCGGTGAAGGGCCGCAGATCGCTCTGGTCGCCGCGACCGTCTTCTTCTTCGTCTGGATCTCCACCATGGCGGCCGTGCTCGCCGTCCCAGCCGGTCACCGCGACGCCGGCCAGGTCTTCGGCGCCTCGCACCGGCAGATGTTCCGCCATGTGCTGCTGCCCGCGTCGCTGCCCGCGGTACTGGTCGGGGCACGGATCGCGGCAGGGGTGGCCGTGCTCGTCATCGTCGCCTCCGAGCAGATCGCCGCGGCCGACGGTCTGGGCCATCTGATCTTCGACTCCCGGGCGCTGTTCCAGAACGACGTGATGTTCGTCGGCATCGTGTGCGTGGCCGTCCTCGGTGTCGTCTTCTCCGAAGTGGTGCGGATCGCCGGACGGCTGCTCACGCCGTGGGCCCCGCGCGACCGCGGCCGCGGTCGGTCCTGAACGGCTCCCCACGCTCTTCGTACGGAGGCACTGTGCGTACCCACACCCGCATCACCCGCACCGTCGTGCTCGTCACGGCATCCCTGCTCGGCGCCGCGGGCTGCGCCGGGCACGACTCCGGCGGCGGCGGTGCCGCCGCGCCGCGCACCGTGAAGCCCGTCGCGGGCTGTGGCGCCGGGAGCTGGACCGACCCGGCCGACCTCGCCCCCGACCGGAAGGCGGCCCGCTGCGACAAGGGCGCCCCGGCGGCCCAACCCCTGGCGAAGCAGCGGAAGATCACCGTCGCCACCGGCACCCTGAGCGCGGAGTACGTCGCTCCGCTCCAGGTCGCGGTGGCGAAGGGCGAGTTCGCGAAGGAGGGGCTGGACGTCGAACTGAAGGTGCTGCCCACCCCGGACGCCCTGCCGCTGCTCGCCAAGGGCGACGTGGACGCCCAGTGGGCGGCTCCCGAGGCAGCCGTGATGAACGGCATCAACGGCGGCTTCGACATCAAGTGGGTCGCGGGGAACTTCTCCCCCGACCCCGCCTCCAAGAGCGGCCTGTGGGTGCGGCTCAAGGACGGCGAGAGCGCCGATCACGTCGAGATGGCGGGCCGGAAGCTGGGCACCATGATCGGCAAGGGCTCGGTCATCGCGTACCCGATGGGCACCTCCCTGAAGAGGCACGGCGGTGGCCTCGACCGGATCAGCTTCCAGCAGCTCGGTTCCGCGGACGTGCTGACCGCACTGCGGAACGGCGGCGTGGACTCGGCCTGGCTGCTCGACCCGATCTGGCGCAGGGTGGACGGCGACAGGAAGTACGCGTTCCTGGGCGGCCAGCCCGTCGGTGAACCGCTCGGCGGCCTGCTCTTCGGCCCAACGCTGCTCAACGAGGACCCGGACGCGGGCGTCGCCTTCCTCCGCGCCTACATCCGGACGGTGAACACCTACTTCACCGGCGACTACAAGTCCGATCCCGGCTTCGTGACCGAGCTGGCGAAGCTGATGAAGACCGATGAGGCCACGCTGCGGTCGACCCCGTCGATGCGGATGGACTGGGAGATACGCAAGGGCACGACGGACCGGCTGCAGGAGGCGTACGCCGATTCGGGAGTGTCCGAGGGCGCCTCGGTGCCGGAGGCGAAGGCCGTAGACCGGACGATGTACTCGGAGGCCGTGGGCCACAAGCTCTGACCTCGCGCAGCACATGCACAGAAGGCCGGATCCTCGAAAGGATCCGGCCTTCTGTCTTCAGTAGCGGGGACAGGATTTGAACCTGCGACCTCTGGGTTATGAGCCCAGCGAGCTACCGAGCTGCTCCACCCCGCGTCGTTGTGTTTAGAACTGTACGTCACCGCTGCCGACCAGCGCAAATCCGTTCCTGCGCCCCACGGGGACGGGCACCGGGACGCCGCTCACGCGCCGCCCCGGCGGGCCTCCGTCCCTACGCGGTCAGCTCCTGGTGCAGTGCCTCCCGCAGCCGGGCGGCCCGTTCGGCGACCTCCGCCGGGCCCAGCTCCACCGCCCGCGCACACCAGCGCTGCCCCTCGGCCAGCTCACCGCGGCGGGCGGCCAGCAGGGCGAGGCGCAGGGCGGCCCGGCCGTGCCCGTCGTTCGCGGCGCGGCTCCACCACAGGGCTGCCTCGCGCTCGCTGCCCTCGCGGGCGAGCAGCAGTCCGAGGTTGAAGGCACCGTTGCGGCTGCCGGACTCGGCGGCCTCGCGGTACCAGCGGGCGGCGCTGTCCACGTCGCCGCGGGCCGCCGCGAGCATCCCGACCCGCACCTGGGCACGGCGGTGGCCCTGCTCGGCGGCCCGCTCGTACCACTCCTCGCACTCGGTCTTCTCCGGCATCGGCTCGCCGAGCGCGGGGGGTCCGGGCGGCGGCTGCCGCGAGTCCAGCACCCCGGCCAGCCGGAAGGCCGCCTCGGCGCTGCCGCCGCCGGCCGCGCAGCGCAGATGGCGCTCCGCCTCCTGCTCCTCGCCGTGGTGCAGCAGGGCCATGCCGACCTGGAGGGCGGCTTCGGTGTGCCCGGCCGCCGCGGCACGCTCGTACCAGACCAGCGCCATGCGGTCCTCGTCGCGCCCGGCGTACAGGATGCCGAGGTTGAACGCCGCGTCCACGCTGCCCGCCTCGGCCGCCTTGGAGAACCAGGGCTCGGCGCCGGTCGCGTCGCCCGCCTGGAGCAGGAGCACGGCCAGTGCGTTGGCGGCCTCGCGGTGGCCCGCGTACGCGGCGCGGCGGTACCACTGCTCGGCCTGGGGCGTGCGGTCCTGGGCCGTGCAGAGCAGGCCGAGGTTGTAGGCGCCGTTGACGTCGCCCGCGTCCATGGCGGCGCGGTACCAGCGCTCGGCGGTCTGCTGCTCGCCACGGGCCGCGTGCAGGGCGCCCAGGGCGTTGGCGGCGTTCCCGTCGCCGTCCTGGGCGGCGCGCAGCCACCACACGGCGGCGCTCTCCTCGTCACCCGCGTCACGCAGCAGGAAGCCGAGCGCACAGGCGGCGCGCGCCTCGCCCGCCTTCGCGGAGATGAGGTACCAGCGGCCGGCCTCCTTGAGCTCGCCGCGCTGTTCGAGGATGGCGCCGAGATGCAGGGCGGCACGCCGGTGGCCACGCGCGGCGGCCTGCCGGTACCACTGCTCGGCCTCGCCCACCCGTCCGGTCGCCGGACCCGCCACCGGGCCGTCGTCCTTGCGCGCCACGGGCCGTCCGGCCGCGCCGGAGCGGTCGCCCGCACCGGGGCCCAGCCCCGGGCGGCCGAAGGCGTCATGCGGGTCGTCGCCGGCGTTGCGGTCCAGCATGCGTGCGAGGCGGTACGCGGCTTCCCGGTGCCCCTGCTCGGCGGCGGCGCGCAGCCAGCGCTCCGCACCGACGTCGCTGCGGTGCTCCAGCAGGTCGGCCAGGGCGTACGCGCCCAGCGCGTGACCCTGCTCGGCGGACTGCCGCAGCCAGTACTCGGCGCCGGGCTCGTCGCCGCGCTCGCGGTAGTGGCGGCCCAGCGCGTGCGCGGCGGCGGCGGACCCCGCGACGGCGGCGATGCGCCACCAGCCGGCCGCGTCGTCGGTGTATCCGCGCTGGTGGAGCAGGACGCCCAGGTTGTTGGCCGCGGCCCGGTCGCCGTCCGCGGTGGCGCGGCGCAGATAGGGTTCCGCGCCGTCCAGGTCTCCGCGGCGCAGCAGCACGGCGCCGAGAATGCTCATCGACGCGGTGTCCCCGGCGTCGGCGGCGCGACGGTGACGCGCCTCGCTCTCGGCGCTCTCCGGGCTCTCGGCGCCGCCGGGAGTCTCCATGGCCCCGACGGTCCCGGTGCCCCGCTCGGTCCCGGCGCTTCCCGTGCTCTCTGTGAACTCCGTGCTCTCGACGGTCGCGGCACACCCCGCAGTCTCGGCAGTCTCGGTCGCCTTGATGATCTCAGGTGTCTCGGGTGTCTCAGGTGTGTCAGTGGTCTCGTTGTTCTCGGTGGCGGCAACGCCAAAAGCCGCATTCGTCGCGATATCCGGCTGATGAACGCGACGTTGCACAAACCGCCCTGTCTCCAACAGAGTTGCCCTGTCCCCCATAAATACCATCGTCGCACCGCCTGCCACCCGCGTACACCTGGTATAGCGCGGCCAGTTAGGTCACTTCAGCGTTTTGTCGACATGCCCACAGAGAGATAAGTCAAACACGTCCGGAGCCAACTCGTGCCCCACGAACCGCACTTCACGCACCCTGCACAAGAAAGTCGCCATGACACGACGAAGGCCCGGATCCTCGAAAGGATCCGGGCCTTGGTCTTTCAGTAGCGGGGACAGGATTTGAACCTGCGACCTCTGGGTTATGAGCCCAGCGAGCTACCGAGCTGCTCCACCCCGCGTCGTTGTGGTGAAACCGTACCACGACGCGGGGGTGAGCCTTTACCGGGTTACTCAGCCACCGCTGTCGGCACTGGCCGGCTCGTCTCTCTTGTCGGCGCTGTCGGCCTTGTCTGCACCGTCGGCCTTGTCGGCATCCGCCTTGTCGGCACCGTCCGCCTTGTCCGGGCCGCTCGCGCTGTTCGCGCTGCCCGACTTCGGCTGGGCAGCCGCCGCACGCTGGAGCGCGTCCTGCAGATCCGCCTGGGCCTTGCCGTAGGCGGCCCAGTCCTGCTCCTTGAGGGCCGCCTCGCCCTCCGAGTAGGCCTTCTGCGCGTCCGCGATCGCCTTCTTCAGCGCCGCGTCACCGGTGGCCGGCGGCTGGGTGGTGCCCGGTGGCCGGGTGGTGTCCGACGGCGGCTGGGTGGTGCCGGAGTCCGTCACCCCGAAGACCGCGTTGAGCGCCTCCCCGAGGCTGTTCTCGAAGACGGTCTTCGACCCGTACGAGGCGGCGACCTTGCGCAGCAGCGGATAGTTCTGCGTGCCACCGCGCGTGTACACCGGCTCGATGTAGAGGAAGCCCCCTTCCAACGGCACGGTCAGGAGGTTGCCGTACTCGATGTCGGAGTCGGTCCCCTTCAGGTTTCTCACGAACTCGGCGACATCGTCGTTGCCGTTGAGCTCACTCTGTACCTGCCCGGGGCCCTTCACCGTGGTGGTGACTCTCAGCAGCCTTATCGTGCCGTAGTCCTTGCTGGCCGCATCGGCGTCCACCGCCATGAACGCCCCGAGGTCGGGCCGTCCCTTCGGGGTGAAGGTCGTCGTCAGCGAGAACTTCTGAGCCGTCTGGTCCGGCATCTTTATGCTCAGGTAGTACGGCGGGACGGCGCCCGACTCCTTGTTGGTCGGGTCGTCCGGGACCTGCCACGCGTCACTGCCGCTGTAGAACTGCGCGGGGTTGGTGACGTGGTAGCGGGTGAGCAGTTCGCGCTGCACCTTGAACAGGTCCTGCGGGTAGCGCAGGTGGTCCATGAGCTCCTGCGGGATGTCCGCCCTGGGCTCCACGGTCCCCGGGAACGCCTTGCGCCAGGTCTTGAGGACCGGGTCCTCGGTGTCCCACTCGTAGAGCTTGACCTTGCCGTCGTAGGCGTCGACGGTGGCCTTCACCGAGTTGCGGATGTAGTTGACCTGGTTCTGCTGGGCGACGACCGCGCGCTGGTTGGTGGTCAGTGAGTCGGCCGTGGTGTCACCGAGCGTCGTACGGGAGGCGTACGGGTAGCCGTTGGTGGTGGTGTACGCGTCGACGACCCACTGGATGCGGCCGTTCACCACGGCCGGGTAGGCGTCGCCGTCGATGGTCAGCCACGGGGCGACCGCCTCGACGCGCTCCTTGGGCGTGCGGTTGTAGAGAATCCGCGAGCCCTCGCCGATGGCCCCCGAGTAGAGGATCTGCGGCTCGCTGAACGAGACCGCGTACGCGGCGCGGTTGAACGCGTTGGAGAGACTGACCCCGCTGTCGCCCTTGTAGCTGGTGGTCTTCTCGCCGTCCTCCTCGTAGTCGAGCTCCTTCTGGGGCCCGCCGACGATGGAGTACTGCTCGGTCTTCTCGCCGTAGTAGATCTGCTGCTCGTACTTGCCGAGCTCACCCGACGTCGGCAGGCCGGACTCGGTGAAGTCCGGGGAGCCCTTCGGGTTCTTGCCCGTCGTCGTGCCCCGGGCCGCGATGGCGCCGTAGCCGTGGGTGTAGGTGAAGTGGTCGTTGATCCAGTTGCGCTTGGGGATGCCGTCGAGGTTGAGCTCGCGCAGACCGATGACCGTGTCCTGGTCCTTGCCGGCGGCGTCCTTGTAGCGGTCGACGTCAAGCGTCTTGGGGAACTGGTAGTAGTTCCTCTTCTGCTGGAGCTGCTGGAAGGCCGGGGAGACGACGTTGGGGTCCATCACCCGGTAGCTGGCGGCCTCGTTCGCACTGGCGCGCAGCTTGGCGTCGTCGTCCGTCGTGCTCTTGCCGGAGTAGTCGTCGACCTGCGCGTCGTCGATGTCGTAGGCATCGCGCGTCGCCTCGATGTTCTTCCGGATGAACGGAGCTTCCTTGGCCTGCTCGTTCGGCTGGACCTGGAACTTCTGCACGATCGCGGGGTACAGCCCACCGATCAGGATCGCCGAGAGCACCATCAGGCCGAAGCCGATGACCGGGAGCTGCCAGGTGCGGCGCCAGAGCGTCGCGAAGAACAGCACGGCGCAGATCGCGGCGATGCAGAACAGGATGGTCTTCGCCGGCAGATAGGCGTTGGCGTCGACGTACCGCAGGCCCGTCCAGTTGTCCGTGGCCTTGAAGTCGCTGGACTTCACGGCCAGGCCGTACCGGTCGAGCCAGTACGCCACGGCCTTCAGGGAGACGAAGACGCCGAGCAGCACCGACAGATGGCCGGTGGCCGCGCCGGTCGCCCGCGCTCCGGGGCTGGTGATGCGCAGCCCGCCGTACAGGTAGTGGGTCATCGCGGCGGCGATCAGCGAGAGCACCGTGGCCGCGAAGCCGAAGCCCAGCAGGAAGCGGTACCAGGGCAGATCGAAGGCGTAGAAGGACACGTCCAGATGGAACTGGGGGTCCTTCTGCCCGAACGCCACGCCGTTCACGTACATCAGCCAGGTACGCCACTGGCCGGAGGCGGATGCTCCGGCGATCAGACCGACCAGCGCGGTGATCGCGAGCAGCACCCACTTCTTGTGCGGGGCGAGGCTCATCCGGTAACGGTCCAGGCTCTGCTGTTCCAGCGACATCGCGCTCAGCGGCGGCCGGAGCCGGTGCGCGAGCCAGATGTTCAGGCCGACGGCGACAGCCATCAGCAGTCCGAAGACGAAGAACAGCCCGATCTTGGTCCACAGGGTGGTGGTGAAGACGGATGAATACGCGACCGACCGGTACCACAGCCAGTCAGTCCAGAACCCGGCGAACATGACGAACGCCATGGCGAGAACCGCCAGGACGCCCAATGTCATGAGCAGGGTACGGGCACGCCGGGACGGGCGGCCGACTCTGATCCGTGGCCCGGTCGGGCCTCCGCCGCGGTCCGGCATCTGGAAAGCCAACGTGCGCACCTCGAAGTTCGCGGGTCGTGTGAAGCGGGCCCAGCGATCGTAGAGCCCACCTATGCAACTTACTGAGGCTTTACCTAGTTCCCGTTCCCGGGGCGGAAGGAGGCAGGATATTGGCCATGTCCAACGTTTCCCCCTCAGGCCCCCCGATGGCCGCCAGCCCGCTCACCGTCGCCGTGCTCGAAATCGACGAGTACATCTCCGGCCTCGGCTGGGACCAGCCGGCCCGGCTCTTCGCCCTGGTCGACACCGCCAAGCTGCGGGTCCAGGAACCCTCTCTCGCCGCCCAGCTCGGCCTGGACAGCTCCGAAGCCCCGACCGCCGCACTGACCCCCATCGAGCAGGACGAGCTGCCGCCGGGCACCGCCCTGGACGATTTCCTCGCCACGATCGCCTGGCCCGACGCGGTGATCGGATGCGCGATGACGGTGGAGCGGCTGATGCTGCCGCCGTCCGCCGAGGCCGCCGTGCCCGAAGGGCTCAGCGACGCCCAGCTGACCAAGTGGGTCGCCAAGCACCCGGAGCGTCAGGAGGTGCGGATGACCGTGGCGGTCCTCCGGGACGGTACGCGTGAGTCGGCGGTACGGCTGCGCGCGAAGGACACCCCGAGCGAGGTACGGACCGGCGCCGGTCTCGTGCCCGGTCTGGCCGACGCGCTGGCCGCGACCTTCGAGGCCTGACCTCCCGGCGTCTCCCCCCGCAGGGGGCGCGGTCAGCCTGCCGAGCAGCTCGGCAGGCCGGCCGTGTCCCCCGCCTTGATCTTCTCCAGCGACTTCTTCGCGTCGTCGATCGTCTTCACCCTCACCAGCGTGAGTCCGCTCGGGGTGTCGGAGGCGGCGGCCTTGCAGTTCTCGTCCGGCGTCAGGAAGTATCTGGCGCCCGCGTCGCGCGCGCCGACCAGCTTCATGTTGATGCCGCCGATCGGGCCGACCTTGCCCTTGTCGTCGATCGTGCCGGTGCCCGCGACGAACTTGCCGCCCGTGAGCTGCCCGGGGGTCAGCTTGTCGATGATGCCCAGCGAGAACATCAGACCGGCGCTCGGCCCGCCGACATCGGCGAGCTTGATGTCGATCAGGAACGGGAACGTGTGGTCCGTCCCGGCCTGGATGCCGACGATCGCGCGGTCCTCCTTGGGGGCCTTCGCGGTGGTGATGACGACCTTCCGGCTGCCCTCGGGCTCCTTGCCCGCCTTCTCGGCGGCCTCCGCCGTCTTGGCCGGGACGACCGTGAAGGTGACCTTCTGGCCGGGGTCGCGGCGGGTGACGAGCTTCGCGACGTCCTCGGGCTGCTCGACGGGCGAGCCGTCGACCTGCTTGATCACGTCGCCGGCGTGCAGCTTGCCCTGGGCGGGGCTGCCCTTGACGACCGTGGAGACCACGACGCGCGAGGCCACCGGGATGTTCAGCTCGGTCAGCGCGGCGACCTTGGCGCTCTCCTGGGACTGGCTGAACTCCTCGGCGTTCTCCTGCGTCGACTGCTGCTCGGTCTTGCCGTCGGGGTAGAGCGTGTCGTGCGGCACGACCACGCTGTCGTGGGCCAGCCAGCCGTAGACGGACTCGACGAGATTCATGCTGTAGTCGGCACCGGTGACCCTGACCGTCGTCATGTTGAGGTTGCCGGACGTCGGGTACGTCTTGTGCCCGGTGATCTGCAGGACGGGTTCCCCGCCGACCTCGCCGAGGGTGTTCACGGTCGGCCCGGGAGACATCTCCGAATACGGCACTTTGATCAGCACGCCTGCGCAGAGCAGCGCGATGAGGACCAGGGTGGAGGCGAGCATCGTCGCGGTGCGGCGTGGCATGGAACGACAGTACGGGAAGGGTCTGTCAGTGCACCGCCGGGGCCGGTCCGTACGAGGCGGGGAGCCGGGCGCGGGCTGGGCCGGAGGGCGTCGGCCGCCGGAGCCGCGATGCGGATTGGCGACTGCGTACGCGCGAGGAAACGTCAGACGACGTCGGAACCGGAGTGCGGCTTCTCCATCGCCTCGCGGAACCTGGCATAGCCGGCGAGTTCGGAGACATCGCCGGTCGTTCGATTACGGGTGGCCCAGCTTCCCCATATCGCAGCACCGAACGCAGCGAAAAGCGGAATCAGCAACCAGGCAAGTGCTGCCATTACGACCTCCCTACCCCATGAGCGACCGCAACTGACCGATCAGCAGATTAACCGTCTGGACACCCAACACTCACGGCAGGGGTGGGGTTACGCAAATCGGGCCGGACGGCCTCCTGGCCGGCTTGCGCTCAGCAGGCGCCGACCCATTCCTCGGTGCCGTCCGAGAAACGCTGGTGCTTCCAGATCGGGACCTCGTGCTTGAGGTCGTCGATGAGCTTGCGGCAGGCCGCGAACGCCTCGGCGCGGTGCGGGCAGGAGACGGCGACGATCACCGCGAGATCGCCCACTTGGAGGTCACCCACCCGGTGGACCGCGGCCAGCGCCCGGACCGGGAAATTCGCGACGACCTTCTCGGCCACCCGGCGCATCTCGTCCTGTGCCGAGGGGTGACAGGAGTACCCGAGCGCGCCGACGTCCTGCCCGCCGTCGTGGTTGCGCACCGTGCCGACGAAGAGCGCCGTGCCGCCCGCCGCGTCGTCCCCGACGGCCCGGAAGACCTCGTCGACGGAGAGCGGGGTGTCGCGAATCTCCAGCAGCCGGACGGGGTCGCCCGCCGCCCGCTCGCCGGGGTGGTCAAAGGTGGGAGCCATGAGGCCCATGGTGCCGCACGGCGCCGACAGGGCGGAATAGCGCTTTCCACCGGCGGGCCGCCCCTGGCCTTGGAGCCTTCTACAGAAGCTCCCGCTCGGGCCTGCAGAAGCTCCCGCTCGGGCGGTCCCCGCCGGGCGGCCCTCAGATGCGGCGGCGGGCCTTGCGGGCGCGGCGGACCAGGGCGGCGGTGCCGAGCAGCGCCACGGTCGCACCGGCGGCACCGGCCGCGGTGGCGTCCTTGCGGCCGAGGCGGCGTCCGGCGACGGTGTGTCTGCCCTCGACCTCTTCGAGGAGCGCGGCGAGCACCTCCTCGTTGGTCCAGGCCGGGCGCCAGCCCACGTCGTGCAGCCGGCTCACGCTGACCACCCAGGGGTGCATCGTGTACGCCAGATCGCCCGCCGGGGACGGGGTGAGGCCGATCCGGTGCAGCCTGGCGGCGGCGCCCAGGGCCACCGCGGAGGGCAGCTCCATCCGGCGTACGCCGCTGAGCTCCTCGACCTCCTCCTGCTCCAGCCAGCCGTCGCAGCCGACCGCGAACTCGCCGTCGATCTTCTCCAGCGCGGCGTACTCCAGGGCCGTGACCAGGTCGTCGACATGGCAGAACTGCCAGGTCGGACGTGATCCGGCGACGACCAGGAGGCGCGGTGACTCGAAGTAGCGGGTCAGCGCGGTGTCCGTACCGCCGACCAGGACGGTGGGCCGGACCACGGTCACATTGAGTCCGGGGTGGGCGCGGGGCGCACGGCGGCCGAGCCGCTCGATCTCCAGGAGGTCGCCGACGCCGGTGGCCTCCGCCGTGGCGCGCAGCTCGGCGTCCTCGGCGAGCGGGACGTCGTTGTCGGGCAGCGCCCCGTAGACCATCGCCGACGTGCACAGCACGACCCGGTGGACACCGGCGGCCGCGGCGGCCGTCAGCACGGTCTGGGTGCCCCGCACGTTGTAGGCGGTGCGGGCGGCTGGGTCGGTCTCCAGGTCGAGATCGAGTGCGAGATGCACCACGACGTCTGCGCCGCGCAGCTTCTCCGCGATGGCGGGGTCTCGTACGTCGAGGATGTGCCAGGTCGCTTCGGAGACCTCTCCTCGGCGTTCATCGATGGCGATGACCTGCTTGATCTCCTCGGATGCCGCGAGGCGTGCGGTGAGCAGCTCGCCCACGCCCCCTGCCGCTCCGGTGACCGCGACGACGGGTCCACGGTTCTTGGAGCGGCTCTTTTCTGGTTTGTTCTCGGTCGAGGGGGCGGACAGGTTTCGCGCTGCGCGAACCTGAGGATCTGGGGAACTCACCGGGCGTCTCCAGCGGTTGTCTTCAGTACGTACCCGAATGACGCGTGCGTACCAGGTGGCGTCCATCCTGCCGCAGGCCGGGAGCCGGCGGAGCACTGAGGCCCTGAGCGGAGTTTTGGTGTCTACGCTGGATGGTGATGTCGGGCAGTCGCCGTCGGTTCGAGCCGACGGCCCTACGAGCCGAGGAAACCCGTGAGTGACACCCCATTCGGATTCGGCCTTCCGCCGGAGGAGCCGGAGAACGGCGACGAGGGCAAGAAGAAGGACCCCACCGGAGGTGGGCAGGGTTCGGGCGGGCCTGCTAACCCGTTCGGCTTCGGACCCGGCGCGGGCGGGGACAACCCGTTCGCGGCGATGTTCGGCTCGATGAACCCCAATGACCTGGGCGCCGCCTTCCAGCAGCTCGGCCAGATGCTGAGCTACGAGGGCGGTCCCGTGAACTGGGACATGGCCAAGCAGATCGCCCGCCAGACGGTCTCGCAGGGCACGCCGGACGGCACCAAGGACGCCAGCGTCGGCCCGTCCGAGCGGTCCGCGGTGGACGAGGCGCTGCGCCTGGCGGACCTCTGGCTGGACGGTGTGACGTCGCTGCCCTCCGGTTCGGTCTCGACCGTGGCGTGGAGCCGTGCGGAATGGGTCGAGGCGTCCCTGCCCGCCTGGCAGAAGCTGGTCGACCCGGTGGCGGAGCGCGTCGGTCTCGCGATGGGCGATGTGCTGCCCGAGGAGATGCAGGCGATGGCCGGCCCGCTGATCGGCATGATGCGGTCGATGGGCGGCGCCATGTTCGGCCAGCAGATCGGGCAGGCCGTCGGGGTGCTCGCGGGCGAGGTGGTCGGTTCGACCGACATCGGCCTGCCGCTGGGCCCGGCGGGCAAGGCCGCCCTGCTGCCGCTGAACGTGGAGCGGTTCGGCAAGGACCTCAGCGTGCCGCAGGACGAGGTGCGGCTGTATCTCGCGCTGCGCGAGGCCGCGCACCAGCGCCTCTTCGCCCACGTTCCGTGGCTTCGCTCGCATCTGTTCGGTGCCGTCGAGGGCTATGCGCGCGGCATCAAGGTCGACACCAGCAAGCTGGAGGACGTGGTCGGCCAGTTCGACCCGTCGCAGCCCGAGCAGCTCCAGGACGCCCTTCAGCAGGGCATGTTCCAGCCGGAGGACACCCCGGAGCAGAAGGCCGCCCTGGCCCGGCTGGAGACGGCTCTCGCGCTGGTCGAGGGCTGGGTGGACGCCGTGGTGCACGAGGCCGCGAAGTCCCGTCTGACGTCGGCTGACGCGCTGCGCGAGACGATGCGCAGGCGCCGCGCCTCCGGCGGTCCCGCCGAGCAGACCTTCGCCACGCTCATCGGCCTCCAGCTGCGCCCGCGCCGGCTGCGTGACGCCTCGCGCCTGTGGGCCTCGCTCACCGACGCGCGCGGTCTGGACGGGCGCGACGCCCTGTGGGAGCACCCCGACATGCTGCCCACGGCCCAGGACCTGGACGATCCGGACGGCTTCGTGCACCACGAGCAGCTGGACTTCTCCGAGCTGGACAAGATGCTCGGCGAGGCCGCGAAGGGCCCGCAGAAGCCCGCCGCGGACGACAAGGGCGCACGCGGCACCGGTGAGACCGAGGACCGCGAGGACGACGGCAAGGGCGACACCGACCGGTGAGCCTGCACGACGACGCCGTTCTCGTACTGAAGGGGTACGAGAGCCCGGACCCGGACCAGGGTGAGCTGCGCCGGGGCTACCTCGACCATCTGGCACAGCACCCCGACGGCATATGGAAGGCCTGCGGGACCGGCCATCTGACGGCCAGCGCGCTGGTCGTCGACCCGGAGCGCGGCCGGGTGCTGCTCACCCTGCACCGCAAGCTTCGGATGTGGCTCCAGATGGGCGGCCACTGCGAGCCGCAGGACGAGTCGCTCGCCGCCGCGGCGCTGCGGGAGGCGACCGAGGAGTCCGGCATCACCGGTCTGACTCTGCTCGGTGGCGGCCCGGTGCGGCTGGACCGCCACCCGATCCCCGCGCCCTGCCACTGGCACCTGGACGTGCAGTACGCGGCTCTGGCGCCCTCCGGGGCGACGGAGCAGATCAGCGAGGAGTCGCTGGACCTGCGCTGGTTCGCCTACGACGAGGTCGCCTCGGTGGCCGACACCTCGGTCGTACGGCTGATGGAGCGGACCCGCGCCGAGCTGGAGCGGCGCCGGTAGGTACCGCTCGCGGCACGGGTGAGGGGCGGTCTCGGCGGAGACCGCCCCTCACCCGTGTTCGCCGTGCCGGCGCTCGGTGTTTCAGTTCCAGGAGTTGTTCTGGTTCTGACCGTGGGCGCCCTGCTGGCCCATGCCGAACTGGGCGCGGACGCCCTGGCCGATCTCGTGGTTCTGCGGGGGCAGCACCTCGCTCGGCTGCACCAGGGCGAAGCCCTGGCCGAGGAAGCTGAGCTCCCAGCCCTCGCCGGTGTTCCCGCGCCGCCGCCAGACGCCCGAGGAGTGCGTCTGGGCCTGCATCTGCACCCGCAGCGAGCTGGACCAGGCGACGATCGCGTCGGCGTCGGCGTTGACGTACTTGTCCGGCGTGACCTGCATCATCAGCGGCTGGCCCGAGGTCATCAGGGCGACCTTGCCGGTGCCGGAGATGTTGAGCTGGTACTTCCCGGTGCCCGAGATGCCGTACTGGCTGTCCACCGCGATGACCTCGGTGTGCAGCGAGGAGTCCAGCGCCAGGACATAGGCGCTGTCCACGGTGATGCCGTCGTGGTCGACGTCCACGACGTGGATGTACTGCGCGAGGTTGGCGAGGTAGACGGTGCCCTGCCCGGAGCAGCGCATCAGGTCGAGGCCCTCACCGGTGCTCGCGCGGGCGCGGCGCTGTCCGTGCGACTGGTACTCGCCGTCGAACTCCATCAGCCCCTGGTACGCGACCATGGCGCCCTTGCGGGCGAGGACGTCGTCGTGGCCGGTCAGCGAGACCCGCAGGAGCTGCGGGTTCTGGATGGTGTACCGGTCCTGGGACTGCTGTTCGGTGTAGCTGAAGAGCGGACTCTGCATGGTGTGTTCTCCTCCCCCGTCAGTTCCGGACCCGCAGGCGGTCGGTACTGTCCTCGCTCGGCTGTACGACGACAATGCCCTGGCCGGAGAACGCCATCTGGTACGCCTCGCCGCTGCCCCGCCCTATGAGCGAGGAGGCCTTGAAGCTGCGCTTGCCCTTCACCTTGAGGTTCGGGGACCACGCCACGAGGGCGTCCGGGTCGACGTAGGTCTCGTCCTCGCCGCGTCCGCAGTCGACGACGATCGGTGTGCCGCGCGAGGTGATCGCGACCCAGCCGGTGCCCGAGATGCAGACGTTCCACAGGCCCTGGCCGGCGAACTTGGCGAGGCCCTTGACGCGCTCCACGCCCCAGGTGAGATGGCCGTCGAAGGCGAGGACGTTGGTGCCGTTGACCGAGAGGGAGTCGTTGTTGAGGTTGATGACGACCACATCGGCGCCGTAGTCGGCGAGGTAGAGCAGTCCGTCGCCGGAGCACTTCATGATCGGCGCGCCCTCACCGGTGATCCACTGGGAGGCGATCTGCCGGACGGCGGGCGGGTTGGGTTCGTACTGGATGAAGCCCTCGTACGCGACCATCGAGCCGGTACGTGCGTAGAGGTCCTGGCCGGTGGCCATGGCGACCTTGAGCATCGTGCGGCCGTGGTTCTCCATACGGGCCGTGACGGGGGTCGGGGCGTAGCCCGCGAGCTGCTGGTTCATGACGGACTCCCTCAGACCTCGTAGGGCTGGACGACGATGAAGTTGCCGGGAGCGCCCCGGAACTGGAGGTTCACGGTCTCCCCGCTGTGTCCCGGGTACGCGTTGCGGCGCAGCCGGACCTGGCTGGAGATGATCACCTGGGACGCGGACGACCAGGCCACGACGGCGTTGCAGTCGGCGAAGGTGGTCGGCGTGACCGGCAGGACGACGGGGACGCCGTGGGTCTTGACGATGACCGTGCCGGCGCCCTGGAACTGCATGGTGAACAGGGCGCCGCCGGGGATGCCGTGGCCCTCGATCCGGCGGACCTCGTGCTGCAGCGACTCGTCGAAGGCGAGGACGTTCTCCGCCGAGACGCAGATGCCGTCGCCCTGGAGCTCGATGGCGTGCAGATGGGAGCCGTCCTCGGCGAGGAAGACCTGTCCGCGGCCGCTGCAGCGCATCAGCTGCATTTCCTGACCGGTGGCGTTGCCGACGATACGGCCGGAGAAACCGGCGCCCTTGTAGCCGAAGTCGACCTTGCCCTGGTACATCACCATGCTGCCCTGGCGGGCGAGCACGGGCGTACCGCCCATGGTGAGGTCGACCCGCATGAGCTGCTGATTCTGCGGGGTCCAGCGCTGACCGGTGGCCGTCTCCTTGTACGGCTGGAGCGCCGCCTGGAGACCGGCACCGGCCTGCGGAACGCCTTGCGGCACGCCCTGGGGCATGCCGGGCGGCTGCATTCCCGGCGGTTGCATGCCGGGAGGCTGCTGACCGTACGGAGCCGGGGCCTGCTGACCGTACTGGCCGGGAGGCTGCTGGCCGTACGGGGCGGCGGGGGGCACCTGGCCGGGGATCTGCCCGAACTGCGGCTGCTGGGGCGGCTGCCCGTACGGAGCGGGGGCGGGGGCGGGCGGCGGCACGGTGCCGCCCTGCGGTGCCAGCGGCGCCGCCATCGTCGGCGCGGCGTGCATCTGCTGCTGCGGCGTGGGCGGCGGGGCCGGGGCGGGCGGAGCGCCGAAGGACGGCGCCGGCTGCGGGGGCTGGGGTGCCTGCGGCGCGGGCGGGGCCCCGAAGGACGGGGCGGGGGCCGGTGCGGCAGCCTGGGCCGGCGGGGCGAACGACGGCGCCGCGGCCTGCGGCTGAGGTGCGGCGGGCTCCTCCTCGGCGACCTCGCCGCCGAAGTTCTTCAGCAGCGCGTCGAGGCCGCCGTCGAAGCCCTGGCCGACCGCGGCGAACCGCCAGACGTCCTTCATATAGAAGTCGCCCAGCATCACCGCACGCTCGGTGGTGAACTCCGAACCGTTGAAGGCGTACCTGACGACTTCCTCGCCACCCGCGACGATCCGGATGTATCCGGGGCCGACCTGGGACATCTGTCCGGCCCCGTCGACCGTCGCGGTGAACGACAGCTTGTGGATGTTCGCCGGAATGCGGTCCAGGGTGACGCGGAACGACTCGGTGTCGCCGGCCTGGGCACCGAGGAGCTGAATGGACTCCTCGGGTGATTTAGGCTGATTGAAGAAGATGAAATACCGGTCGTCGGAGAGCTGCTCATTGGCGTCGAGGCCGAAGCAGCTGATGTCAAAGGTCAGTCCCTGACCGGCGATCTGCACACCTACGTACAGATCCGTCCCCGGCGTGAGATCGCTGATCTTGGCCTTGTGGCCGCGTTGGAATTCCCTGGCCATGCGTAACGACCGTCCCCCATCCCGAATGTGAATGCGTCGCGCCAGGCTAACCGCAAAGTCCGACATCGAGCTAAGTCGGTACACACCCGGTACAGAATCGGTGGACGTCACTCACCGCGCGCGGCGGGCAGCTGGGGCAGCCGGTCGGCCGCCACCACGCCCTCCAGGTATCCGCGCGCCCGCTCGGTACGCGGGTACGCCTCCAGCAGCCGCCAGAAGCGTGGACCGTGACCGGGAACGAGCAGGTGGGCCAGCTCGTGGACCAGCACGTAGTCGACGACGTACTCGGGCATGCCCTGCAAGCGGTGCGACAGGCGGATGCTGCCCTCCGCCGGGGTGCAGGACCCCCAGCGGGTGTTCTGGTTGGTCACCCACCGCACCGAAGCGGGCCTGGCCCGGCCCTCGAAGTACTGGGCGGACAACCGCTCGGCGCGCTCGGCGAGTTCGCTGTCGCCGAAGACGCGTCTGCTCTCCTGTGCCGCGAGCTTGTCGAGCATCACGTTCACCCAGCGCTGCTCCTCGGCCTCCGACATCCGGGCCGGGATGAGCACGATGGTGCGGTCGCCCTCCCGGTACGCGGAGACCGTTCTGCTGCGGCGGTTGCTCCTTCGGACCTCGACCGCACTCGTTGCCGAGGCGCGGGGCGGACGGTCCGTCGCGCTGCGCTGCTGGGTTCCTGCACTGCGCGCGGGGGTCTCCCCGGCGATTCCGGGTGACGGGTCGGCGGGCACGCCACGACGTTACCCGGTGGCGGCGGGGGAAGTCCCGTCTCCGGACGGTTCACGCTTGATCCACTCCATGGCATGCACCATTTGAACGACTAATACCCCATGCCTGTGGATAACTTTCTGCACGCTTCGACGCCTGCCTGCATTCTGACAACGGATCTCGCGAAGATCACGGGCAGCGGCCCGCGAGCGGGGATCAGGGAACCGCAGGGATCAAGCAACTCAGACCGGGGGTAGCCGTGCATCCGATGTTGAAGCCCGCACTGCGCCGCGCTTGGCGCGGCCGGGGCACCGTGCAATTCGGTGTGACTCACGCCCATGCCGTGAAGTTCGGCCCGCTGGATATCGCCACGGGCAGTTTTCTGGAACTGCTCGACGGAACACGCGGCCTGCCGCTGCTGCGCGAGGAGGCCCGCGCCCTTGACCTGTCGCCCCATCAAGTGGAGGTCTTGGTGCGCCGCTTGATGAACGCGGGACTGATCGACGACGTACGGGCCGCCGGCCCGGAGGCCGACGCCTTGCGGAACAGGCCGGGCGCCCTGGACCGGCACCGCCCCGATCTGGCGTCGCTCTCCGTCGTTCATCCCGAACCGGGCGGCGGGATGCGGCGGCTGGCGGCCCGTCGGGCGATGCGGGTGCAGGTGCGGGGTGCGGGACGGGTCGGTGCCGCGATCGCGGCGGTGCTGTCCGGGTCCGGGGTGGGCCGGGTGGAGGTTCTGGACGGCGGGCACGCCGAGCCGTGCGACATCTCGCCCGGCGGGCTTCCGCCGGCGTCCGTCGGGGAGCGCAGGGACACCGCCGCCCGGCAGTTGGTGCGCAGATCCGCCGCGGGTCCGGCTCCCCGGGCGGCGGAGACGGCGGGTTCCCCGGCCGGTGGCGAGCCGGGTCTGTCACTGATCGTGATGGCCCCCCGCGACGGCTTCACGGCGTACGTCCCCGATCCCCGTGCGGCCGAACCGTGGATCGCGTCGGGGACGCCTCATCTCTACGCCGGAGTGACGGAGGCGACGGGGTTCGTCGGACCTCTGGTCCTGCCCGGGGGTACGGCCTGCGCCGGGTGCCTGGCGCTGGACCGCGCGGCCGGCGACGAGGACTGGACGAGGATGCTGTCCCAGTGGCAGTCCGGGCGGCGAACTGCTGTGCAGGCCTGCGACCTGGGGCTGGCGACGGCGGTCGCGGGGCTCGCGGCGGCCCATGCGCTGTCCTTCCTGGACGGCGAACTGCCGGCGAGCACGGGGACCCGTTGGGAGGCCGCGCTGCCGCTGTTGGACTGGCGGGCCGAGCGGCTGGGGCCTCACCTCGGCTGCTCCTGTGGAGCGGCTGGGCACACTGACCGGGAGGGCTCCTCCGGGACCGGAGCGATGCAGGACACAATGGCCGGGTAACCGCCGCACGCGGTACGGCAGTCTGGGATTTGGAGGGGCTCATGTCTGATCTACCCCGGAAAGCGGTCACTCGCACCGCCAAGTTGGCCGCCCTGCCTCTGGGCTTCGCCGGCCGTGCCACGTGGGGGCTGGGCAAGCGGATCGGCGGGAGATCGGCGGAGCTGGTCGCCCGGGAGGTGCAGCAGCGGACCGCGGACCAGTTGTTCAAGGTCCTTGGCGAGTTGAAGGGCGGGGCGATGAAGCTCGGGCAGGCTCTGTCCGTCTTCGAGTCGGCACTGCCCGAGGAGGTCGCCGGGCCGTACCGGGCGGCGCTCACCAAGCTCCAGGAAGCCGCACCGCCCATGCCCAGCAGTACCGTCCACGCGGTGCTGGAGGAGCGGCTCGGTGAGGACTGGCGGGAGTTGTTCCTCGAATTCGAGGACAAGCCGTCGGCCGCCGCCTCGATCGGCCAGGTGCACCGGGCGGTCTGGCACGACGGGCGGAACGTCGCGGTGAAGGTGCAGTATCCGGGCGCGGGTGAGGCACTGCTCTCGGACCTGACCCAACTCAGCAGATTCGCCCGCCTGCTCGGCCCGCTGATTCCCGGGATGGACATCAAACCGCTCATCACGGAGCTGCGCGACCGGGTCTCGGAGGAGCTGGACTACGAGCAGGAGGCGGGCTCGCAGCGGGATCATGCCGAGGAGTTCGAGGACGACCCGGATGTCGTGATCCCCGGCGTGGTGCACCAGTCCGACCAGGTGCTGGTGACGGAGTGGATGGACGGTGTCCCGCTGTCCGACGTGATCGCGGAGGGCACACCGGAGCAGCGGGACCGGGCGGGGCAGCTGCTGGCGCGCTTCCTCTTCTCGGGGCCCGCGCGCACCGGCCTGCTGCACGCGGACCCGCATCCGGGCAACTTCCGGCTGCTGCCTCCGGACGAGGAGACCCGCGAGGACGGGCAGTGGCGGCTCGGAGTGCTGGACTTCGGGACGGTGGACCGGCTGCCGGGCGGTCTCCCCCGGACCATCGGGGACTCACTGCGGCTGACGCTGGCGGGTGATGCGGAGTCGGTGTACGAGCGGTTGCGCGAGGAGGGGTTCGTCAAGGACACGATCGACCTCGACCCGGACGCGGTGCTCGGCTATCTCCTCCCGATCATCGAGCCGGCGCAGGTGGAGGAGTTCACGTTCACCCGGAGCTGGATGCGCAATCAGGCGGCGCGGATCGCGGATCCCCGCTCTCCCGCCCATCAGCTCGGCAAGCAGCTGAATCTGCCGCCCGCCTATCTGCTGATACACCGGGTGACGTTGAGCACGATCGGCGTGCTGTGCCAGCTGGGTGCGACGGTGCGGCTGCGCGACGAGCTCGAATCCTGGTTGCCGGGCTTTCTGCCGGAGGACGAACCGGAGCCTGCGGCACCGGAAGCTGAGACGCAGGAACCTTTGGTACAGGAATCCGCGGCACCAGAAGCCCCGGTGCGGGAATCCGCGGTCCGGGAGGCCGACGAGCAGGGGCCCGAGGTGCAGGAGTTGGCGGGGGACGCGCCTCTGGGGGCTTAGGTCCGGGGCTGCGCGGCTGGCGGTCCCGTCGCCGGGCGGGGATCACCACAGGGTCGGGGGCACCACCAAGCGGAGTCACCACCAGGCGGAGTGCAGCCTGCTCTCGATCGACCTGATGTGGGTGCGGGCGCACTCCTCGCAGAAGTACTGGCGTCTGCCGTTCTCCACGGAGCAGAGCCAGGTCAGCGGTGCGGTCTCGCTCTCGGCGGAGCTGCCGCACAAGGCGCAGGTGACGACGGCGGCGTCGCTCTGCGCGGGTCGCTGAATCCGGTGCTGGGTCTCCTCGTCCACCTCGTGACGATAACTCCGTCACCGCCGCGCCGCGCGGCGCCACCGCACAGCACGACCGCGGGGCCGGTCCGTCTCGGACCGGCCCCGCGGAAGGGGTACTGACTGTGGGTACTGATTGCTGCCGGGCAGAGCGGCTGCCCGGCGGCGGGTACTACTGGTGTGCGGCCCTGCTCAGTGCATGACGGCCATGGCCAACGCCCGGCGGGCGCGCATCGAGGCGCGCTCGGCCCGGCGCTGCATACGGCGCGCGTTGACCAGGCGTACTGCCTGGCGCTCCGTGTCGGCCTCCCTCATGCGGTCGTGCATATGAGCACGAGCCAAGGCTTCTGGGATGAGTTGCATCTCGCGGGTCCTGTTCTGACGCGAGTCGTTCGCGCCGATGATCGTGACGTTCGGTGTTGCGGAGCCGACGGGCTCATTCGTGGGGACGGACATTGCTGCCTGATTTCGGGGATCGTGGGTGTGGGGACGGTCGATGGTGCCGATGCGCTTCATGGGTTTGGGGGCCGCGGCCCCCAGTCCGGCGATCACGCCGCGACCGGGTTCTTGCGCGGACGACCACGCGGCCGCTTACGAGCGACGACGACTCCCTGGATGAAGAGCTCACCGCCCCAGACGCCCCACGGCTCGCGACGCTCCTTGGCGCCGGCGAGGCAGGCCTCGACGAGCGGGCAGGTGCGGCAGAGGGACTTGGCGTACTCGACGTCGGCGGGCGACTCCGCGAAGAAGACCTCCGGGTCGTAGGAGCGGCACGGGACGGGCACGCCGAGGTTCTCGATGGCGTCGTCGAGCGCGGTGAGCGCAGTGAGGGGGAACAAGGTGGAGTCCTCCGTGAGGCCGGGCGGCGGGATCGTGTCGGAAGGCGGTACGGACGGGGCGTGCGCTTCGAGTTGCACGGTGGGTGGTGTCCTCGTCTGGTCGTTCCGGCCTGTTGGCCGGGTGGCGGCTGGTACCGGGTGTTGCTTGTCCCGAGGCTCCTTCGCGCTGTCTCGTCCGTTCGGGCAAAACAAAAGGGCCGCGGATCCCGAGTGGGGTTCCGCGGCCCTGAAGGCGCCGGCCTGATGGTGAATCAGGCTGGATCACTCCAGGGTTCAGGCCCACGGAAGGCCCACATCGTGTGGTGCTGCTTCGTCTGCTTCTTGGTGCCGGATTCCGCTCCCGCACCGACGGCCGCAAAGGCATAGGCCTGGGCCTGTCCCTTCGCTACTGCTGCTGCCGGTGCCTGAGCCGGTCGCTCATTGCGCTCCCGCACGGGGAGGCTCGCCAGGGACAGCGGACGTGCGACAGAAATGCCGGACAGACCGGTGCCACGGAGCGGGGACTCGGAAGAGCGGGTGAGGCCGAGCGAGCAGGCGGAGACGACCGAGAGATCGGTCATTTCGTTGGTCTTGATGATGCTGATCACTTCAATCGCCTCCTCTCGGCGTCTCGGGCGGACCGGCGGGCCGGTCCTACGTATTCGGATAAGTACAGCACAGGACCAGGGCTTCAGAGAAGTCGCTGTTCCCGTGGTTAAGAACCTATGGTGATGACTGGGGCAGGCGCAAACTATTTTTTCGACGAGTTCTTCTCACATCTCGTCAGCCGCCTCTCCGAGCACCTCCTCAACCGTCTCACCTGCGCAAATGGCCAGGACGGCGGTCCCGAACCGGCCCAGCTTCCGCGCGCCGACGCCGGAGATCACCGCCAGTTCGCCCTCGCTGCCCGGTACGGCCTCGGCGATCGCCATCAGCGTCTTGTCCGTGAACACGCAGAAGGCGGGCTGGCCGATCTCCTTCGCCCTGACCTCCCGCCAGTCGCGCAGCCGCTCGTACAGCGCCTCGTCCATGTCGGAGGGGCAGTCCTCGCAGCGCATCAGCTTCATCTCGCCGGCGTCGGTGAGGGTCTTGCCGCAGACCCGGCACCGGGCGGGGCCACGACGGCTGCGCCTGGCCACCGGACCCGGGCCCCGCTCGATCCCGCCGCCACCGGCCGTGCCGCGCGTGCCGAGCGGCATCGAGCCGGGGCGCAGGCCGTTGAGGAAGCGGCTCGGGCGCCGTCCGGCGCGGCCGCCGGGCGAGCGGGAGAGCGACCACGACAGCGAGAGGTGGAGACGGGCCCGGGTGACGCCGACGTACAGCAGCCGGCGCTCCTCCTCGATCTGCTCGTCGGTCCTGGCGTAGGTGATCGGCATCATGCCCTCGGTCAGGCCGACCAGGAACACGGCGTCCCACTCCAGGCCCTTCGCGGAGTGGAGCGAGGCGAGGGTGACGCCCTGGACCGTGGGGGCGTGCTGGGCGGCGGCCCGCTCGTCGAGCTCCGCCACCAGGTCGGAGAGGGTCGCGCCCGGCTTGGCCCGTTCGAAGTCCTCGGCGAGCCGGACCAGGGCGGCCAGGGACTCCCAGCGGTCGCGCACCGCTCCCGAACCCGCGGGGGGTTCCTGGGTCCAGCCCTTGGTGGAGAGCACCGCGCGTACTTCCGCGGGCAGCCCCTCCGCGTCGTCGAGCAGGGAGTCGTTGCCCCCGGCGCGGGCGGCGCCGCGCAGGGCGACTCCGGCCTCGCGCACCTCCGCCCGTTCGAAGAACCGCTCCGCGCCCCGCAGCTGGTACGGCACGCCCGCGTCCGCCAGGGCCTGCTCGTAGACCTCGGACTGGGAGTTGATCCGGTAGAGCACGGCGATCTCGCCGGCCGGGACTCCCGCGGCGATCAGATCGCGGATCCGGCGGGCGGTGCCCTCTGCCTCCGAGGGTTCGTCCGCGTACTCCGTGTAGGTGGGCTCGGGGCCGGGGTCGCGCTGCGAGACCAGTTCGAGCCGGTGCTCGGCGGCGCGGCCGCGGGCCTGGCCGAGCAGTCCGTTGGCCAGGTGGACGACCTGGGGGGTGGAGCGGTAGTCCCGGACCAGCTTGACCACGGTCGCGTTGGGGTGGCGGGTGCGGAAGTTCAGCAGATGGTCGGGGGTGGCTCCGGTGAAGGAGTAGATCGTCTGGCTCGCGTCACCGACGACGCACAGGGTGTCCCGGTCCCCGAGCCAGAGGTCCAGCAGCCGCTGCTGGAGCGGGCTGACGTCCTGGTACTCGTCGACGACGAAGTGCTGGTACTGGCGGCGGACATGGTCGGCGATGTCGTGGCGGTCCTGGAGGATCGCGACGGTGAGGAGCAGCACGTCCTCGAAGTCGATCACCGAGCGGTCGCGCTTCAGCTCCTCGTACGTCGCGTAGATCTGGGAGATCTCGGCCGGATCGCGCGGGGCGTCGCGCTGGGTCTTCGCGACCACGGCCGGGTAGTCGCCGGGCACGGTCTGGGTGACCTTGGACCACTCGATCTCGCTGGTGACGTCGCGCAGCTCGTTGCGGTCGAGCCGGATGCGGCAGCGGGCCGCGGCCTCGGCGACCAGCTGGACCTTGCGCTCCAGCAGCCGGGGCAGGTCGCCGCCGACCGCTTTCGGCCAGAAGTACTGGAGCTGGCGCAGGGCGGCGGAGTGGAACGTCCGGGCCTGGACCCCTCCCGCGCCGAGCTGGCGCAGCCGTCCGCGCATCTCACCGGCGGCCCGGTTGGTGAACGTGACGGCGAGCACACTCGTGGGCTGGAGTATCCCGGCGCGCACCCCGTAGGCGATGCGATGGGTGATCGCACGCGTCTTGCCCGTACCGGCTCCGGCCAGCACACACACCGGGCCGTGCAGGGCCGTGGCGACCTCGCGCTGCTCGGGGTCCAGGCCGTCGAGCACGGCGTCGGCCGACTCGGGGACCTGAGGGAAGAGGGAGGAATGCGTTGCTGCTGTCACCCCGCCATGCTGCCAGGTCGGCAGAGGCGGACGCGGAGGTTGTCCACAGGGGAGCCGCGTCTGTCGTACTAATCCGGGGTGACCTCGACGTCCGCCCGCGGGCCGCCGGAGCGACCCCGGCGCCCGCCTGGATGCCGGGCCCCGATGCCGGGCCCCGGGGCCCGGTGCGGGGCGGTGGCGGGAATGGTCGTTGCCTCGCGTACGTTCCCCTTCCGTGCGGTGACGCACGGTCCGGCTTCTCCGCGCGACGGATGTCTCGGCGTGCCGGATGAGACGTACGAGTTCGGACGGGTTCGGACGAGTTCCGACGGGTCCTAGAAGACCAACGAGACAGACGAGACAGAGGAGCGCCTAGACATGTCGGGCACTGTGACGATGTACAGCACCACGTGGTGCGGCTACTGCCGCCGGCTCAAGGGCCAGATGGACCGCGAGGGCATCACGTACACCGAGATCAACATCGAGCAGGACCCGCAGTCCGCGGCCTTCGTCGAGAAGGCCAACGGGGGCAACCAGACCGTTCCCACCGTCCTCGTGGTCGGTGACACGGGTGCCGAGGCCGTCATGACGAACCCGTCCCTGGCTCAGGTGAAGCAGGCGCTCGCCGCCTGATCCCGGCGCGCGTTCCCGCGGTACGGCGACGCCCCCTCCGGTCGAGCACCGGAGGGGGCGTCCGTGTACCGGTCCCGGCGTCAGCCGACGCTGCCCGGCTTCGGGAGCGGCTTGCCGTACCAGAGCTCGATCAGACGCGCCGCGATCGAGATGCCGTACGGAGGCAGGATCTCGCCCGATTCGAAGGCGGCCTTCAGATCCTCGCGGGAGAACCAGCGGGCCTCCTCGATCTCCTCGCCGTCCACATTGATCTCGGACGAGGTGGCCCGGGCCATGAAGCCGAGCATCAGGCTCGACGGGAACGGCCAGGGCTGGCTGGCGATGTACTCGACCTCGCCGACCGTGACCCCCGCCTCCTCGAACACCTCGCGCGCCACGGACTGCTCGATCGACTCCCCCGGCTCGACGAAGCCCGCGAGCGTCGAGAAGCGGCCCTCGGGCCAGTGCACCTGGCGGCCCAGCAGGGCCCGGTCCTGGTCGTCCGTCACGAGCATGATCACCGCGGGGTCGGTGCGCGGGTAGTGCTCGGCGCCGCAGGCCGGGCAGCGGCGGATGTGGCCGGCCGCCGCGATGACCGTGCGTTCGCCGCAGCGGGAGCAGAAGCGGTGCAGGCGCTGCCAGTTCTCCAGGGCCACCGCGTGCACCATCAGCCCGGCGTCGCGCGGGCCGAGCAGCAGACCGGCCTCGCGCAGCCCGGCCGGGCGGGCCGGCTGGTCCATGCGGCCGGGCAGGGAGTCCTTCTGGAGCGCGAAGTAGCTGACGCCGTCCTCGTCGGTGCCGAGGAAGTAGCGGTGGGTCTCGGTGACCGGGGCCTCGAAGGCCGGGGTCATGACGATCTCCGTACCGCCGTCGGCGGTGTCGTCGATCAGCACCTGGCCGCCGGAGACGACGAACACACGGGTGGTCGGGTGGCTCCACGCGGCGGACAGCCATGCCTCGTCGAGGCGGTGGTGCGCGGCGCGGTCGATGCCGCTGGGCGCGGTGAGACCGATGGGCCGGTCTGCGGTGGCGTTGTCGAAGGTGCTCACAGGTGCTTCCTACTCCCCCGGGATGGATCGGGTGTTCAGAGGATTCAGCGGAGTGCGGCGGCCAGCTCGCCCCACAGGTGGGCGGTCGTCTCCACGCCCTTGAACAGAAGGTCCAGCTCGACCTTCTCGTTGGGGGCGTGCCAGCCGTCGGACGGTACGGAGATGCCCAGGAAGAGGACGGGAACGCCGAGCACGTCCTGAAGGTCGGCGGCGGGCCCCGAGCCCCCTTCGCGGGTGAAGAGGATCTTCTGGCCGAAGGCCCGGCCCATGGCGCGGGCCACGGCCTGCAGGGCGGGGTGGTCCAGCGGGGTCAGGCAGGGGCGGGTGGCCGGGGCGAAGGTGATCCGGTGCCCGACTCCGGCCGGGATCCGTGCTTCCGCCCAGGCCCGGACCACGTCCTGGATGCGGTCGGGGTCCTGGCCCGCGACCAGCCGGAAGCTGATCTTCACCAGGGCGGAGGACGGGATGATGGTCTTGGATCCGGCGCCCTGGTAGCCGCCGCCGATGCCGTTGACCTCGGCTGTGGGGCGGGCCCAGATGCGTTCCAGGGTGGAGTGGCCGGCCTCGCCCGATGCCGCGCGGGACTTGGCGGTGCGCAGCCAGGTCGCCTCGTCGAAGGGCAGCTCGGCGAAGAGCGCGCGCTCGGTGTCGGTGAGTTCGGCCACACCGTCGTAGAAGCCGGGGATCGCGACCCGGCCGTCCGCGTCGTGCAGTGCGGCGACGAGCCGGGCGACGGCGGTCGCCGGGTTGGGGACCGCGCCGCCGAACGAACCGGAGTGGATGTCCTGCTCGGGGCCGTACAGCTCGATCTCGCACTCGGCGAGGCCGCGCATGCCGGTGCAGACCGTGGGGGTCGACTCGTCCCACATGCCGGTGTCGGAGACGATCACCGCGTCGGCGGTGAGCCGCTCGGCCCGCTCCTCGACCAGGGCGCGGAAGTTCGGCGAACCGGACTCCTCCTCACCCTCGATCAGCAGCTTGAGGTTGACGGCGGGGGCGGTGCGGCCGGTGGTGGCGAGGTGGGCCCGGACGCCGAGGGTGTGGAAGAACACCTGCCCCTTGTCGTCGGCGGCGCCCCGCCCGTACATCCGGCCGTCGCGGATCACCGGCTCGAACGGGTCGGTGTCCCAGCCGTCCTCGCGGGCGGCGGGCTGTACGTCGTGGTGCCCGTAGACCAGGACGGTCGGGGCGTCCGGGTCGTCGGACGGCCAGTGGGCGAAGACCGCGGGGGCGCCGGGCGTCTCCCAGATCTCGGTGACCGGGAAGCCGGTCTCCTTGAGCTTGGCGGACAGCCACTCGGCGCTGCGCCGTACGTCCCCGTCGTGCTCCGGCTGGGCGGATACGGAGGGGATGCGCAGCCAGTCGGCGAGGTCGTCCAGGAAGGCTGTGCGGTGCCGCTCGGTGTACGTACGGACGGCGCTGTCCGGGGTGTCGCTCATGGCCTTGAGCCTAGTGCCTCGCCCGGCGGGGTCCTCCCGCCCGAGGTCCGGGGCCCTGCCCGCACCGCTGTGGCCGGATACCTGTCGGTGCCGCCGCTCCTCCAGTTGAATGGCCTCCTGAATGGCCTTGCGGGGCGGCGCACGTGCCCGGAGGCGAGGGGGGAGAGGGAGTTGAGCGGTTCAGGTGCGGGTACGCCGCCGGGTCGGCGGACCGGGGAGACGGCCGCGTGGGTCTCGGCAGTCACCGCTGTCGTCGGTCTGCTGCTGGCGGTGCTGGGGGTCCCGCTCGTCGGTGGTTCCTCGGCCAACCGGACCATCGCCGACAACGCCGGCGCTCCGGCCGCCCCGGCCTCGTCCGCACCGGACCGGCCCGGTTCCCCGGACGCGACCGACGAACCCGGCGCCACGACCTCGGGGCCGTCGCGGGCTGCCCCGCCGCCGGTGCCCGAGAGGTGGCGCCGGGTCGAAGAGCCCGGTCTCACGGTCGCCTTCGCCGTGCCGGACGGCTGGACCCGGAAGGAGAGGAACGCCATCCAGAGCAACTGGGTGTCTCCGGACGGTGCCCATGACATGAGCGTCAAGCGGGACACGTCGTACGGAGCGACTGCCCAGGACGCCTCCGCCGGGCAGCTCGCCTGGTACCGCGACACCGCCAGGTCGTCGATGGCCGGTCTGAAGGCCGGCACCCACACCACCCGGCAGAACGGCCGGAGCGCCCTCTGGCTGGAGATCGACTACCACTGGGCGGGCCAGAGCGAACCCCGCAAGCGCGTCGAGGTCTTCGTCCCGGGCGAGGCCGGCCAGGTCTATCAGCTGCTCCTCGACACCGCCGCGACCCCCGGCGGGCTCGCCGCGCAGCGGCGGCTGTTCACGACCGCCCGCGCCCAACTGCTGATCGACCGGCCCGCGCAGTCCTAGTCCGTACCCGTCACAGGGCGTGCCTGCCCCTGGGCCCCGCCCCGGGGCGGGCACGGACTAGTCCGGCTGTTCGTCCAGCAGGATGCGTTCCAGCTCCGCCCGGCCCGGCAGGCGCTTGGGGTGGACGGTCTCGCCGCTGCGCACGTACAGGAACGTGGCGGTGACGTCGGTGAGCGGCAGGTCGTGCAGTTCCGCCCAGGCCAGGCGGTAGACCGCGAGCTGGAGGGGGTCGGCGGTGTTGGCGCGGGTGGTCTTCCAGTCGACGATCTCGTACGTGTCCCCGGTGCGGTACACCGCGTCGATGCGGCCCCGGATGATCCGGCCGGCCAGGGTGATCTGGAACGGTGTCTCGACGCGGTACGGGGTGCGGCGGGCGTACGGGGTGCGCTCGAAGGCCTCCTTGAGTGCGGCGAGGTCGCGCTCGTCGGCGATCTCGGCGTCGCTCTCGTCGCCGCCGGGCAGCTCGTCGGGCCCGAGCATGGGCAGCGGCAGCTCCTCGAAGCGGGACTCCACCCAGGCGTGGAACCGGGTGCCCCGGCGGGCCGCGGGCTGCGGCGGCCGCGGCATCGGGCGGGCCAGCTCCTGGGCGAAGCCGTCGGGGTCGTCGGCGAGGCGCAGCAGCTGGGTGGCGGAGAGCGACGCGGGTACGAGGACGTCGCGCACGGTGGCGCGGGCGCGGCGCAGCTCGCCGGCGAGGGCGTCGAGGTCGCGGTCCCAGGAAGCGAGGGTGCGGGCTTCCTCGGGGGTGAGACGGTGCCCCTCGGCGGGCTCGGGGGTACGGGCGGCCGGGACGTGCGACAGGGGGGCGGGGGGCGCGGGAGCGGGGGGCGCGGGAGCGGGGGGCGCGGGAGCGGGGG
>NZ_JBEYFB010000004.1:105897-343505 GCF_040634135.1 Streptomyces sp. NPDC007164
GAGCGCGGGAGCGGGGAGCGCGGGAGCGGGGAGCGCGGGAGCGGGGAGCGCGGGAGCGGGGAGCGCGGGAGCGGGGAGCGCGGGAGCGGGGAGCGCGGGAGCGGGGAGCGCTGGGAGCGTGGGGGGCTTCGTCGACAGCGTGTCCCAGTCCGCGGCCCCGACGCCGGCCTCGTCGGGGAACGGGGCGTCGTGCCCGTCGTCGAAGGGCTCGACGTACGGCTCGTCGTACGGCTCCGGGGCATCGGGCATCGCCTCGTACGCGTCCGGCACGCCCCCCGCCGTGGCCAGGGCCTCCAGGTGTGCCAGCACCGTGTCCGCGGCGGCTCGGCGGCGGGTCAGCGCGGTGTCGTCGAGAGGGAGCGGCCACGCCCGGTCGGCGGACTGCCCGTCGTCGAGCGCCGGGTTCTCCTCGTCCTCCGCCGGCTCGTCGGCCCAGACCTCGATCTCGCCGTGTCCGGCCGCGCAGTGCTCGTACAGCGCGTGCAGGAAGCCGGACGGGCCGCGCGGCTTCTTCTGGGACGGGCCCCACCAGTGGCCGGAGCCGAGCAGCAGGGTGCGGGGTCTGGTGAAGGTGACGTATCCCAGGCGGAGCTCCTCGGTGTGCTGGTGCTCCTTCATCTCCTCCTTGAACGCCTTGAGTCCCTTGGCGTCCCAGGAATGAACGTCGGGGAGGGTCGCCCGGTCCCCGCGCAGGGCGTGCGGGAGGACCTTCGACTGGGCGGTCCAGGCGTCACGGGACTGGCCGCTGGGGAACTGGCCGGCGACCAGGCCGGGCACGGCGACGACGTCCCACTCCAGGCCCTTGGACTTGTGGGCGGTGAGGACCTTGACGGTGTTCTCACCGCCGGGCAGGGCGTTGTCCAGGCCCTTCTCGTACTGGACGGCGGTGCGCAGGAAGCCGAGGAAGGCGAGGAGGGTGGCATCGCCGTCGACGGAGGCGAAACGGGCCGCGACGTCAAGGAAGTTGGCGAGGGTCTCGCGGCGGCGGGCGGCCAGGGCCTGCGGCGACGCGGAGAGCTCGACCTCAAGACCGGTGGTGGCCAGGACCCGGTGCAGCACGTCCATCAGCGGGTCGGCCAGCGCGCGGCGCAGGTCGCGCAGTTCGGCGGCGAGGCGGGCGAAGCGGATGCGGGCCTCGGCCGAGAACGGAAGCCCGTCGTCCTCCTCGCCGCCCGATTCGAGGAAGGTGTCCAGCGCGTCGGCGAGCGAGATCACTTCGGCCGGGTCGATGCCCTCGACGGCCTCGGCGAGCCGGCGGTCGGGGTCGAAGTCCTCGTCGTCGCCGTGGGCCGCACGGTGGACGAGGAGCCGGGCCCGGCGGCCGAGCAGGGCCAGGTCACGGGGTCCGATCCGCCAGCGGGGGCCGGTGAGCAGCCGGACCAGGGAGGCGTTGGCGCCGGGGTCCTGGAGCACCTCGCAGACCGCGACCAGGTCGGCGACCTCGGGCAGGTGCAGCAGCCCGGACAGGCCGACGACCTCCACCGGGATGTCGCGGGCCACCAGCGCGGCCTGGATCTGGGGGAAATCGCCCGCGGTGCGGCACAGGACGGCGATCTCGCCGGGTGCCTTGCCGGTCCGCACCAGGTGGGCGATCGAGTCGGCGAGCCAGTCGATCTCCTCGGTATGGGTGCGGAGCAGCGCGCAGCGGACGATGCCGTCGCGCTCGGCGCCGGGGGCGGGGCGCAGCGCCTCGACGCCCTCGTGCATGGCGCGCAGGGGTTCGGCGAGGCCGTTGGCCAGGTGCAGGAGCCGGCCGCCGCTGCGGCGGTTCTCACTGAGGGAGTAGCGGGTGGCGGGGGTGCCGTCGGTGTGCGGGAAGTGCAGCGGGAAGTCGTCGAGGTTGGCCACGGAGGCTCCGCGCCATCCGTAGATCGCCTGGCAGGGGTCGCCGACGGCGGTGACGGCGTGCCCGGTCCGGCCCCCGGGGCCGCTGCCGAAGAGGGCGGAGAGCAGCAGCCGCTGGGCGACGGAGGTGTCCTGGTACTCGTCGAGCAGCACCACCCGGAATTCGTCGCGCAGGATCGCGCCGACCTCGGGGCGGGTGAGCGCCAGCTCGGCGGAGAGCGCGATCTGGTCGCCGAAGTCGAGGAGGTCGCGGCTCTTCTTGGCCTCGCGGTAGCGCCGGGTCAGCTGGAGCAGTTCGCGGCGGGCCTCGGCGGTCTCGGGGATCCGGCGCAGCTCGGCGTTGCTGAGCCGGGCCGATTCGAGCGCGGCCAGGAGGCCGGTGTCGTACTCGGCGAGCTGCTCGGGGCGTACGAGGTGCTCGGCGAGCTCGGCATCGAGCGCCAGCAGGTCGCTGACGAGAGTGGGGAACGACCTGGTCAGGGCCGGGTACGGGCCGGGGGCCTCGCGCAGCACGCGGGCGGCGAGCTGGTAGCGGGTGGCGTCCGCGAGGAGGCGGGTGGTGGGTTCGAGTCCGATGCGCAGCCCGTGCTCGGTCAGGAGTCGGCCGGCGAACGCGTGGTACGTGGAGATGCTGGGCTCGCCCGGGGGGTTGTCCGGGTCGATGGCGTCGGGATCGGTGACCCCGGCCGCGATGAGGGCCCTGCGGACGCGCTCGGCGAGCTCACCGGCGGCCTTGTTGGTGAACGTCAGCCCGAGGACCTGCTCCGGGGCGACCTGGCCGGTGCCCACCAGCCACACCACGCGGGCCGCCATCACCGTGGTCTTCCCCGACCCGGCTCCGGCCACGATCACCTGCGGGGCGGGCGGCGCGGTGATGCAGGCCGTCTGCTCCGGGGTGAACGGGATCCCGAGGAGCTCCTTGAGCTGCTCGGGATCGGTGATAGGTGAGGACACCCCAGAAAGGCTAACCGGACGCACCGACAACCGGCGGTGCCGAAGAGCCTCCGCCCCCGTTCACCCGCTCTCCCGATCACCCGCTCACTCCAGGACGTGACGGCCCTCCGGCTGGGCGCTGCACGAGGCCCGGAAGGCGCAGTGCGTGCAGTGCTGACCGGTGGTGGGGGTGAAGCGTTCGTCCAGGACCCGGCCGGCGGCGGTGGCCAGCAGGTCGGAGACCCATTCACCGGCGAGCGGTTCCTGCGCCTGCACCTTGGGCAGGGCGTCTCCGCCCTCCTTCTTGGGGGCGGGCTGGCGCAGTTGTACGAGTTCGGCGCCGCCGGGCTCGGGGCGCCTGCCGTCGAAGACGTCGTCGACCGCGCCTTCCCGGACGGCCATCTGGTACACGGCGAGCTGGGGGTGGCGGGCGACCTCGTCCTTGGTCGGGGACTGTTTGCCGGTCTTGAAGTCGACGACGTAGGCCCGGCCCTCGGTGTCCTGTTCGACGCGGTCCATGGAGCCCCGGATGCGCACCTGGTACTCCCCCGCCCCCAGCGTCACGTCGAAGTCGTGCTCGCTCGCGGCGGGGGTGCGGGCGGTGCGGTCCATGACGTGCCAGCGCAGGAAGCGTTCGAGGGCGGCGCGGGCCTGTTCCTTCTCCTGCCGGGACTTCCAGGGGGCGTCGAAGACGAGCCCGTCCCAGACCGAGTCCAGCCGCTCCATCAGGACGGCGAGATCCGCCGGGGTGCGTCCGGAGGCCACTTCGTCGGCGAGTACGTGGACCACGTTGCCGAAGCCCTGCGCGGCCGTCGCCGGGGCGTCCGCCTTCACCTCGCGGCCCAGGAACCACTGGAGCGCGCAGGTGTTGGCGAGCTGGTCGAGCGCACTGCCGGAGAGCGCCACCGGCTGGTCCCGGTCGCGGAGCGGGACGGCGGAGCGGGTCGGTTCGTACAGGCCCCACCAGCGGTAGGGATGGGCGGCGGGTACGAGCGGCTGGCCCTCGTCGTCGGTGAGCGCGGCGAGCCGGGCGAGGCGGCGGGCGGCCTCCTCGCGCAGGGCGTCGGAGGCTTCGGGGTCGACGGTGGTGGCTCGGAGTTCGGCGACCAGCGCGGCGACGGCGAGCGGGCGGCGGGGCCGGCCGGTGACGTCGCGCGGCTCGGCGCCCAGCTCGGTGAGGAAGCGGGACGGCTGGTCGCCGTCGTCGGCGGGTGCCTTGACCGCGGTGACGACGAGGCGTTCGCGGGCGCGGGTCGCCGCGACGTAGAAGAGCCGGCGTTCCTCGGCGAGGAGGGCGCCGGGGGTGAGCGGTTCGGCCAGGCCGTCGCGGCCGATCCGGTCCGCCTCCAGCAGCGAACCGCGGCGGCGCAGGTCCGGCCAGAGCCCCTCCTGCACGCCCGCGACGACGACAAGACGCCACTGAAGGCCCTTGGAACGGTGCGCGGTCATCAGCCGTACGGCGTCGGGGCGCACCGTGCGCCGGGAGAGGGTGTCGGCGGCGATGTCCTGGGCGTCGACCTCCTCCAGGAAGTTGAGCGCCCCTCGCCCGCCGGTGCGTTCCTCGGCGCGGGCCGCGGTGTCGAAGAGCGCGCAGACGGCGTCGAGATCGCGGTCGGCGTTGCGGCCGCCCGCGCCGCCGCGCAGCGCGGCGCGCTCCAGCCGGCCCGGCCACGGGGTGCCGGACCACAGTGCCCACAGGGCCTCCTCCGCGGTACCGCCGCCTTCGAGGAGTTCGCGCGCCTTGCGCAGCAGCGCGCCGAGGCGCTGGGCGCCGCGGGCGTACGCCGGATCGTGCGCGACGAGCCGTTCGGGCTCGGCGAGCGCCCGCGCCAGCAGGTCGCCGGAGGGCGCCGGCACTCGGTTCCCGGCGGCCCGCTCCTCGTCGCGCAGGGCCCGGCCGAGGCGGCGCAGGTCGGCTGCGTCCATGGAGCCGAGGGGGGAGGCGAGCAGGGCCAGGGCGGTCTCGGTGTCCAGCCAGGAGGACGCCTCCGGGTCCGGCGCAATGTCCGTGTCCTCTGCCGCGGTGTCCTCTGCGTCGGTTGCCGCGGTGCTCTCTGCTGCGGTGGCTTCCGCCTCCGCGTCCCGCGCGTTCTCCGAGCCCGCCGTGTCCTCCGCCCCCGCCACGCTCTCCGCGCACTCCGCTGCCGGAGCCTCGTCCGCGTCCCGCGACGCCGGAGCCTCCTCCGCGCCCGGCGCACCCGGGCGCAGGGCCGCGGTCGCGACCGTGCGCAGGGCGGTCAGGAGCGGGGCCACGGCCGGTTCATGGCGCAGGGGAAGGTCGTCGCCGTCGACCTCCAGGGGCACGCCCGCCGACGTCAGGGCACGGCGCAGCGAGGGGAGTGTGCGGCCGCCGGCCCGTACGAGCACCGCCATCTCGTTCCACGGGACGCCGTCCTCCAGATGCGCCCGGCGCAGCAGATCGGCGATGTTCTCCAGCTCGGTGGACGCGGTCGGGTAGGTGTACGCCTCCACGCTGCCGCCCTCGCGGACCGAGGCCAGTTCGCGGTGGGCACGGACCTTGGCCGCGGGCAGCCGGGTCAGCGGCATCCGGCGGGTGAGCAGCCGGGTGGCGGCCAGCAGCTGTCCGCCGGAACGCCGCGAGGTGGTGAGCACGCCGACCGGGGCCGGGGCGCCGTCCGCCCGCCGGAACGTCTCCGGGAAGTCGAGGATGCCGTTCACATCGGCGCCCCGGAACGCGTAGATCGACTGGTCCGGGTCACCGAAGGCGATCAGGTCCCGGCCGCCCCCCGCGCCCGGGGCACTCCCCCGATTGCCGGCCAGCGCGTGCAGCAGCCGTACCTGCGCCGGGTCCGTGTCCTGGTACTCGTCGACGAACACCGCGTCGTACTGCCCCGCGAGCAGCGCCGACACCTCCGGGCGCTCCGCGAGCAGCACGGCCCGGTGCACCAGTTCCGCGTAGTCCAGCACCCCCTGCGCGTCCAGCACGTCGAGGTACTCGGCCAGGAACTCGGCGGCGGCGCCCCAGTCGGGCCGGCCGGTGCGGCGGGCGAAGGCGGCCAGCGCGTCCGGGCCCAGGCCCAGCTCGCGGCTGCGGGCCAGCACCGCTCGTACCTCGTCGGCGAAGCCGCGCGTGGTCAGGCAGGCCCGCAGCTCGTCGGGCCAGCGGATGTGCGCGAAGCCGTCCCGCTCCAGTTCGAGCTGGCCGGCGAGCAGGTCGCGGACGGTGACGTCCTGCTCCGGACCGGAGAGCAGCCGCATCGGTTCGGCGAAGAGGTCGGCGTCCTGGTGGGCGCGGACCAGCGCGTAACAGAAGGAGTGGAACGTGGTGGCCTGCGGTCCGCGGGCGGCGCCCAGCCGGGCGGCCATCCGGTCGCGCAGCTCCACTGCGGCCTTGCGGCTGAAGGTGAGGACCAGGACGCGGGCCGGGTCGCCGCCCCGTGCGATGCGTGCGGCGACCGCCTCGACGAGCGTGGTCGTCTTGCCGGTGCCGGGGCCGGCGAGGACCAGGAGCGGTCCGCCGGAGTGATCAACCACGGCGCGTTGTGCTGCGTCCAGGAGAGGAGGGTCCACGGAGCCCGGCGGAGTACGCACCAGCCGGTACGCGCCCGCGGCCCGCTGCCGTGTCTGGCGGCGCGGACTGTGCCGGGTGAAGGAGGAGGAGCTCACGTGGTTCGCCGGTCCTGGTGGGTGTGCTGATGCCGAGGGTGCGGTGCGTGCCGCGAACTTACGAAGCTACGCCAGCGCGGGCGCGATCCGGGACGGGAGCGCTGCGTGCCTCGTCACGTTCCGGGGCGCGAATGCCTTCGCGGGGCGGCTCCGGGGCGCGGATGTGGTCATGGGTCGGGTCCGGGGCGCGAATGCCTTCGCGGGGCGGCTCCGGGGCGCGGATGTGGTCGTGGGTCGGGTCCGGAGTACGGATGTGGTCGTGGGTCGGCTCCGGAGTACGGACACCGTCACGGGCCCGGTCCCGTGCCGCGTGGCGGGTGCTGCCGAGCTCCTCCGCGCCGCCGGGCTCCCTCGCCCCGCTGTGTTCCACTCCGCCGAGCTCCTCCGCGCCGCAGTGTTCCGCGTCACGGTGTTCCGCCGCGCGATTCGCCTGCCGGGTCCCGTCATGCCGTACGCCACGGCCCCCGGAAAGGGCCACTTCCCGCACTCCGTACGGCCCCGGCGCCGCCCGCTGTGCCGCCGGATGGCCGAAGCTGTCAGGTGTGAGCACCTCCGCCCTTGTCCCGGTCCGCGCCGCCGCCCGCGGTGACGCCGTCCCACCGCGCCCGCTTCATGTCGAGGCGCGGCAGATGGCCCTCCACGACGCGCGACGCCTCGCGCAGCGGGGTGCCCTCCGCGCGGTACTGGTCCAGCGCCCGCAGTTCGTGGCCGGGGAGCAGCGCCCCGTCGGCGCGCACCACGCGCCACCACGGCACCGCGGCCCCGTACAGCGACATGACCCGGCCGACCTGGCGCGGCCCGCCCTCGCCCAGCCACTCGGCGACGTCGCCGTACGTCATGACGCGGCCGGGCGGGATCAGGTCGGCGACGTCGAGGACCCGCTCCGCGTACTCCGGCAGTGCGTGGCTCATCGGATCGCCGCCCGCCCCGTCGCCGCTCGTCCGGTGTTGGCTCATCCGCCCCATCCTGCCGTACGCCACCGACACCCCGGCCCGGTCCGTGTGCGCCTGATCACAGGGCGTGCGCGCGGGAGCAAAGGAGCGTATCTTGCGCTTCGCGTATCCGTGCAGTGCACCCTGATGCCTCCCTCCGTCGCCGGGCCGTGCCACCATCGTGCGGGCGGTGACCGGTGATACGAGAACACGAAGACCAATCAGAGGCGACGAAGGAGCAGGGCGTGCAGCCACCGAAGGCGGCGGACGCCCCTGACGCCGAGCCCCACCCGGACGAGCCCCCCGCACCCGCCAAGAAGTCCGGTGCCGGCCGGGAGGAGACCGGGGAAACCCCCGGTCGACTGACCGGCTCGACGCTCTCGACCGCCGCGGAGGAGCAGGCCGAGCGCGTCTCGGGCGACGAACCGCTGCTCCCCGCCCGGGTGCACCGCCCCTCCGATCTCATGCGGCTCCTCATCGGAGTCCTGGCGATCGTCGTCCTGTTCTCGATCGCCGCGTTCGCCCACGGCACGACGACCGGTCTCGAACAGGACATCAACAAAGGCACCGGTCAGGCGCCCGACGTCCTGATCAAGATGGCGGGCCTGGTCTCCAGCATCGCCGTGCTGCTGGTCCCGGTCGCCTTCGCCATCGAGCGGCTGATCAAACGCGACGGGCTGCGGATCGCCGACGGGGTGCTCGCCGCCGTACTGGCACACGGCGTCACGCTCGCCGCAGACCTCTGGGTCGCCAAGTCCGCCCCCGGCACCATCCAGGACGCCCTGACCCAGCCGCAGCCGGGTGACGCGCTCACCGACCCGGTACACGGCTATCTCGCGCCGGTGATCGCGTACATGACGGCGGTCGGCATGGCGAGACGGCCGCGCTGGCGGGTCGTGCTGTGGGTGGTGCTGCTGCTCGACGCGTTCGCGATGCTGGTCGGCGGCTACACGACCCCGTTCTCGATCGTCCTCACCGTGCTGATCGGCTGGACCGTCGCGTACGGCACGCTGTACGCGGTCGGCTCGCCGAACGTGCGGCCGACCGGTCAGCATCTGATGGCCGGTCTGCGCCATGTCGGCTTCCGCCCGGTCAGCGCGATGCGCGCCGACGACGCCCCGGACTCGGGCGACCAGAGCGACCGGGGACGCCGCTATCTGGTCTCCCTGGAGGACGGGCCACCGCTCGATGTCACGGTCGTCGACCGTGAGCAGCAGGCCCACGGCTTCTTCTACCGGGTGTGGCGCAGGCTCACTCTGCGCGGCATCACCCAGCGCCGCTCCATCCAGTCGCTGCGCCAGGCCCTGGAGCAGGAGGCGCTGCTCGCCTACGCGGCGATCGCCGCCGGGGCCAACGCGCCCAAGCTGATCGCCACGTCCGAGCTCGGCCCCGACGCCGTGATGCTGGTGTACGAGCACATCGGCGGCCGTTCGCTGGACGCGCTGGAGGACGCGGAGATCACCGACGAGCTGCTGCACGGTGCCTGGCGTCAGGTGAAGGCGCTCCAGTCGCGGCGGATCGCGCACCGCAGGCTCACCGGCGACGCCATCCTGGTGGATCGTTCCGGCAAGGTGTTCGTCACCGATCTGCGCGGCGGCGAGATCGCGGCCGGTGATCTGGTGCTGCGGATGGACGTCGCCCAGCTGCTGACCACGACCGGTCTGCGGGTGGGTGCCGAGCGGGCCGTCGCCGGTGCGCTGGCGGTGCTCGGACCCGATGCCGTCGCTGACTGCCTGCCACTGCTCCAGCCGATCGCGCTGAGCCGCTCCACCCGCGCGACGCTGCGCCGGCTCGCCCGGGAGCGCTCGCAGCGGGAGCGCGAAGCGGTGCTGGAGGCTTCGGACGCGGCCAAGCGGGCCAGGACGCACGAACACACGACGGCGTCCGGGACACCGGCCGGAACGACCGCAACCGACGCGATCACCGACCACGGGACCGGCCGCGAGACCGATGCCAGGACAGATCACAGGGCCGACCTCAGAACCGATCAGGGGGCCGGCCAGAAGACCGAGCGCAAGGCCGACCGCAAGACGCTCCGCAACCAGAAGCAGGCCGAGAAGCGCGCCCTGGACGACGCCCTGGAAGGGGCCCGCGAGGAGGACCTGCTCTCCCAGATGCGGCAGCAGGTGCTGCTGATCCGCCCCCAGGCCCCGGTCGAACCGGTGCGGCTGGAACGCATCAAGGCCCGCACCCTGCTCAGCTGCATCGCCGGTGCGATCGCCGCGTACTTCCTCATCTCCCAGGTCACCCAGGCCGACTTCGGAACCGTCGTCGAGCAGGCGGAATGGGGCTGGGTGGCGGCCGCGGTCGGCTTCTCCGCCCTCACTTACGTGGCGGCGGCGATGAGCCTGCTGGGCTTCGTGCCCGAGCGGGTGTCGTTCGGCAGGACGGTGCTGGCCCAGGTCGCCGGCTCCTTCGTGAAGATCGTCGCCCCTGCCGCGGTCGGCGGCGTGGCGCTGAACACCCGCTTCCTCCAGCGGGCCGGGGTACGTCCGGGGCTCGCCGTGGCGAGTGTCGGCGCCTCGCAGCTGTTCGGCCTCGGCTGCCACATCCTGCTGCTGGCGGCCTTCGGCTATCTGACCGGTACGGAGAAGACCCCGTCCTCGCTCACCCCGTCCAGGACGGTGATCGCCGGACTGCTGACCGTCGCCGTGCTGGTGCTGGTGGTGACGGCGGTCCCGTTCCTGCGGAAGTTCGTGGTGACCCGGGTGCGGTCGCTGTTCGCCGGAGTCGTGCCGCGCATGCTCGACGTGGTGCAGCGGCCGCAGAAGCTGCTGACCGGCATCGGCGGAATGCTGCTGCTGACCGGCCTGTTCGTGATGTGTCTGGACGCTTCGGTACGGGCGTTCAGCGGTCCCGACGTGCCGCATCTCAGCTACGCCAGCATCGCGGTGGTCTTCCTCGCCGGCAACGCGCTGGGATCGGCGGCGCCCACCCCGGGCGGAATGGGCGCGGTCGAGGGCGCGCTGACGCTGGGTCTGATCGCGGTCGGCCTGCCGAAGGAGGTCGCGGCGCCCGCCGTGGTGCTGTACCGCCTGCTGACGCTCTGGCTGCCGGTGCTTCCCGGCTGGCTCTGCTTCACCCGTCTGACCCGCCGGGGCGAGCTCTGACGGACGGCCGGGGCAAACGCTGACTGACGGCCGGGGCGAGCCCCGACGGACCGCCGAGGCGAGCGCCGACAGACCGCCGGAACGTGCTCCGGCCGACGGGCAAGGGCGAGCCCTGACAGACCACCGGAGCAAGCCCCGACGACCCGCCGATACCGGTACTGACTCCCCCTCAGCCGCCATACGGGGCGGCCCGCAAGGCCAGTCGGGGGACGGCCGGGGGGTCCGCCACCCGCTTGGACCGGTGCCCCGTGCAGCGACCGGGTTCCCACCGCACCATGGGGCCATGAGGACCTCCCCCGCCCTGCGTGCCGCCGCACTGGCCGCCGCCGTCACCGTGCTCCTGCCCATCACCGCCTGCTCGCAGAGCGGCGACAAGGAAGGCCCGGACGGGCCGCTCGCGGCGAATGCCGCCGAGGCGAGCAGCTCCGGCGGCCTCGCTTCCCAGAAGCTGACGTGGAAGCCTTGTCCCGCCCCCTCCGCGGCACAGGGCGGCGGAAAGGCGCCGACCCCGCTGCCCGGCGACACCCCCTGGGAGTGCTCGTTCATGAGGGCCCCGCTCGACTACGCGAAGCCCGGGGGCGGGACGATCGAGCTGGCCCTGATCCGGGCCAGGGCCAAGAGCCAGGACAAGCGGATCGGTTCCCTCATCTTCAACTTCGGCGGCCCCGGCGCCTCCGGCGTCGCCACCCTGCCCGCCTTCGGCAGCGACTACGACAAGCTCCGCGCCGGCTACGACCTGGTCAGCTTCGACCCGCGCGGCGTGGGCCGCAGCGACGGCGTGGAGTGCGAGAGCGACAAGCAGCTCGACGCCCGTTTCGAGACCGACGGCACCCCGGACACCAGCGCCGAGGTGGACGCCTTCGTCAAGGACACCAAGACGTTCGCGCAGGCCTGCGAGAAGAACTCCGGCAAGCAGCTCCCCTACGTCGGCACCACCGACGCCGCCCGCGACATGGATCTGATGCGCCAGGTGCTCGGCGACAAGAAGCTGTACTACTTCGGCATCTCGTACGGCACCGAACTGGGCGGTGTCTACGCCCACTTGTTCCCGAAGAACGTCGGCAGGTCGGTGCTGGACGCGGTGGTCGACCCGACGCAGAACAACGAGCAGTCCTCGCTCGGCCAGGCCAAGGGCTTCCAGCTCGCGCTGGACAACTTCACCCAGGACTGCGCCGACCGCGGTGACGAGTGCAAACTTCCCGGTTCCTCCTCGAAGGAGGTCGAGCAGGGGATCGCCGACCTGCTCGCGAAACTGGAGAAGAAGCCGATCCAGGGGCTCGGTTCGCGTCAGCTGACCCAGACGCTCGCGACCACCGGCATCGCCGCCGCCCTCTACTCCAAGCAGACCTGGTCGCTGCTGGAGCAGGGGCTGGACGAGGCCGACGGCGGCAACGGGGCGCTGCTCCTCGCCCTCGCCGACTCGCTGAACGGCCGTTCCGACAACGGTCAGTACGACAACTCGATGGCCGCCAACACCGCGATCAACTGCGCCGACTCCAAGCAGCGGTTCACCGCGGACCAGACCGAGGCCAAGCTCCCCGAGTTCCGCTCCGCCTCGAACATCTTCGGCGACTACCTGGGCTGGTCCCTGATGGCCTGCACCGGCTGGCCGGTGAAGGGCGCCTGGGAGACCCCCGACGTCAGCGCCCCGGGCGCGGCCCCCATCCTCGTCATCGGCAACACCGGCGACCCGGCGACGCCGTACAAAGGTGCCAAGGCGATGGCCGACGCGCTGGGCGAGGGTGTCGGCGTGAAGATGACGTACAAGGGTCAGGGCCACGGCGCGTACAACAGCGGCAACGCCTGTGTGCAGAAGGAAGTGGGCGGCTACCTGCTGGACGGCAAGGTCCCGGCGGCCGGAACCGTCTGCAAGTAGCGCTGTGCGCCAGGACGGAACCGTCTGCAAGTAGCTCTGCGCGCCGGGCGGAACCCCTAACATGAGCGGACTTTCTGTACGTCGCAGGTACGGGCACATCTGTACGTCGTGAGTACAGGCACATCGGGGAGGACGCACACGTGGTCGCACACGCACGCGCCGGGGCTCTGGCCGGCGCCGCACTTCTGCTGACGGGGCTGCTCGCCGGCTGCGGCGGGAGCACGGACGACAAGCCGGCCGGGGGAACGGACCGCGATCCCGCGTCCTCGGCCGGCCGTCCGTCCACCGAGCCGAGCGGGCAGCCGGGCACTCCCCGGCTGCCCGCCTCCCTCACCTCCCAGCGGCTGGACTGGAAGCGCTGCGAGGCCCGCGCGGGCGAGAGCGCACCCGGTTCCGAGTGGCGCTGCTCGACGGCCCGGGTGCCGCTGGACTACGCGAAGCCCGACGGCGAGACGATCGGGATCGCGCTGATCCGCAAGAAGGCCGGGAACACGGGCCGGCGCCTCGGCTCGATGCTGTTCAACTTCGGCGGCCCCGGCGGCTCGGGCGTATCGATACTGCCGCGCGCCGCCCGGTCGTACGACAACCTCAACTCCCGCTACGACCTGGTGGGCTTCGACCCGCGCGGGGTCGCCGGCAGCGAAGGGGTGAGCTGCCGCACCGACAAGGAGCAGGAGACCGCCTACCGGAAGGTCGACATGACCCCGGACACGGCGGCCGAGGAGACGGCGTTCATGAAGGACGGCGCGGACTTCGGCGCCGGTTGCGAGCGCCGCTCCGGGAAGGTCCTGCCCTACGTCGGCACGACGAACGCCGCCCGGGACATGGACCTGATCCGCGCGGTGCTCGGCGACAAGAAGCTCACGTACTTCGGGATGTCGTACGGCACCGAGCTCGGCGGCACCTACGCGCACCTCTTCCCCGCGAACGTCGGACGCACCGTGCTGGACGCCGTCGTCGACCCGACCGCGGACACCATCGGGCACGCCCGCAACCAGGCGACCGGCTTCCAGCGGGCGCTGGAGAACTACCTCAAGGACCGCGGCCAGGACCCGAAGGCGGGCACCCGACGAATCACCCGGCTGCTGGAGCGGATCGACAAGAAGCCGCTGCCGACCACCTCGGGCCGCGAGCTCAACGAGTCGCTGGCCGTCACCGGCATCGTCATGCCGCTCTACTCCAAGAGCAACTGGCCGTATCTGACCCGGGCGCTGGACGAGGCGGAAACGCGCGGCACCGGGAACATGCTGCTCGAACTGGCCGACTCGTACAACGGGCGGGACGAGAAGGGGCACTACGACACCCAGAACCATTCGCAGCGCGCCATCTCCTGCGCGGACAGCAAGCTCCGGCCGACGGCGGACGAGGCCAGGGCACTGCTGCCGGAGTTCCGGAAGCTGTCGCCGGTGTTCGGCCCGTTCCTGGCGTGGGACACGGCCGGCTGGTGCGCGCAGTGGCCGGTGGAGGGTGAGCACGACACCCCCGAGACGAGCGCTCCGGGCGCCGGTCCGGTCCTGGCCGTCGGGACGACCGGTGACCCCGCGACGCCGTACGAGGGTGCCCGGAAGATGGCGGACGAGCTGGGCAAGGGCGTGGGCGTCCTGCTCACCAACAAGGGCGAGGGGCACGGCGCGTACGGCGGGAACTCCTGCGTGACCTCGGCCGTGGACGCGTACTTCCTGGACGGGATGGTCCCGGAGGACGGTAAGACCTGCTCGTAACCCCGGTCCGGGGGCTCGAACGACGAAGGGGCCGGTCCGCGGTTGCGGACCGGCCCTTTCGAAGCGTTCGTGCTCCTAGTAGACCGGCTTCTCGGGCTCGATCTGGTTGACCCAGCCGATCACGCCGCCGCCCACGTGCACCGCGTCGGCGAAGCCCGCCGACTTGAGGACCGCGAGGACCTCGGCGCTGCGGACGCCCGTCTTGCAGTGCAGGACGATGCGCTTGTCCTGCGGGAGGTCCTGGAGGGCGCTGCCCATCAGGAACTCGTTCTTCGGGATCAGCTTCGCGCCCGGGATCGAGACGATCTCGTACTCGTTCGGCTCACGGACGTCGATGATCTCGATCTTCTCGTCCGCGTCGATCCACTCCTTGAGCTGCTTGGGAGTGATCGTGGAGCCGAGCGCCGCCTCCTGGGCCTCCTCGGACACGACGCCGCAGAAGGCCTCGTAGTCGATGAGCTCGGTGACGGTGGGGTTCTCGCCGCAGACCGCGCAGTCGGGGTCCTTGCGGACCTTGACCTGGCGGTACTGCATCTCCAGGGCGTCGTAGATCATCAGCCGGCCGACCAGCGGGTCGCCGATGCCGGCGAGCAGCTTGATGGCCTCGGTGACCTGGATGGAGCCGACGGACGCGCAGAGCACGCCCAGCACGCCGCCCTCGGCGCAGGACGGAACCATGCCCGGCGGGGGCGGCTCCGGGTAGAGGCAGCGGTAGCAGGGGCCGTGCTCGGACCAGAAGACGGATGCCTGGCCGTCGAACCGGTAGATCGAGCCCCAGATGTACGGCTTGTTCAGCAGTACGGCCGCGTCGTTGACCAGATAGCGGGTGGCGAAGTTGTCCGTGCCGTCCACGATCAGGTCGTACTGGGCGAAGATGTCCATCACGTTGTCGGCTTCGAGCCGCTCCTCGTGAAGGATCACGTTCACGTACGGGTTGATGCCCAGCACCGAGTCCTTGGCGGACTCGGCCTTGGAGCGCCCGATGTCGGACTGACTGTGGATGATCTGGCGCTGCAGGTTCGACTCGTCGACCTCGTCGAACTCCACGATGCCGAGCGTGCCGACACCGGCCGCGGCCAGGTACATCAGGGCCGGCGACCCGAGACCGCCGGCGCCCACACAGAGCACCTTCGCGTTCTTCAGCCGCTTCTGTCCGTCCATCCCGACATCCGGGATGATCAGGTGGCGGGAGTACCTGCGGACCTCGTCGACGGTGAGCTCAGCAGCTGGCTCGACCAGGGGTGGCAGCGACACAGGAACCTCAACAATGCAGGTGGTCGGTTTCTACGTACTTCGACTACGTACGGTTGTTCTTCCGGTAACACTGCCACGCCCCTTCTCATTCCGAGATACCAGGTCCGATCCGCGAGACAATTTCGTCCCAGTACCTGGGCAGCGCCGCGAATGGATCGGTTTGTCCCTGCTGATCGTCTCGATCCGTGAAGAAGATCGTGCCCGCTCCCTGCCAGCGGGCGATGCGCATGGCCTCGTCGAGGTGGGTGCGCGGAACGCCGTGGACGAAGTGCGCGAACCGCTCCGGCGGATACGAGGCGGTCCACTCCGCCACCTGCGACCAGCGGTAGTCCGTCCACGGTCCGCAGAAGGTGACCAGCTGGTCGGCGGCCTCGGCGTAGCCGGGGTGCGGGTGGGTGCCGAGACCGAGCACCAACTGCCCGCTCCCCTCCCCGTACGGCGGCTCGCCGTGCTCCAGGAGCGTGGCGAGCGTGGCGGTGAGACGGCGCACCGCCGGGAGCTCGGGGCGCCCGGCCGGGCAGCGGCCGAGATAGAAGCCGTCGACGCGGTACCAGTCGAGGAACGACTGCGCGTCGGCGATCAGTTCCCCGAAGGAGCGGCTGCCGAAGGCCAGATCGAGATGGCCGAGCAGCCGGCCGCCCGTCGCGCGGGCCGAGTCCCGCGGGTCCTCGCCGTGCACGGCCCGCTCCCGCGCGTTGCGGAGCCGGCCCGCGGCCTCCAGGCAGTGCGGATCGGGGCGGGCCCCGGGGCCATTGTCGATGTTGAGGACGGCCCAGTGCAGCGGGGTTCCGGGGCGGGCCAGCTCGGCCCATTCGGTCGGGGCGAGCAGCGGATGCGCGTAGCCGGGCACGCCGAAGCCGAGCTGTTCGGCGCCGCCGGTCCGGCGGGCCGTTCCGGTGCTGGTCAGATACGGCACGCCGCCTCCATCCAGATGTCGGCGAGGGACTCCTCCAGATTGATCCGGGGGCGCCAGCCGAGCCGGTCCCTGGCGGTGCGGACGTCGGCCTGCTGCCAGGCGCCGCAGCCGTCCGGATAGGGGGACGGGGTCGCCGAGAGGTGCTCGATGACCGACTCGGTCGAGGTGCGCGGGGCGCCGATGGGCAGCCGGGGCGGGGGCGCGTCGAGCTCATGGAGCGCGCCGGCGTATCCGGCGACCCTGGCGAGTACGGCGGCCGCGTCCCGCAGGCGCACGGCGCGGCCGGTGCCGATGTTGACGACGCCCTGGGCGGCGGAGAGCGAGGCGGCGTGCACGGCGCGGGCGACATCGCGTACGTCCACGAAGTCGCGCTGCACGCCGAGGCCGCTGAGCTTCAGCTCGCCGTCGCCGGACTGCATGGCCCGGCGCATCGCCTCGGCGAGCCTGCCGAGCGGGGATCCGGCCGGGGTGCCCGGACCGACCGGGGAGAAGACCCGCAGCACGACCGCGTCGAGGCCGGAGCCGAGGACGAGTTCGGTGGCGGCGAGCTTGCTGACGCCGTACGGGCCGCCGGGGCGCGGGACGGCGTCCTCGGCGGTGGACGAGCCGGGCTGCGAGGGCCCGTACTCCGAGGAGCAGCCGACCTGGACGAGCCGGGCCGTGCAGCCGCTGCGCCGCATCGCCTCGCAGACCGTGGCGACGGCGACGGTGTTGTGGCGGGTGAGGTCGCGGGCCCCGCCGCGGGTGGCGCCCGCGCAGTTGACGACCACTCCGGGGTGGACGGCGTCCAGGAAGCGGGTCAGCGCTCCGGGGCTGCCGCTGGCGAGGTCGAACCGTACGTCGGCGTCGTCGCCGCGGCCGAGCGCCGTGAGGTGCACGGCGGGGTCGGCGAGCAGGCGGTCGGCCACGAACCGGCCGAGGAATCCGTTGGCTCCGAGCAGCAGCACCCTCATCGCGCGCCCCCTCGGCGCCGACGGCGAGCTGCCGGTGAAGGGGATTGGGGGGTCATGTCCGGTGTCTCCTTGAGAAGTGAGGTGCGGTTGGGCAATGACCCGCGGCGTCGGCTCCGCGGGGCGTGCGATGGCAGTGGTACGGCTGTGGTTACGCGACGGCCGGGCCTTCGTAGACCGGCCGGGCGGTGGTGTGGGCGGACGCCCGGGAGAGGACGACGGTGGCTGCGACAAGCAGCCCGAGCGCGGCTCCTCCGCACGCGATGGCGGGTACGGATCCGGTGCCGGACGTCATGACGAGAAGGTCGAGGGGGCGGGCGAGGAAGTGCAGACCGGGCAGCCGCCCGGCCAGGACCAGCGCGGGGGCCAGCGCCTCGGCCGCACAGGCGAAGGCGAGTCCGCCGACCGCGAGCTCGGGGAACCCGTGCACGGTCAGCAGCCGGGCCAGCAGGAGCAGCACCCCGAGCGCGGCCGCCCCGGCGAACGCTCCGCCGCCCCCGTACCCCAGGTGCGCGAGGTACAGCAGACCGGCGAGGGCGCAAAGATGTAGCGCGACCGCCCCGAACAGCAGGGGGCGCACGCCCGCGGCGAACTCCTCCAGCGCGCGGCTGCCGATGAGTCTGCGCTGCGCGTGTACGGAGAAGAGGTGGGCGCACCAGGTGGCCGGGGCGAGCGCGAGGGCCAGGCCCAGCAGCGGTGCGGGAGTGATGTGCCAGGGGCCGTCGGGGCCGCCGCTGAGCACCTGGCCGAGCAGCGGTTCGCCGTACAGGACGTAGCCGAGGAGCCAGCAGACGTACACCCGGGCGGCGCCCGAGGAGCGGCCCCCGGCGTGCAGGGGGCCGCTGCGCAGCGCGAGCGCGAGCCCGACGACGGCGAGGAGCGCCCCGGCCAGGGCGATGGTGAGCCGGGTCCGGCCGTCGAGCGTTCCCTCGGTGAGCCTGAGTGCGCCGGCGGTCGCGACGCAGGCGGCGCCCGGCAGCAGCGCGCGGAGCGACCAGGCGGCGCGGGTCGCGATGTCGCGCTCCGGCGCTTCGGGGCCGGGCGCGGGGTCCTTGGCCACGCCGGGTACCCGTGCGAACAGTTCCTCGGCGAGCGAGAAGACGTCGCGGTGCCGGTAGCGGGCGGCGGTGCGGTCGGTGACGCCATGGGCTTCGAGCCCGGCGGCGACCTCCAGCGGATCGACGGCCCGCTCGCACAGCTCGCGGTGCCGGTGCATCAGTGACTTCACCGGGTCGGCGGGGCCACGGCGCGAGGCACCGGGCCGGCGCGCGGATGCGGTGCGGGCGATCTCGGGGGCGCGGGCGGGCGCCCCGGAAGGACCGGCGGCGCCCGCCGGGTCCGCCGGGTCCGCCGGGTCCACCGGGTCCCGCCGCGGCTCCGCATCCTGCCGCAGCTCCGGATCCTGCCGCGGCTCCGGTTTCGGCTGCGGCTCCGGTCCCCGCTGCGGTACCGGATCCTGCCGCAGTTCCGGTTCCGGCTCCGGCTCCGGCTCCCCGGCGGCGGGCGGTCCGGAGACCAGGGCCCGGGAGCGGAGGTCCCAGCTTCCGCCGGTGCTCGGTGCGGCGGGTGCGTCGGACACCTCGGTCGGGCGGCCCATGGTGGTTCCTCCGTGATCGTCGTCGGCCGCTTCGGACCGCTCCGGTCCGCCGCGTCCCGGCCCGGCCGGCTCCTGTCCCTGCCCCGGCTCCTGTCCCTGCCCCTGTTCACGCATCGCCGCCACCCGCTCCCCGCGCTCCCGCGCAGACGGTCCGGGGGCCGGCGGCGGCCCAGCTGGGCGTGTGGCCGGCCGGGGCGGCGCCCGGGGCCGGCCACGGGCCCAGGACGTGCGCCTCGGGCGGGGTGGCGAACGGACGCGGTCCGCCGTCGGTGTCCACCGCTTCGGCCTCCCTGCGCACCGGGGCGTGCGAGATCAGCTCCAGGTAAATGCCGCGAAATGCCGCGAGGTTCTGTTCGACGGTGAAGAGTTCGAGTGCGCGGGCGCGCGCCGCCGCCCCGAGCCGTGCACGGCGCTCGGGGTCCCGCAGCAGCGCGAGACAGGCGTCGGCCAGCGCCCGGGGGTTGCGCGGGGGCACCACGAGTCCGGTGCCGCCGATGACCTCGACGACCGCTCCGACGTCCGTGGACACGGTGGCCCGGCCACAGAACATCGCCTCGACGAGACCGGTCGGAAAGCCCTCCATCACGCTGGAGAGAACGACGACCCCGCCCGCCGCGTAGGCGTCCGGGAGTTCGGGCACCTCGGCCCCGCCGATGTCCTCGAAGGAGACCGGGTTGTCGCCGACGGCGTGCGCGTCCGTGGCCTCGTCGGGGAAGAGCTGGGCGGCGAGCGCCCGGCAGTGCGCGAGGTAGGTGGCGCCTGCCGGGCCCGGTGCCGGGGCGCCGATGATCCTCAGCCGGGTGTCCGGCTCGTCCTTCCGTACCTCCGCGAAGGCGTGCAGCAGCGCGATCAGGTCCTTGGCGGGCTCGACCCGGCCGACCCAGACCAGGGTGTCGTCGGGGCCGCTGTCGCCGCTCTCCCCCAGCGCCGCGAAGCGCTCGGACTCCATGCCGGGGTGGACGGTGCGCAGCTTCTCCCGCTCGGCGCCGCACCTCTCCTGCCAGCGGCGGACGTGGGTGTTGCCCGGTGTGACGACGGCGGCCTGCCGGTACACCTCGGTGGCGAGCCGCCCGTGGAAGCCGGCGAGCAGGGCGCGCACCGGCGCGTTCAGCTCGGCGCCGGTCGCCGCGAGGTAGTGCGCCCGCAGGTGCACGCCGTGCTCGGTGACCAGCAGCGGCACCCCGAAGAAGCGTTTGGCCAGCAGACCCGGCAGAGCGGCGCCACCGGACGTCGCGTGACAGAGGTCGACCGCGCCGAGGCCCTCCTCGTCGTACCAGTCGAACGAGAGCGGGCGGAGCACCCGGTCCAGCTCCCGGGCGAAGGCGAGGAGGTCGGGGACGGTGGCGGTCTGGACGGTGCGCCCGGTGCCGGGGGCGCGGCAGGCCGCTTCGAGCACCCGCACAGCGGTCTCGGAGCGGAGGGCGGCGGTGAGCCCGCCGCGTTCACGGGCGAGTTCGGCGAGACCGTACAGGCCCTGGGTGAACCGCGCGTCCGCGGCCACGGACGTACGCCCATCGCCGCCCGACCCGCCGGCGCCCGCTTCCCCGCCCGCGGCGTCGTCCTCGCCGCCCGCCGCGCCCGCCGCGCAGACCGAGGCCGCGAGAGCCGTGAAGTGGGCCGTGAAGCGCTGCCGTTCGCGCCGTCCGTACGGGCGGGCGTGGCCGCCGGTCACCATCCGGGCGAGCAGCCTTCTGGGGGCCCGGGTGCCCGGCACGTCCTCGTCGGCCGTCCAGAGCGGCGCCGTCCGCACCCGGCCGACCTGGATCGGGAGCGGCACCCAGCCCCGCTCCTCCTGTTCGGCGGAGCGGCTCAGCGCGAAGAGATCGAACTCGTGCTGGGCGAGCCCGCGCACCAGGCGGTCGCACCAGAGCCCGGACTCACCGTTCGCATACGGGTATCCACCGTCGGTGAGCAGTCCGATCCGCACGAGTACACCCCCGATCTCCCTTGTGGGCGGCCGCCGTTGGAATGGCGGCTCACAGCGGGACGACCGTAAGCGGATACGCCGGTGGCGCGACGGACGGTTGTCCGTCGCGCCACCGAAAGGGGTGAACCGTCGTAACTTTCCCACCCCGATGGCGTTCTGTCGCGCTATGGGAGTGAACGGTCACTCAGGGTCAGGCAGCGGCCAGCTCCTTGCGGGCCGCGCGGCGCACCGCCGCGAGCGCCGGATCGAGCGCGGGAACGGCCGCCAGCAGTTGCTTGGTGTACGGGTCCCGCGGGTCGCCGTACACCTGGTCCACCTCGCCCTCCTCCACGATCCGGCCCTGCCGCATGACGGCGACCCGGTCGCTGACCTGCCGTACGACGGCGAGGTCGTGCGCGATGAAGACCAGGGCGAGGCCCAGCTCCCGCTGGAGTTCCGCGAGCAGGGCGGTCACCTGGGCCTGGGTCGTCACGTCGAGCGCGGAGACCGCCTCGTCGCAGACGATCAGCTCCGGCTCGGCGGCCAGTGCCCGCGCGATTCCGACGCGCTGGCGCTGTCCGCCGCTGAACTCGTGCGGGTAGCGGTCGTAGCTGTCCGGGTCGAGCCCGACCCGGGTCAGCAGGTCCCGCACCCGCGCCCTGATCGCGGCCCCGTCGCGCTGCCCGGAGGCGCGCAGCGGGTCCGCGACCGACTCACCGATGGAGCGGCGGGGGTTCAGGGAGGAGACGGGGTCCTGGAAGACCATCTGCACCCGGGCGTCGCGGGTGAGCCGCCCCGAGGTGGGCTCCAGCAGTCCGACGAGCATCCGCCCGAGGGTGGTCTTGCCGCTGCCGCTCTCCCCGACGACGCCGAGGGTCTCGCCGCGCCGGACGGCGAGGGAGACCCCGTCGACGGCGGCGAGGGCGGACTTCCCCCTGCCGAACACCTGCCGGACGTCGACGGCCTCGACGAGCACCTCGCCGTCGTCCGCCGCCGTATCGGACGGGACGCGCGGCTCCGTCACCCGGGGCACCGCGGACAGCAGCGCCTTCGTGTAGGGCTCGCGCGGTGCCACCAGCACCTCGCGCACCGGCCCCCGCTCCACCGCCCGGCCCGACTGCATGACCAGCACCTCGTCGACCGACTCCGCCGCCACGCCCACGTCGTGGGTGACCAGCAGCAGCCCCATGCCCGTCTCGCGGCGCAGATCGTGGAGCAGGTCCAGGATCTGCGCCTGGACGGTGACGTCCAGGGCGGTCGTCGGCTCGTCGGCGATGAGCAGCTGGGGCTCGCAGGCCAGCGCCATGGCGATCAGTGCCCGCTGGCGCATTCCGCCGGAGAACTCGTGCGGCCTCGACCGGGAGCGCCGTGCCGCGTCGGGAATCCCGACCCGGTCCAGCACCTCCACCGCCCGCGCCCGCGCCGCCCGGCGGGAGGCCCGGTTGTGCACCCGGTACACCTCGGCGATCTGGTCGCCGACCGCGTAGTACGGGTCCAGCGAGGACAGCGGGTCCTGGAAGACCATCGCGGCCCTGGCGCCGCGCAGCGCCCGCAGTTCCGCGTCGTCCGCGGCGCTCACGTCCACCCCGGCGACCCGGATGGAGCCGCCGACCTTCGCGCCGGTCCCCCGGTGCAGTCCGAGCAGGGCGTACGCCGAGGCGCTCTTGCCGGAGCCGGACTCGCCGACCACGCCGAGGGCGCCGCCCGCCTCCAGCGAGAACGACAGCCCGTCCACGGCCCGTACGTCGCCGAACGAGATCGAGAGATCGGAGACTTCGACCAGGCTCATGCCAGTACCACCCGTCGGTCGGCCATCGCCTGGAGAATGTCCGCGACGGCATTGGCGAGGACCACGAAGAATCCGGTGACCAGCACCAGTCCGACGACCACCGGGAGGTCCACGTGCTTCACGGCGTCGACGAGTTCACGGCCGACGCCCGGAATCCCGAAGAGCGACTCGGTGAGGACGGCGCCGCCGAACATCGAGCCGATGTCGAGTGCGCCGAGCGCGATCACCGGCGCCAGCGCACCGCGCAGCGCGTGCCGCCCGACGAGCGCCCGCTCACTGACCCCGTACGCCCTGAAGGTGCGCACATGGTCCTCGGCCAGGGTCTCCATCATGGAGGCCCGGGTCATCCGGGCGTACGGGGCCGCGGACACCAGGGCCAGTGAGATCCAGGGCAGCAGCAGGTTCCAGGCCCACTGCTCGGGGTCCTCGGTGAGCGGTACGTAGTCCGGGAACGGCAGGATCTGGAGCGCCGTCACCAGGACGATGATCAGCAGCAGTCCGATGACGAACACCGGGGTCGCCATGCCCGCCAGGGTGATCCAGGTGAGGATGCGCTCGGTCGGCCGGCCGCGCCGCCACACCGAGAGCAGTCCGGTGCCGACGCCGAGCAGCATCCACAGCACGAAGGCGCCGACGGCGAGCGAGGCGGTGGCCGGGAGCTTGGCCAGGATCAGCTCGGTGACCTGCTGGTCGCTCTGGTACGAGAGCCCCAGGCAGGGGGCCTGGCAGTGCAGCACCCCGGTGCCGGTCGAGTAGTCGTGACCGGCGAAGAGCCCCTGGAGGAAGTGCCAGTACTGCATGTACAGCGGGTCGCCCAGGTGCAGTTGTTCACTGACCTGCGCCACCTGTGCGGGCGAGCAGCGCGGACCGCAGGCGATCTGCGCGACATTGCCGGGGGCCACGTAGAAGGCGGCGTAGACGACGACGCTGAGGGCGAGCAGCACGAAGAGTGCCCCGCCGAGGCGTCTGAGCAGGAACCACTTCACGCGTCGGCCTCCTTCTTCCGTCCGGTGCCGATCCGCAGCCGGGACTCGGCGCGCGGGTCGAGTGCGGTGCGTACGCCCTCGCCGAGGACGGTCAGCGCCAGCACGGTGACGAAGAGCAGCAGGGCGGGGATCAGCAGATAGGTGGGTGCCGCCTGGTACCAGGTGTCGGCGTCGCTGAGCATCTGTCCCCAGGACGGCGTGGGCGGCTTGATGCCGACGCCGAGGAAGGACAGGGCCGCCTCGACGACGATGTTGGACGGGAAGAGCAGCACCGCGTAGGTGATGATGGGGGCGGCGAGGGCGGGCAGCAGTTCGCGCCTGGCGATCTGCCAGGAGCCCCAGCCGCTGAGCCGGGCTGCGGCGACGTGGTCGCGGGATTTCAGCGAGAGCGTCTGGGCGCGCACGATCTTCGATGTTCCGGACCAGCCGACCAGGCCGATGATCACCGCGATCAGGACCGGGCGGGGGAAGCTGGTGGGTACGACGGCGAGCGCGCCGAGCGCGGTCACCATGACGGGCAGCGCGACCACGACGTCGGTGACCCGGCTGAGCGCCTGGTCGACGAAGCGGTTGCCGAGCCCGGCCGCGAGCCCGATGCCGACGCCGATGATCACCTGGAGCAGGGTGGCGCCGAGCGCGACGCCGAGCGAGACCCGGGCGCCGTACACGATGCGGGCGAACAGGTCGCGTCCGGTGAGCGGTTCGACGCCGAGCCAGTGCTCGGCGCTGATCCCGCCGAAGGAGCCGATGGGCACCCCGCCGGAGGCGGAGTCGACGAGATCCGGGTGGTACGTGGTGGGGTCCTGGCCCTCGATGCCCGCGAGCAGCGGGGCGGCGAGCGCGGCCAGGACCAGCAGGGCGACGATCGCGGCCGCCACGAGGGCCGAGCGCCGGGCGCGCAGCCGCCGCCAGAACGGATGGGCCCCGGAGGCGGGGACCTTCACGGCCCCCGCCTCCTCGACCGGAAGTGCTTCTGCCATGACTACTTGACCGCGACCTGCGAGATGTCGAGCACGCCGGTCCAGTCGCTGATCACGACGTTCTTGACGGACTCGCCGTACAGACGCTTGTAGACCGGGTGGAACAGCGGCACGGTCAGTGCCTGCTCACCGACCTTCTTGTCGAGCGCGCCCCAGCGCTTCGCGGCGGCGTCCAGGTCGGTCAGCTTGTTGATCTCGTCGATCTCCTTGTTGACCGCGGGGTCGTTCAGCTGACCGGAGTTGAAGTTGTAGCCGGACTTGACGATCTGGCGCCCGTCGAAGATCGGCGCGAAGAACGGGCCGCCGGACGGCCAGTCGGCGCCCCAGCCGCCGAGGAAGAAGCCGGGCTCGCTCTTCAGGTTGTAGACCGTGTCGGAGTAGTCGTTGCTCTCCAGTCCCTGGAGCTTGACGGTGATGCCGGCCTTCTTCAGCGCCTCCTGGAGCGCGGTGGCGATCTCCGGGCTGGTGGCGAAGTCCTTGTCGTTGGAGTGGGTGAGGGTGACGGTCAGCCCCTTGGGGTAGCCGGCCTCCTTCAGCAGCTCCTTGGCCTTGGCCGGGTCGCCGTTCTTGCCGGCCGGGAAGTGGTCGTACGGCGTGTAGCCGAAGGCCGCCTGGTCGGGCAGGAAGGTGGTGGCGGGCTCGGCGAGCGAGGAGCCGCCGGCCGCGTTGACCACGGAGGAGCGGTCGACAGCGTACGAGATCGCCTGGCGCACCTTCGGGTTGTCGAAGGGCTTCACCTTCGGGTTGAAGGCGATGTAGTTGGTGTAGCCGAAGTGGCCGGTGCCGACGCGGGAAGCGAGCTTCTTGTCGCCGGTGACCTTGGCCAGCTCGGCCGGGCCCAGGTTGGTGTCGGTGGTGACGGCGGCGGCGTCCGCGCCCTGCGAGGCGGACAGCCGCTGGTTGATGACGGCGGAGTCGAGCCCGGAGCGCACGTCGATCCGGTCGGGGTACGCCTTGCGCTCCTCGTCGGTCGACGCCGACCAGTGCGGGTTGCGCTCCAGGACCAGACGCTCGCCGTCACCCTCGTTCTTGACGACCTTGTACGGGCCCGAGGAGATCGGGTGCTCCTCGTACTTGGTGCCGTTGTCCTTGGCCTTGGGCACCGGGGTGGTCTGGGTCTGGGTGGCCAGGAAGGGGAATTCGCCCTCCGGCTTGTTGAGGTGGAAGACGATCGTCTTCGCGTCGGGCGTCTCGATCGAGTCGAGGCCCTTCTTGTCCTTGTACGGGCCCTGGTAGTCGGCGCCGCCGATCAGCCAGTCGCGCAGGTAGGGCGCACCGCCGGAGAGCTCGGCGGCGAAGGAGCGCTCGATGCCGTACTTGATGTCGGCACTGGTGATCGCGGTGCCGTCCTCGTACTTCAGGCCGTCCTTGAGGGTGTACGTCCACACGGTGGCGTTCTTGCTGGGCGTGCCCAGGTCGGTCGCGAGGTCGGGGACGACCTTCGCGCCGGCGGCGCCGTCCTCCCGGTTGCGGGTGGTAAGCGTGCGGAAGACCAGGGACGGGACGTTGCCGCCGCCGGAGGTGTAGAGCCGCGCGGGGTCGAAGTCCTCCTGCGGCTTGCTGTTGAGGACGGTGAGCGTGCCGCCCTTCTGCGGCTTGCCCGCCGCGCCGGAGCTGCCGTCGCCGCCCTTGTTGTCCTCGGGTCCGCAGGCCGCGGCACCCGCCGCCACGACGAGTACTGCGGTGGCCGCGGCCACGCGGCGCGATATGACGGACGGTTGACGCATCGGAAGATGACCTCTCGGGTGTACTGCCTGGAGAAAACGGGACGGAATGGTTCCGTGCAGGCAGCGACGAGAGCGAGTGCACACAGCCGGTCGATGGGTGGAGAAGGTGACCGGAAACAGCGAACTGCCGCGCCTGCGGACGGAATGCGCCCGGCGCGGCGGTCATGCGTGGCGGCCCGGCCCGTTCAGGGCTCGGGCCGCGGGCGGACGCGCGCTCGGGCAGGCGTCAGCAACAGTCGATGTCGGCGACACTGTGCCCGGTCACACCGATGAGCGCCAGCTCTATGACTGCGCGATCGGGGAGGACGGGGCTGTGTGACATGCCGAGAAATATGGTTCACCGCCCAGGGGATGTCAACGCGAATTGAGACAGTGGTCTCGCCATTCGGACAGCCTGTGGGCATGCGTGTGCCGGTTCCACGTACGGCCACGGGGCCCGGCGGGCCCGGGAGGCGGCCCGTCACACCTGCGGGGCCGCCTCTTCCCGGATCAACTGGGCGGATGCACCCAGGCGTTGGGACGGCACTTGATTCCGTCGATGTTCAGCGACTTGGTCTGCTGCTGCATCACCGGGGCGAGGGCGCCGGGCGTGCCGCAGCTCACATGGTTGTGCCCCAGCCGGTGACCGACCTCATGGTTGATCAGCATCTGGCGGTAGGCGAAGAGTTTGTCCGGACCGAAGGTCGAGGACCCCTGTGCCCAGCGGTAGGCGTTGATCATCACGCGCTCGGTCGCGGCGGAGTCGCAGCTGACGTTGTCCACCGTCGTGTCCAGACCCGACTTCTCGCACCACTCGCCGGTGGTCCCGGGGCTGGCCAGGGTGATCACGAAGTCGGGGTCGCCGGAGGAGATCCGCTCGAAGGTCATCGCCCCGTCGTGCGCCCAGCTGCGGTCGTCATTGAGCGTCTCCTGGACGGCCCTGGCGAACAGCGCGGCGTCGAGACCGAGGCCCTTCTCCACGTCGATCCGGTACTTGTACCTGTGTCCCCTGCCCGGGGCCTTCGCCGTACCCGGAACCGCCTCGAACTTCCCCGAAGCCTTCAGCTTCGGCGCGAGCGGATAGGCCTTGGCCATCTTCTGCTCGTACGAGAGCGGCTTGACCCGCACCGCCTTCGGGGTCTCCCGGTCGTCCGAGCGGGAGGTGCCGTCGGGGCCTTCCCGGTCGACGCCCGCGGGCTGCGCGGCGGTGGTCCCGCCGCCGTTGTCCTGGGCGACCTGCCCGGCCACCACCACCGCGAGCACCGTGGTCACCGCGGCGGCCGCGATCCCGGTGAAGGTGCGCCCCTTGGCGCCCTTGCCGTCCTTGGCACCCTTGCCGTCGTGGCCGTCCCTGGCGCCCTTGCCGTCGTTGCCGTCGCTGCCGTCCCTGGCGGGTGCCGGGTCACCGGTGCCGCCGGGCGGCCGGCCGTCCCCCTCGGCTGCCGGGGCGTACGGATCGGCGGGGCGGGCCGGCGGGACGGAGGGCCCACGCGGTGCGGGCGGGGCCGGCGGTGCGGGCGCCGAGTCGAACGCCTCGACGAACTCGCGCCGCGGTCCCGGTATCAGCGGCCGGGTGCCGGTCCCCGACTGCTGCCGGGGCACCCCCTGCGGCTGGGCCGAGGCCGGCCGCCCAGCGGTCCGGTGGTCCTCGGCCCGGAACCGGGGCTGCGGCCCGGTCCCCCAGCCGCCGCCGGGTTCATGCTGCTCGGGGTGGCCGCCGCGGACGTGTCCGGCCTGCTGGAACGGGGCGTGCCCGTCGGGGCTTCCCGGCGCGTCCACCGCCCTCCGGCGCCGGCCGTTGCCGGGGCCCGGCTGCCGGGTGCCCTCGCGGTCGCCACCCGCGCTCGCGGCGGCGGCCTCGATGTCGGGCCCCGAGGGTTTGGGGCCCTTTCGACTATGTCGTCCCACGCCCCGGATCAGCTCCCGCCGCGTTCGTCGAGCAGTTCCCGGAAGGCCTGGGCGACCACCTCCGGGTACTCCATCATCGCCACATGCCCCGCGTCGGGCAGCGTCAGCAGCCGTGAATCCCGGAAGGCCGCGGCCGCCTTGCGTGCCATCCGGTACGAGACGAGCTGGTCCCGTCCGCCGTACACGAGCTGGGTCGGTGCGAGCACCCGCTCGGCCTGGCGCCACAGTCCGTGCTGACCGCCGAGCGTGTACGCGTCGACAATGCCACGTGCCGAGCGCGCCATCGCGTCCCAGAAGTACGGCAGCTCCATCCGGCGCTCCATTTCGGCCACCGCGGCGCGGAAGCCCGGTTCGGAGACGCGGCCCGGATCGCCGTAACAGAGCGCGGTCACCCCGCGGGTGCGGTCCTCCGCCGACCAGTCCCTGGTCAGGCGGGCGAACAGGCCGGCCACCCCGGGCACCGCGAGCAGCCCGGTCGGCACGGCGGAGCGCTGCACCCGCAGCTCCGGGAGCGCGGGCGAGACGAGGGTGAGGGTGCGCACCAGGTCGGGACGGACCGCGGCGACCCGGGTGGCCACGGCACCGCCGAGCGAATTGCCGAACAGATGTACCGGGCCCCGCCCGCCCGCGTCGAGGAACCGGATCACGGCACGGGCATGCCCGGTGACCGAGTAGTTCCCGTCGTCCGGGGGCGGGGAGTCGCCGAAGCCCGGCAGGTCGACGGCCTCGCCGTCCACCGCGTCCTGGAGCAGCGGCATCAGCGCCGACCAGTTCTGCGAGGAGCCGCCGAGCCCGTGCACATAGAGCGCGGGCGGCAGTCCGGTCCGCTCCGGCGGCCGGGACCGGACGGTCAGCGTCAGCCCGGGCAACGCGACGGCGCGCAGCTCCTCCCCCTCCGCGACCCCGACGGTGCCCACCGCGGGGGACACCGCGGCGGCGACGGCACGGACTCCCGGCAGCTCGGTCGAAGACATGCGGCAATGTTACGAGACGATCACACCCTGATTCATGTGTTCGCGGTCACAGACCGCGTAGCGGCCCGCGGGCGCAGCTCCTAGGCTCGAAGCAAGGAAGGGAGTCACCATGACGGTCGACCCCAGCGACCCGGAGACCTTCGAGGACATCCAGCCCGACGAACCCGACCAGGAGACGCCCCGGGCGGACGCCGCCGAGCAGCGGGCCGATCTCCAGCAGCGGAGCGACGAACCGCTCACCGAGATCGACCGGAACGGTGCCGACGAGGCGGATGCGGCGGAGCAGGCCCGAGTCGTCGCACAGGATGAGGACGAATACCGCTGATACAACCTGATTTGTTCCGGCGGCCGAGGAATCTGTGGCTACCGCAGCCGTCCGGTCCATGAAATTCTGCGTCCGCGCCGCGCATACCCGGGTTACCCAAAAGTACGATGGCTGTACGGCGCAGCGTGCACGGAAAAGCTGTGTCCGATCACAAATTTGGGAGGCGGCGTGACAGCCATCGAGCAGACCGAGGCGGCGCGCCCGCGAGGCACTCGCCTGCCTCGCCGCGCCCGACGCAATCAGCTGCTGGGCGCCGCGCAGGAAGTCTTTGTGGCGCAGGGCTACCACTCCGCCGCGATGGACGACATCGCCGAGCGGGCCGGGGTCAGCAAGCCGGTGCTCTACCAGCACTTCCCGGGCAAGCTGGAGCTCTATCTGGCCCTTCTCGACCAGCACTGCGAATCGCTTCTGCAGGCGGTCCGTACGGCCCTGGCGTCGACCACCGACAACAAGCTGCGGGTCGCGGCGACCATGGACGCGTACTTCGCATACGTGGAGGACGAGGGCGGCGCCTTCCGGCTGGTCTTCGAGTCCGACCTGACCAACGAGCCGGCGGTGCGCGAGCGCGTCGACCGGGTCTCGCTGCAGTGCGCCGAGGCGATCTCCGACGTCATCGCCGGTGACACGGGGCTGTCCAAGGACGAGTCGATGCTGCTCGCGGTCGGCCTGGGCGGTGTCTCCCAGGTGGTCGCCCGCTACTGGCTCTCCAGCCGTTCGGCCATTCCGCGCGACACCGCGGTCCAGCTGCTCACGTCGCTGGCCTGGCGGGGCATCGCGGGCTTCCCGCTGCATGGCATCGATCAGCACTGACGCGGGCCGCCCGGCGCGGCCGCGCCCGTGTTCGCTGCGGGCGTTGCCCACCGGCCACAGGCGGTCCCCCTCAGCGGGCTAATGTGTGCTGCGTACGGCGCGGCTCACCGCGCAGGGACTGACCGTCGGAGGGACATAGCCGTGGAGGTCAAGATCGGGGTGCAGCACACGCCCCGGGAGATCGTTCTGGAGAGCGGGCTTTCCGCCGAAGAGGTCGAGAGCGCGGTCACCGAGGCTCTCACCGGTAAGGCGCAGCTGCTCAGCCTCACGGACGAGAAGGGCCGCAAGGTCCTGGTGCCGGCCGACCGGATCGCTTACGTGGAGATCGGCGAGCCCAGCACCCGTCGGGTGGGGTTCGGCGCGCTGTAGTGCAGCACGCTCTCAAGCAGTGACCGAGGCAGCGGCCCGGTGGGATTACCCACCGGGCCGCTCCTCGTTCCGGCCGGCGCCGACGATCCCTGTGTGAAGCCTGTGCCCAGGAGGGTTGCGTTCCGCAACCCCCGGGTAGGACCGCTAACGACCGATTTAGGGCCTGACCTGCCGGAGAGGCCCTAGCCGCCCCGCAACTCGCGAGGTGATCATCTGTGATCCTGGAACCGCTCGGCTCCGTACTGCTCGGACTCGCCCTCGCCTGGCTGGCGCTCCGCTCGCTGCCGGACCGGCTCCCGTCCCGCCGTGCCGTCTTCACCACCGGCGCCCTGGGAGGTTTGTTCGGCGCGTATCTCATGTACTCGGTGCTGGGTCCGGGCCATGTCGTGGCCACGCTGGTCGGCTCTGCGCTGGTCGGGGCCGTGACGCTCTCGCTGCTGATCCGCCCCCGCAGCCGCCCGCTGAGCCGATCAGCGGCGGCCTGAGGCCGGCCCGGCGGGCCGGCCCCGATGATCCGGCTACGCGGCCAGTCCCAGCGCGGCCATCCGCTTGGTGTGCGCCTCGGTGATCCGCGAGAACATCCGTCCGACCTCGGCCAGGTCGAAGCCGTCCGCCACGCCGCCGACGAGCATCGTCGACAGCGCGTCGCGGTCGGCGACCACCCGCTGGGCCTGGGAGAGCGCCTCGCCCATCAGCCGGCGCGCCCAGAGTGCCAGCCGGCCGCCGACTCGCGGGTCCGCCTCGATCGCGGCGCGCACCTTCTCGACGGCGAACTCGCCGTGTCCGGTGTCGTCGAGCACGGCCAGCACGAGGGAGCGGGTGTCCGAGTCGAGCCGGACCGCGACCTCCCGGTAGAAGTCACTGGCGATCGAGTCGCCGACGTATGCCTTGACCAGGCCCTCCAGCCAGTCCGACGGCGCGGTCTGGCGGTGGAAGTCGTCGAGCGCCTTGGCGAAGGGCTCCATGGCGCCGGTCGGCTCCACGTCGATCGCGGTCAGCCGGTCGGTCAGCCGCTCGAAGTGGTGGAATTCGGCGGAGGCCATCTTCGCCAGCTCCGCCTTGTCGGCCAGCGTCGGCGCGAGTTTGGCGTCCTCGGCGAGCCGCTCGAAGGCCGCCAGCTCCCCGTACGCGAGTGCTCCCAGCAGGTCCACGACCGCTGCCCGGTACTGCGGCTCCGCGGAAGCGGTGGCCCAGTCCTGGGCGGCGATTCCGGTGGGTTCGGAGGTTTCAGTGGCGTTGTCAGGCGTCTCCATGAAGCGCAGAATAGCCCGCCCGGCGGGGGACGGAAGGGCCTGGCCGGCCGGTGACATCACACCGTTCCGATGAATTCGCCCAACACACATGCGCGAATCCGGGGTACAGTGGTATTGCGCCTACTGAGTATTTTGGATGTACCGGTGGCGTGAAAATGGTGAAAACGAATGAGGATGCCCGGTCGGTGGCCCGATCGGCTCCGACCCGACAGCCCTCCACGCGGGGCGTACGACACGTACGACCGCAGATGAGGGGCCCCCTCAGCGGCACGAGCGCTCGAGCGACGGCAGTGGTCCCGCGCCACCCGGCCCATCCACGGCCGGATGACCAACCCCGGCACGGTACGACCCCCAGCGTTCGCCTCGGGCCGCGTCTCACAGAAGAGGCAGCACCCTGACTACGTTTCGTGAACTCGGGATTCTTCCCGAGACGGCCGAGGCCCTTGAGGCCGTCGGCATTGTGTCCCCGTTCCCCATCCAGGAGATGACGCTCCCCGTCGCGCTCTCCGGCTCCGATGTCATCGGCCAGGCCAAGACCGGCACCGGCAAGACCCTCGGTTTCGGTCTGCCGCTGCTGGAGCGCGTCACCGTCCCCGCCGACGTCGAGGCCGGCCGGGCGAAGCCCGAGGAGCTGACCGAGGCGCCGCAGGCGCTGGTCGTCGTCCCCACCCGTGAGCTCTGCCAGCAGGTCACCAACGACCTGCTGACCGCCGGCAAGGTGCGCAACGTCCGCGTTCTCGCGATCTACGGCGGTCGTGCGTACGAGCCGCAGGTCGAGGCCCTGAAGAAGGGCGTCGACGTGATCGTCGGCACCCCGGGCCGGCTGCTCGACCTGGCCGGACAGCGCAAGCTCGACCTCTCGCACGTCCGTTCGCTGGTGCTCGACGAGGCCGACGAGATGCTCGACCTGGGCTTCCTGCCCGACGTCGAGAAGATCATCACGATGCTTCCGGCGACGCGCCAGACGATGCTGTTCTCGGCGACGATGCCGGGCGCCGTCATCGGCCTCGCGCGCCGCTACATGTCGCAGCCGACGCACATCCGCGCCACCTCGCCCGACGACGAGGGCGCGACCGTCGCGAACATCTCGCAGCACGTCTTCCGGGCCCACTCGATGGACAAGCCGGAGATGGTCTCCCGCATCCTGCAGGCCAACGGCCGCGGGCTCGCGATGATCTTCTGCCGTACCAAGCGCACGGCGGCCGACATCGCCGAGCAGCTGGAGAAGCGCGGCTTCGCGTCCGGCGCGGTCCACGGCGACCTCGGCCAGGGCGCCCGTGAGCAGGCGCTGCGCGCCTTCCGCAACGGCAAGGTGGACGTGCTCGTCTGCACCGATGTCGCGGCGCGCGGTATCGATGTCGAAGGTGTGACCCACGTCATCAACTACCAGTCGCCGGAGGACGAGAAGACGTACCTCCACCGCGTCGGCCGGACCGGTCGCGCGGGCGCCAAGGGCATCGCGGTCACGCTGGTCGACTGGGACGACATCCCGCGCTGGCAGCTGATCAACAAGGCGCTCGACCTGAAGTTCAACGACCCGGTCGAGACCTACTCCACCTCGCCGCACCTCTTCGAGGAGCTCGACATCCCGGCCGGCACCAAGGGTGTCCTGCCGCGCGCCGAGCGGACCCGGGCGGGTCTACGGGCCGAGGAGATCGAGGACCTCGGCGAGACGGGCGGCCGCGGCCGCAAGTCCGCCGCGGCTTCGGCGCCCGCCGTCCGCGAGGAGCGCGCGCCGCGCACGCCGCGTCAGCGCCGTCGCACCCGGGGCGGCTCCACCGTCTCCGACGCGGCGTCCGCCGCCGCGGTGCCGGCCCCGGCCACCGAGGCCGGCGACGCCACGGCGGAGCCGCGTACGCCGCGTCGCCGTCGCCGCACCCGGGTCGGTGGAGCGGAGGCCGCCGCCGAGGCCGTGGTGAGCACGGTGGAGGCCGTGGTCGAGGTCGTGGTGGAGCCGAAGGCGGCCAAGGCCGCGCCGGCCGAGGCCGAGGCCGAGCCAGTGGCCGAGACCAAGCCGCGCCGCCGCCGGGCCCGTGTGGTCAAGCCGGCCGAGACCGAGGTCGACTTCCAGATCGCCCCGGTCTTCGAGCCGGTCGCCGAGACGAAGACGGTGACCAAGCCGCGTCGCCGTCCCCGTGTCGTCAGGCCGGCCGAGGACGAGGTCGACTTCCAGATCGCCCCGATCTCGGAGCCGGTCTCCGAGACCAAGCCGCGTCGCCGCACCCGTGCGGCCGCCAAGCCGAAGACGGAGACCGTGGCCGAGGCCTCGGCCGCCGAGGAGGCCGGGACGAAGCCGCGCCGGCGCCGGGCGCCGCGTGCGGCCGCCGCCAAGACCGAAGGCTGAGCAGCAGCCGACAACGCCGGACGGGCCCGAGGATCTCCTCGGGCCCGTCCGGCGTTCGTGGCACCTCCCCCGCTGCCCGTGGTACGTGCCACGGCCATAAGACCGACCGGCGATTGGGGGGCGACGTCGCGGGGCTGGGCACGCGCGCCTGCGGCGTTGTCGTCAATCACCATGGCTCCTTCCCCGAGCTCTCGACTGCGCTCGAGCAGGGGAGACCCCATCTGCCTCAATCCTCCGCCTTGCAGCCGCACGCACCCAACCCCGCTCCTTCTCCCACCCCCCAATCGCCGGTCGGTCTAACCTCGTCCCATGAGCCGGCCGCACACCTTCACCCCGCCCCCCTGCGCCCACGCCCACCAGCTGCGCACCTCGCGCGGTGACTTCGCCGTGCTGGACGCCTCGCCGCCCGGTGCCGTCCGCGGCACCGCTCTCCTGCTGCCCGGCTACATGGGCAGCAAGGAGGACTTCGTGGCGCTCCTCGAACCGCTCTCGGCCGCCGGGTACCGGACCGTCGCCGTGGACGGCCGCGGACAGTACGAGACGGACGGGACGGACCGTCAGGAGGACTACGCACAGGGCGAGTTGGCCCGCGACGTACTCGCGCAGGCCACCGCGCTCGACGGCGCGGGCACCGTGCATCTGCTGGGGCACTCGCTCGGCGGGCAGATCGCCCGCGCCGCCGTGCTGCTCGACGCCTCGCCGTTCCGTTCGCTGACGCTCATGTCGTCGGGGCCCGCCGAGGTCGTCGAGGCCCAGCGGCTCAAGGTGAAGGTCCTCGGCGACGCGCTCGCGACGCTGAGCATGGCCCAGGTCTGGGAGGCGATGCGCGCCCTCGACCCGCCGGAGGAGGTGGCGTCGGCGGACGGCGAGGCGCTGCGCCGGCGCTGGCTGCGCCACCGGCCGGCCCAGCTGATCGCCACCGGACGCGGGCTGGCGACCGAGCCGGACCGGGTGGCCGAACTCGCCGCCGTACCGCTCCCGGTCCATGTGCTCTCCGGCGAGCGCGACGACACCTGGCCGGTGCCGCTGCTCGACGACATGGCGCGGCGGCTCGGCGCGCACCGCAGCCGGATCGCGGGCGCCGAGCACTCCCCCAACACGGACCGCCCGCAGGAGACGGCGGTCGCGATCGCCGCTTTCTGGGACAGCCTGTAGGCCCTGCGCCGCGCGGGCTCAGTACTGCGACTGGAGGTGCTGCCAGAAGCCGTCGCGCAGGGCCCGCCGCAGGTGCGCGTGGCCGCGCAGCGAGTGCTGGAGCAGCCGTTCGGCCTCGACCAGCAGGTCCTGGTCGACGGAGCCCGGCAGGTACGGGTGGCCGGGCAGCAGGTCGGCGAGCGACTCGCGGCCCCGGGCGGCCAGCCAGGCCGCGGCGATCTGTGCGCCGACGAAGCGGACGTCCTCGCGCGCGGGCGCGGGGGTGTCGTCCTCGTAGGTGGTGACGGGGCGTCTGGTGACATAGGGGCGGCAGAAGTCCAGGTCGAAGGTGCGCTGGCTGTCGACCTCCCAGAGCAGCGGTTCGGCCTGATTGCGCCCTTCCCCCGCTTCGATGCCCCACAGGTGCACCCGGGCCCCGTAGCCCTGCGCCGCCTCCACCGCGGAGACCAGGTCCTCGTCGCCGCCGACCAGTGCCGCGTCGCTGATGGCGCGGTGCCGGGCGAGCGATTCGAGGTCGGTGCGGATGAGTGAGTCGACGCCCTTCTGCTGGTTGTTGGCGTTGAGGTTGCCGAGTCTGACCTTGACGTCGGGGAGTTCGGCGATGGACTGCTGCTCGACGGTGTGGATGCGCCGCCTGGCTCCGTCGTACCAGTACACACGGAGCAGTCTGCTGTCCGCGAAGATCGTCCGGGCCTTGTCGATGAAGGCCTCGATCAGCCCTTCCGCGTCGAGGTCGAAGGAGCGGCGGTCCTCGGTGCCGGTGACGAGCAGTCCGGCCGCGGCGTACACATAGCCCGCGTCCACGAAGATCGCGTGGGTCGAGGGGGTCTTCGATACCTCGGCGAGCATGCGCTGGAGCAGCTCGTTGGTGCGGTCCAGGCGCTCGCGGATCTCTGCCTCGTTCATTCGGGCCTCGTCGTGGACCTTGTCGCCCGCGCATGCTCGGTGACCTGCTGATACTTAGACATCCAAAAAATTTCCTTAGCGTAGGGAATGTTTGCAGGAAGCAAGCCGTTGTACACATCGTGGAGCGCAGGACAGGGATGTCCTGGGCTCTCATCCTTGCGGACGGGTCACCCGTCCTCCCAGTAGTTCTCCAGCAGGAGGATCAGACGAAGGGAAGCCCTATGCGCTTCGAGATCATGCGACTCGACGATGTCGACGGTACCGCCGTGGACAGCACCGTCGTGGACGCCGCCTCCGTCAACCGGATCGTGCAGCAGGCCGCAGCCGTGGGCCGCCGCATCTATATCCGCCCGGCCGAAAACTCGGCTTCGTAACGCACGACGACGCTCAAAGACGAAGCGCCCCCATACGGAAGGTCCGTACGGGGGCGCTGTGGCGTCCGGGAGGTCCGTCAGGCGTTCTGGACGACCTGGGTGACGCCGTTGATGATCTGCTGTACGGCGATGGCGGAGAGCATCATTCCAGCCAGCCTGGTCACCAGCACGACGCCGCCGTCCTTGATGACCCGGATGATCAGCAGCGAGTAGCGCATGGTCAGCCAGAGCACGATGTGCATGGCGACGATCGCCGACCAGACCGAGATCTGGCTGCCCACGCTGTCCGCGTGCTGCACCGCCAGGATCACCGACACGATCGCGCCGGGCCCGGCGAGCAGCGGCATGCCCAGCGGTACGAGCGCCACATTGACGTCCTTGGTCTGCGTCGGCTCGTCGGTCTTGCCGGTGAGCAGATCGAGCGCGATCAGCAGCAGGAGCAGTCCGCCCGCGATCATCAGGGCGGGGACGGAGACATGCAGATAGTCGAGGATCTGCTGGCCGAGCACACCGAAGACGGCGATCACGCCGAAGGCGACGGCGACCGCCTGCAACGCCATTTTGCGCTGCATCTTGGCGGGTCGGCCCGCGGTGAGTGCGAGGAAGATCGGGGTGATCCCAGGGGGATCCATAATCACAAAAAGCGTGAGAAAAAGGGATCCGAAGACGGCGACGTCGAACACAGTGAGCCTTGCGAGAAGAGAGAAACGGCCTGAAGGAACGCACCCCGAAGCCATGACGGCGGCCGGATGCGTGGAAGTGGAACGTGAAGGTGGAGGGACGGCGGTACGTGTACGGGTCCGTGCTCCGGCCCCGACGCGTGCGTCGTTACGCGGGGCCGCGCCCGCCGGCGCCCGGCACCGGGAAGGCTCCCGTGGCGCGCCGGGTGATCTCGCCGTAGATCTCGGGGTCGGTGGTGTATTCGCCGAGCCCGATGGTCTTGCGGCTGCCGTGGTAGTCGCTGGACCCGGTCGTCAGCAGCCCCAGATCGCGGGCGAGCCCGCGCAGCCTGGCCCGGGTCGGCTCGTCGTGGTCCATGTGGTCGACCTCGATGCCGTCGAGCCCGGCGGCAGCGAGCCGCGCCATCGACGACTCGGGCACCACCTCGCCGCGCTTGACGGCGGCCGGGTGCGCGAAGACGGTGACGCCGCCGGCGGCCTTGACCAGCCGGATCGCGCCGAAGGGGTCGAGCTCGTGCTTCTCGGCGTAGGCGCGTCCGCCGTCCGCGAGCCATTGGGGCGTGAAGGCGTCGGAGACGGTCTCGACGACGCCGAGCTCGACGAGCGCGGTGGCGACGTGCGGCCGGCCGACCGATCCGTCCCCGGCGATCCTGGCGACCTGCTCCCACTCGACTGGCACGCCGAGCTCCTGGAGCTTGCGCACCATGGTGCGGGCGCGCGGCACCCGGTCGTCGCGTACGAGTTCGCGTTCGCGGGCCAGCTCGGGCTCGTCGGGGTCGAAGAGGTACGCCAGCATGTGCAGGCCCACGCCGTCGATCCGGCAGGAGAGCTCGGCGCCGGTGACGAGGGTGAGCCCCTCGGGGAGGGCGGCGGCCGCCTCGGCGTGACCGCGCACGGTGTCGTGGTCGGTGAGCGCGACGACGTCCAGGCCCGCGGCGGCGGCGTTCGCCACCAGCTGCGCGGGGGTGTCCGTGCCGTCCGAGGCGGTGGAGTGGGTGTGCAGGTCGATGCGCACGACGCTTACTCCAGTGCTCGGGGCGGGTCAAGGGGACGTTCCAGGATAACCGGCGCGCGGCAGGGCGCCGGACCCCCTCCCGCGGCCCTCAGAGGCTGTCGGTTGGCCTTCGACCGGAAAGCGGACGCGGCCTGGTGCGTGCGATTCCAAGGCGCCGGGATGTCCTCGGGTGGGGCCTCCCCTGCTCGAACGGAGTTGAGAGCTTGGGGAAGGGGCTACTAGGGCATTTCGGCAACGCCGGAAGCGTGCGTGCCAGGGCGTGGCTGCCCGATCAGAGGTCACCCGACAGCCTCTCAGCCGAGCAGCCGGGGAGTGAGCGCCCCGCAGGGTACGAGCTCCATCTCGTCCCCGGCCTCGCACAGATCGGCGAGCACCAGTTCGTCGTACATCAGGAGTCCGGACTGCTCGGGCCAGACGATCGCCCAGAGCCAGATTCCGCGCGCCTCGCCCGCGAAGACCGCCCGGTCCGCGGGGGCGCCCTTGACGTTCCACAGCGGGGTGGGTCGTCCGGCGGCGAGCATCTTGACGTCCGGCGGGCCCTCGACGTCCAGGCTCGGGCCGGGGTCGGGGCCGTCGATCCCGGCGTAGCGCGCGCCGAGCCCGATACCGAGCTCCTCGGTGACGAGCAGCAGTTCGCCGATGCCGCCGACGGGCCCGGGGCCGGAGCAGGCGACGGCGGTGGCCCGGCCACCGCTGCGGTCGTCACCCGCGCTCGCCACCCCGGTGAACAGCCATCCCACCGGCAGCGGCCAGGGCATCCAGACCGGGACCCGGGCCCGGCGCACCACCACCCCCAGCGCTTCGACGCTGGGCGGGACGACCGGCTGGAGCGGCTGCACGCTGCCGTGCACGGCGCACTGCCAGGTGTCGGCGAACAGACCGGGCGCCCTGACCCGGCCTCCGCACTTCGGGCAACTGGGTTCGCCCCTCATAGCGCCCAACGGTCCTCCAGGACCGTCGCCGCGTCAAGGAAGATCACCCGTCCGCAGTGCGGCTCCACCTGCGGAAATAGATGTGACTTGCATTCATTAGGTTCTCTAACTTATTCTATGCATATCGCAACTATCTAGTGGAGAGCGAGAAGACCCATGCAGGGAGAGGATCCGTTCGATCAGGGCGCGGGCAGCATCCTGCGTCAGCCGAAGGCCGTCTGGGCCACGGCGGGCGCCTCTGTCGTCGCGTTCATGGGAATCGGCCTGGTGGACCCGATTCTGCCGTCCATCGCCAAGGGCCTGGAGGCGACGCCGAGCCAGGTGTCCCTGCTCTTCACCTCGTACTTCCTGATCACCGCCGTGGCGATGCTGGTCACCGGCTTCGTTTCCAGCCGGATCGGCGGCCGCAAGACGCTGCTGGCCGGCCTCGCGCTCGTCGTCGTCTTCGCCGCGCTCTCCGGCACCTCGTCCTCGGTCGGCGAACTCGTCGGCTTCCGGGCCGGCTGGGGACTGGGCAACGCGCTCTTCGTGTCGACCGCGCTGGCCGTGATCGTCGGCGCGGCGGCCGGCGGCAGCTCGGCGGCGATCCTGCTCTACGAGTCGGCGCTCGGCCTCGGCATGGCCTGCGGGCCGCTGGTCGGCGCGCTGCTCGGTGACGCCAGCTGGCGCTACCCGTTCTTCGGTACGGCCGCGCTGATGGCCATCGGCTTCATCTGCATCACGGCGTTCCTGAAGGAACAGCCCAGGCCGGCCAGGAAGACCTCGCTGCTCGACCCGATCAAGGCGCTCGGCCACGGCGGGCTGGCCTCGGTGGCGACCTCGGCGTTCTTCTACAACTACTCGTTCTTCACGATCCTGGCGTTCACCCCGTTCGTGCTGAACATGACGCCGTACAAGTCGGGCGCGGTGTTCTTCGCCTGGGGCCTGCTGCTCGCGGTCTTCTCGGTGCTGGTCGCCCCGCGGCTCCAGGAGCGCTTCGGCTCGCTGAAGGTGCTCGGCGCCTCGCTGGTGCTGCTCGCCGTCGACCTCCTGGTCCTGGGCTACGGCGACCACACCACCGCCATCGTCTGCACGGTCGTCTCCGGCGCCTTCATCGGCATGAACAACACCGTCTACACGGAACTGGCGCTCGGTGTGTCCGACGCACCGCGCCCGGTGGCGAGCGCCGGCTACAACTTCGTCCGCTGGTTCGCCGCGGCCGCCGCCCCGTATCTGGCACCGAAGATCGAGGAGTGGAGCAACATCCACATCCCGTTCGTGGTCGCCGCGGTCACGGCCGTGGCCGGTGCGATCGTCGTCTGGATCCGGCGTTCGGCGCTGACTCACGAGGCGGCGGAGCTGGAGCCGAAGCACGCGACCGAGGACAGCGTCACGGTCTTCGCCGACTGACCTTCCCCGCCCCCGCACCAGCCCCGCCCGTGGCTCCCCTCCTGGCCGCGCGGCGGGGCTCTCCCGTGCCTCCGGCGGCGCGGATCGGCCCGGGGGTACGGAGCCACGCGGCGGATCAGTCCAGCGATACGGAGCCACGCAGCGGATCACGCAGATCCGTACCGTGCGAGAGCCACCGTTCCTGGAGCTCCTGCGCACCCCTGACCCGCTTCCACGCGGCCTCGTTGTTCGTCATCGGCAGCAGCGGCAGGAACCGCACCGGCTCCATGGGCGCGTCCAGCTCCAGGTCCTCCACCAGACCGCCCGGCTCGGCGACCAGCACGGAACTGAACGGCGCCCCGGGCCACAGCGGCTCACCGACCTCCAGCGAGGCGCCCGGTGCCACGATCACCCCCTCGACCTGCGGGGAGGCCGCCAGTACGGCGAGCGGGCGGAGCACCTTGTCGGTGTCGGCGAGTCCGGCACGTACGGAGATGACCAGTTCGGCGCGCGGCCCCTTCACCGGGTCGGCGAGGGCCGCGGTCGGGTCGGCCATCGGCTGCGCCGACATGCCGAGCGTGGCGTAGCGCACCACATCGCCGTCGACGAAGCGGAGCACCTCGATCCGGTCCGTACCGAGGAACGTCACCGCCGCGCGCGCGTCCGGTTCACCGAGGGCCGTCAGCAGCCGGGCCTCGACCAGAGCAAGAATTTCTCCCATCCCGCGAGCATAGGACGCGTATGGAACGGGCAAAGTAAGGGATTGGCCGTCAGTCGGCTGATAGTCTTGGCCGCTGGTCGGGGCAGCACGCAGAAGCGTCGCTCTCAGCCCCGACGACACGTCATCCCCCAAGGGGGACCGGCTGGAGGAGGTGGGGCTGCAATGGATCGAAGTCGATCGTGCAGTACCAACCGCTCTTCCGCCCTCCATCTCTCCTGGTGATCTGAAGCCTCCCGAGCCTCCCGGTCGAGGCCCATGGCTTTGCGCACGACGGAAGAGCACTCCTTTTTTGCCTGTCTGTAGCGAACGCCGTCGTCGTGCCGCTGCGGTGCCGCCCGCTTTGCGGACGTGAGCACACGTCCCCATTCCGGGCTGTTCCACGTGCCCGACCACGGCCCTCCGTGAAGGAGCCAGCCATGTCGATGATCCGCGACCTGCGCGCCGCCGTGCGCCCGTCCCTGCGCAAGAGCAACGCCCTGCACAACGCCTACGACACCACCCGTGACCCGTCCGCCTCCAGCGCGGTCGTCGACTGCGCGGTCTACCGCGACGGGCGGCGCCTGGAGAGCGGCAACTGCCGCACGCCGCACGAGGCGATGCTCCAGGTGCGGGAGGAGGGCGGTTTCGCCTGGATCGGACTGCACGAGCCGACCGAGGAGGAATTCGCCGGTATCGCCCGGGAGTTCGGGCTGCACCCGCTGGCCGTCGAGGACGCCGTCCACGCCCACCAGCGGCCGAAGCTGGAGCGGTACGACGACACGCTCTTCACCGTCTTCAAGACCATCCACTACGTCGAGCACGCCGAACTCACCGCCTCCAGCGAGGTGGTGGAGACCGGCGAGGTGATGTGCTTCACCGGGCGGGACTTCGTCATCACCGTGCGGCACGGCGGCCACGGCTCGCTGCGCGCGCTGCGCCACCGGTTGCAGGACGACCCGGAGCTGCTCGCCAAGGGCCCGTCCGCGGTGCTGCACTCCATCGCCGACCATGTCGTCGACGGCTACATCGCGGTGGCCGGGGCCGTGCAGGACGACATCGACGAGGTGGAGATCGAGGTCTTCTCCACCCCGGCGAAGGGCAGCCCGCGCGGTTCCGACGCCGGCCGGATCTACCAGCTCAAGCGTGAGGTCCTGGAGTTCAAGCGGGCCGTGTCGCCGCTGCTGCGGCCGATGCAGCTGCTGAGCGAGCGGCCCATGCGGCTGATCGACCCGGACATCCAGAAGTACTTCCGTGACGTCGCCGACCACCTGGCGCGGGTGCACGAGGAGGTCATCGGCTTCGACGAACTGCTGAACTCGATCCTCCAGGCCAACCTGGCGCAGGCGACCGTCGCGCAGAACGAGGACATGCGCAAGATCACGTCCTGGGCGGCCATCGTCGCCGTTCCGACGATGATCTGCGGCGTCTACGGCATGAACTTCGACCACATGCCGGAGTTGGAGTGGCGGTACGGCTACCCGATGGTGCTGGGCGTCATCGGGGTGGTCTGTTTCTCCATCCACCGCATGCTCAAGCGCAACGGCTGGCTCTGAACCCGGCCCCGGTGCGCCTCCCATAGAGTTCGGGCATGACTGCTGCTGCCGCTGACGTGCCACTGGGCCGGGCCCTCGTCGAGGAGGCCACCAAGAAGTCGGGCCTGATCTGGGTACGGGGCACCGGGCCCGCCCGGGCGCTGTGGCACGTATGGCACGAGGGCGCGGCGCATCTGGTCGGGGACGGCCCCGGCGAGCAGCCGCTGCCGGCCGGGCTCACCGACGGGTCCGCCGCCGAGGTGACCGTGCGCAGCAAGGACAAGGGCGGCCGGCTGATCGTCTGGACGGCCGCCGTGACGCAGCTCGCCCCGCACTCCGAGGAGTGGGAGGCCGCGGTCGCCGAGCTCAAGGGCAAGCGGCTGAACGCACCGGACGCCGAGCAGCTGACCGAGCGGTGGGCGCGCGAGTGCCGGGTACTGCGGCTGACGCCCGGCGAGTTCCGCACGGAGCTGCCGGACGGCTCGCTGGCCGCGGCGCCGCTGCCGACGCCCGCGACCACGCGACGGCCGGTTCCCGCGGGGCTGCCGCGACTGCTGAAGCGGGGACGCAAGGACAAGGACTGACCGGGCCGGAGCGGTTCCGCCCCGTCAGGACGAGGTCTTGGGCAGCTGCTTCCCGTAGTCGACCGTGTCCCCCTGCGCCGGCGCCTCCAGCGCGAAGTCCTTGCCCCAGTCCGACAGGATGACGGTCCCCCCGCCACCGCCGCGCGCGAACCGCAGCGGATACGCCGTGCCCTCCAGCGAGACGTCGAGCGTGCCTCCCTCGCCCTTGCCGCCCATGATCTGGACGGTCCGGGCCGCGCCGACCTTCTCCCGGTCGCCCTTGTTGAGGGTGCCGTGCAGCGTGAGCAGGCCGTCGAGCAGGGTCTCCTTGTCCGTGAAGCCGCGCAGCTGCTTGTACGTGGGGTCGTCCTGGGGCACCTTCACGTACTTGTCGTCCAGCTTGTCCGCGGCCGCGCCGCCCGCCGCGCTGTCGCCGCCGGACTTCTCCTCGTGGCTCCAGAACCCGGAGCCCGCCTTCAGATAGAGCTCGTCACCGATCCGCAGCAGCTCGAAGGTGCTGTCTTTCGAAGACACGGAGCCGGTGCCACCGTCCTCCTTGAGCTGCATGTCCAGCTTGTACGTGCCGCCCTTGCCGACCACCAGCGTCCCGGCGAGGCGCACCGCGTCGGCGGCGTCCGCCGCGCCCTGGGCCTTCTTCTCGATCTGGCCGGCCTCCAGCTTGCCGACGCCGTTGGTCCCCTGGTCCGGATCCTCGCCGCCGCACGCCGTGAGGGTCACGGCCAGCCCCGCACAGAGCAGGGCGGCGAGAGCGGTCCGGCGTCGGGCCCGGACGGGCGGAACGGAAGAGGTCACGGGCGCACTGCCTCTCATCTGCATCGCGGGGGTGGCAGACGGCAGCGTACCTGTGCCGTGCACACCTTCCGGCAGGGAGCCGTACGGACGGCTCCACCGGGGCAACCCGGAGCGGTACGGGCTAGCCTGATCCCGTCATAACGGTTGATTGACTGCCAAACGGACCAGCCGGTGAAGTCGTACACGGAAGAAGGAGGCGCACCATGGCGGCAGGCGCCCCCCGGGTGTTCGTCTCGCACCTCGCCGGTGTCCCGGTCTTCGACCCCAACGGCGACCAGGTGGGCCGGGTCCGCGATCTGGTCGCGATGCTCCGGGTCGGCGGCCGGCCGCCGAGGCTGCTCGGGCTCGTCGTCGAGGTGCTCAGCCGCCGCCGGATCTTCCTCCCGATGACCCGGGTGACCGGGATCGAGTCCGGCCAGGTCATCACCACCGGCGTGGTCAACATGCGGCGCTTCGAACAGCGGCCCACCGAACGTCTGGTGCTCGGCGAGTTCCTCGACCGGCGGGTCCGCCTGGTGGAGACCGGCGAGGAGGTCACCGTCCTCGATGTCTCCGTCCAGCAGCTCCCGGCCCGCCGCGACTGGGAGATCGACAAGTACTTCGTACGCAAGGGCAAGGGCGGGGCGCTGCGGCGCAAGGGCGAGACGCTGACGGTCGAGTGGTCGGCGGTCAGCGGGTTCTCGTTGCAGGAGGACGGACAGGGCGCCGAGTCCCTGGTCGCCACGTTCGAACGGCTCCGCCCGACGGACGTGGCCAACGCGCTGCACCACCTGTCGCCGAAGCGGCGGGCCGAGGTCGCGGCCGCGCTCGACGACGACCGGCTCGCCGACGTCCTGGAGGAGCTGCCCGAGGACGACCAGGTGGAGATCATCGGCAAGCTCCAGGAGGAGCGCGCCGCCGACGTCCTGGAGGCGATGGACCCGGACGACGCGGCCGACCTGCTGTCCGAGCTGCCCGAGGAGGACAAGGAGCGGCTGCTGACGCTGATGCGGCCGGACGACGCGGCCGATGTGCGGCGTCTGATGTCGTACGAGGAGCGGACCGCGGGCGGGCTGATGACCACCGAGCCGATCATCCTGCGGCCGGACGCGACGGTCGCCGACGCGCTGGCCCGGGTCCGGCAGGCGGACCTGTCCCCGGCGCTCGCCGCGCAGGTGTACGTGTGCCGGTCGCCCGACGAGACGCCGACCGGCAAATACCTGGGCACCGTGCACTTCCAGCGGCTGCTGCGGGATCCGCCGTACGCCCTGGTCAGCTCGATCGTGGACAGCGATCTCGTCCCCCTGGCCCCGGACACCCCGCTGTCGGCCGTGACGAGCTATCTGGCCGCGTACAACCTGGTCTCGGCGCCCGTCGTGGACGAGAGCGGCTCGCTGCTCGGTGCGGTGACGGTCGACGACGTGCTCGACCACCTGCTGCCCGACGACTGGCGGGAGACGGATTTCCACAGCGAGGAGGGGGTGGCCGGTGGCCGCTGAGGAACGCACCAGGACGGCGCCGGTGGGTGCCTCGGGCATCGCGCGCCCGCCCCGCTCCCGGCTCGACCAGCCGAAGGACCCGCGCCGGCGGATGCTGCCCGACTACGACCCCGAGGCGTTCGGCCGGTTCTCCGAGCGGATCGCCCGCTTCCTGGGCACCGGGCGGTTCATCGTATGGATGACGCTGGTCATCATCGTCTGGGTGCTGTGGAACGTCTTCGCGCCCGAGCAGTGGCGGTTCGACCAGTACCCGTTCATCTTCCTGACGCTGATGCTGTCGCTCCAGGCCTCGTACGCGGCGCCGCTGATCCTGCTCGCGCAGAACCGGCAGGACGACCGCGACCGGGTCACCCACGAGCAGGACCGCAAGCAGAACGAGCGCTCCATCGCCGACACCGAGTACCTCACCCGGGAGATCGCCTCGCTGCGGATGGGGCTCGGCGAGGTCGCCACCCGCGACTGGATCCGCTCCGAGCTGGAGGACCTCGCGAAGGACCTGGACGACCGCCGGGCCCTGTTCGCGGCCGAGAGTGACGAAGACCGCTGACGGGGGCTACTCGCGCGTAGCAGCAAGCGCCGTAACATCGTCCATATGGCTACGGAAGACGCGGTGCTTGAAGCACTGGCGACAGTGAACGACCCGGAGATCCACCGCCCGATCACCGAACTCGGCATGGTGAAATCGGTCGAGATCGATGCTGACGGTGCGGTCGCTGTCACGGTCTATCTCACGGTCTCAGGCTGCCCGATGCGCGAGACGATCACCAAGAACGTGACGGACGCGGTCGCCCGCGTCGAGGGCGTCTCGCGGGTCGACGTGACCCTCGACGTGATGAGCGACGAGCAGCGCAAGGAGCTCGCTTCCTCGCTGCGCGGCGGCACGGCGGAGCGCGAGGTGCCGTTCGCCAGGCCCGGCTCGCTGACCCGGGTCTACGCGGTCGCGTCCGGCAAGGGCGGCGTCGGCAAGTCGTCGGTGACGGTGAACCTGGCTGCGGCGATGGCCGCCGACGGCCTCAAGGTCGGCGTCGTGGACGCGGACATCTACGGGCACAGCGTGCCGCGGATGCTCGGCGCGGACGGCAAGCCGACCCAGGTCGAGAACATGATCATGCCGCCGTCGGCGCACGGCGTGAAGGTCATCTCCATCGGCATGTTCACCCCGGGCAACGCCCCGGTGGTCTGGCGCGGGCCGATGCTGCACCGCGCGCTCCAGCAGTTCCTCGCCGATGTGTACTGGGGCGACCTCGACGTCCTCCTGCTCGATCTGCCGCCGGGCACCGGCGACATCGCGATCTCGGTGGCGCAGCTGGTGCCGAACGCCGAGATCCTGGTCGTCACGACCCCGCAGCAGGCGGCGGCCGAGGTCGCCGAGCGGGCCGGTTCGATCGCCGTGCAGACCCACCAGAAGATCGTCGGTGTCGTCGAGAACATGTCGGGCATGCCGTGCCCGCACTGCGACGAGATGGTCGATGTGTTCGGTACCGGCGGTGGCGCGCGGGTGGCCGAGGGGCTGACGAAGACGGTCGGCGCCGAGGTACCGGTGCTCGGCTCCATCCCGATCGACGTGCGGCTGCGCGAGGGCGGCGACGAGGGCAAGCCGGTCGTCCTGTCCGACCCGGACTCCCCGGCCGGCAAGGCGCTGCGCACCATCGCGGACAAGCTGGGCGGCCGTCAGCGCGGTCTGTCGGGCATGTCGCTGGGCATCACCCCGCGCAACAAGTTCTGAAACGGCGGGCGGTGACCGGCCCGGGGCCGGTCACCGCTTCGGTGCCGCGGGGTACGTCCGCCGGACGGACCCTAGGCGTACGTCGTGATGTCGCCGATCACCGAGAAGCCCAGGCCGTACGCGCTCATCCCGCGCCCGTAGGCGCCGATGTACACCCCGCCGAGCGCCGATCCGGCCAGCACCCAGCCGTATTCGGACTCGCGGTAATGGAAAGGCACGGGAACGCCGTCCACCGGCAGTGAGAGCACCGACCACGCGGGGCCGTCCAGGTCGTCGGCGAGTTCGAACGCCGTCTCCGTCTGCTGGTCCAGCCAGTCGTCGCGCAGCGCATGGTCCATCTGCGGCGGCCAGGTGCAGGCGAGCAGGCCGGACCCGGCCAGCCAGGCCGCGGAGGACACCGTGGTCGCGTCCAGCACTCCCGTGCCGTCGCCGCTGCGCCGCACCGGGCTGCTGGCCATCGACACGACGACGGCGAACCGTTGCTTCTCGGCGCCCGCGTCGGCCCGGACCGACGGTTCGTCACCGTGACCGATGGAACCGTGCTGCACCGTGCCGTCCGCCGCGGTGCCGACCTGCATCAGCCGGCGCGGCCCGGTGAAGGCCCCGTCCAGTCCGTACCAGGGGAACGTGGCCGCCAGATAGCCGTCGACGGTGCGCCGGGCCGCCGGCATCCCCTCTGCCGTGACTGTGCTCGGCGCATCTTCCGCGCCCACCCGACTTGTCGTCTCCATCTGCCCGGCCGCCTCCTCGATCCGTTGGGTCCGGAGCGGCCCGCCCCCCAACGGGCGTACTCACAACCGGACAGATGGAGAATAGCCATACCCTCCGGACGAGCCGGGATTGGCGGGGGGTCAGGTGGCGTCGGCGTCGAACGGCGGCCGGTCGTCCTTGGCGGGCTGGTCACGCTTCTTCAGCAGGTCCGGAGCACCGGCGGAGCCATTGGCGGCAGTGATCGCGGTGCCGCTCGACACGCCCGCCCGGGAGTCCTCGGACTCCACTTCCTTGCTCTCGCGGCCGTTCACCGCGTCAGTCACCTCGGCCAGGTCCTTGCGGAGGTCGAAGCTCTCGCGGATGTCCTTCAGCCCCAGGTCGTCGTTGCCGTCCATGAGCTGCTTGCGGACGAACGTCTTGGGGTTGAGGTCCTCGAACTCGAAGTCCTTGAACTCCGGACCGAGCTCCGTACGGATGTCTTCCTTGGCGCTCTCCGAGAACTCGCGGATCTTCCGGATGAAGCGCGAGGCGTCCTGGATAACCTTCGGCAGCTTGTCCGGGCCGAAGATCAGCACGCCCAGAACCGCGAGCGTCACCAGCTCGAGTGCGCCTATGTCATTGAACACCCTGTTGCCCTTCGTGTTCTCCGAGACCATGTCGGTCGAGGTCCGGACCCGGCCCACGGTACCCGTCGGAACTGTCCGCGCGGTAGCGTCCCGGGCCTGTCACGTGCCGCTTGCGGAGCCGAGCGTCAAAGAGATGGACAGGTCTTTACCACCGCGGGTCAGCGCGAGGTCCAGACGGTCGCCCGGGCGGTGCGCGCGGATCTTCACGATCAGTTCCTCACCACTGTGGACGCGCTGTCCGTCGACCTCGGTGATGACGTCCCCGGGCCTGATCCCGGCCTTGGCACCGGGCCCGCCCGGCGTCACCGCGGGCTTGCCCTCGGCGCCCTTCGACCCGACCCTGGCACCGTCCCCGGTGTACTTCATGTCGAGCGTGACACCGATCACGGGGTGGGTGGCCCGGCCGGTGTTGATCAGTTCCTCGGCGACCCGCTTGCCCTGGTTGATCGGGATGGCGAAGCCGAGGCCGATGGAGCCCGCCTGCCCGCCCTCCTCGGACGCGCCGCTGTCGGCGGCCCGGATGGCGCTGTTGATGCCTATGACATGGGCGTCGGCGTCGACGAGCGGACCGCCGGAGTTGCCGGGGTTGATCGGCGCGTCGGTCTGAAGCGCGTCGACGTAGCTGATGTCGCTGCCGTCGCCCTTCTCGCCGCCGGCGGTGATCGGCCGGTCCTTGGCGCTGATGATGCCGGAGGTCACGGTGTTGGAGAGGTCGAAGGGGGCGCCGATGGCCACCACGGGGTCGCCGACCTGCACATTGTCCGAGTTGCCCAGCGGCAGCGGCTTGAGGCCGGAGACTCCGGTGACCTTGACCACGGCCAGGTCGTAGCCGCTGTCCTTGCCGACGACCTCGCCGCGCGCGGTCTCGCCGCCGCTGAACGTGACGGTGATCTCGCCGGCCTGGCCGGCCGGGGCGACGACGTGGTTGTTGGTGAGGATGTGGCCGGAGCCGTCGAGAACGAAGCCGGTGCCGGTGCCGGACTCGGTGGAGCCGCTGACGTGGAGGGTGACCACGCTGGGCAGGGCGCTGGCGGCGATGCCGGCGACGCTGTCCGGGGCGCGGCCGCCGCTGCTGCGGCCGGCCTGCGGGAGTTCGACCTGGGTGAGGCCGCCGTTGCGCTCTATGTAGGCCCCGATGCCGCCACCGATGCCGCCCGCCACCAGCGCGAGCAGTACCGCGCCGACCAGGAGCGAGCCGCGCCGGTCCTTCTTGCGGCCGGTGTCGGCCCCGAGCGACGGGCCCGGGTTGGTGAGCGGCTGCCTGGGCGCGCCCCAGGGGTCGTACTGGAGCCACTGCGTGGACGCCCCGTTGGGCTGCTGCGGCTGGGGCTGCTGGTGGGGCTGCTGCGGCTGGGGCTGCTGAGGTGTGTGGGGCGGGGGCGGGGTGAAGCCGGTGGGGGCGGGAGCGGGCGGCGTGGGGGCGGGCTGCGTGGGGGCGGGCTGCGTGGGGATGCCCGCGCCATTCGTCCCCGCGTACTGCGGGGGTACGGGGGTGCCGTGCGCCGGGGTCGGGACCGGTCGCTGCACGGGGGGTGCGGGCGCCCAGGGGCCCGGTCCGCCGTAGGGCGGGGTGCTGTACTCGTCGGGCTCGTGCAGCGGCTTCGTGAGCCGAGCGGCCGGCACGTCGGGCACCGGCCCGGGTGCCGGCGGGGCCGGCGGCGCGTCGGCCGTGGGCGTCGCCTGCTCCTGCTCCGGCTCCGTCATGCTGCTCCCGGCACCGCTCTCGATCGTCGCTTCCGTCGCCGCAGCCGCGTCCGGCGACGGGACCGCGTCCGTCGGCGCGTCCATCGGGTCGGCCGCGGGTGCGGCCGTGTCCGCTACGGGGGTCGGCCCGTCCGATGCCGTGCGGGTGGTGCGTCCCGGTGTGGGCCGGCTCCACCACTTGGCCTTCGGCCCGATGGACTTCCCGTCTTCCATGCTCTCCCCGCAACTGCCGCAACTGGCCTCTGCACGCCCCGACAGGGGCGTCCCTCCCGGAACTGCTCCCGGAATTCAACCAGGTTTGCGAATACTTGCGCAGACCCCGTCGGTCAGCGCCGGGAGGAAAGCGGCAGACCGAGATCGGTGGGGTTGGGGAGCGCCGAGGCCGACGACCGTGCCCAGGGCGGTGGTGACGACTGCGTCCCGGACGGTGGCGTGGAGGGCGCCGGGGACTGGGTGGCGAGCCGCCCGAAGGCGTGGGCGAAGAGCGGGGTGATGCCGGTCGGTCGTATCAGCGGTGGCGCGGACACATTGGTCAGGACGTGCGCGGTGAAGGGGCTCTCCGCGAGGGTCGCGGTGGAGAGCACCGCGGGAGTGGCCGAGGACGCCGTCGGTGCGACGCTCGGCGCCGTCGACGGGGCGGTGGCGATCGAGCGCTCGCCCGATCCCCTCGTGGCGAGCGTGCCGTGGCTGCCGCCGCCGCGACGGCCGGTCGGGCTGCCGCTCTCGCCGCGCGAGGGCGCGTCGAGCGGGGTCACCGCGTTTCCAGGGCCGGTGGCGCGGGCCGCGGAGGTGGGGCCCGCACCCGTGGGCAGGGCACCGCCGAGGGCGATGGCCGCCAGCGAGACGGCGCTCGCCGCCGCGAAGGCGAATCTCCGGCCGCGCCAGGGCGACCGCTCGCCCTCCCGGCCCACCTCATGGATCCGGAAGCCGGAACGGGAGGGCCCGCCCGGTAGCACGGCGGTCGAGCCGTGCGGGGTGGGGAGGAAGCCGAAGCCGCCGAGCGGCCGGCTCCCCGGCGAGTCCGGGCGGCTGCCGGACGGCTGGATCACGGGGAAGAGCCCGTCGGCGAAGCGCCCGGAGCCGCCGAATGGTCTGTCCGGGCCGTCGTCGTCACCCCCCGGCCCCCCTGGAAGGCCCTGTAGCCGGGCGAGGAACCCCTCGGACGGCGACGGTGGGGCGGACTGGGCGAAGACGCTCTTCAGGCGTCGCTGCGCCGCGGCCTCGGCCTTGCACTTGGCGCAGGTCGCGAGGTGGGCGAGCACCCGTTCACGGGCGTCGTGTTTCAGCTCGCCGTCGACGAGCGCGGCGAGGCGGTCCCCCAGGTGTTGTTCCGCGGGGGTCGGATCTGTGCCACTCACGCCGTTCCGCCCTCCCCTGCCAGGATCGCGCCCGCCAGCGAGCGCTGCTCGGCCCGGGCCTCGGGCGAACGGTGCTGCAACGCCTTGCGCAGGTGCGAGCGGCCGCGGTGGATACGGCTGCGCACGGTGCCGAGCTTCACGCCCAGCGTCGCGGCGATCTCCTCGTACGAGAGGCCCTCGATGTCGCAGAGCACGACGGCGGCACGGAACTCGGGCGCGAGGGTGTCCAGCGCCTGCTGCACGTCCGCGTCGAAGTGGGTGTCGTTGAAGACCTGCTGCGGGGACGGCTCACGGCTCGGCAGCCGCTCGGCGGCGTCGTCGCCGAGGGAGTCGAAGCGGATCCGCTGCTTACGACGGACCATGTCCAGGAACAGGTTGGTCGTGATGCGGTGCAGCCAGCCCTCGAAGGTGCCCGGCGTGTAGGTCGACAGCGACCGGAACACGCGGACGAAGACCTCCTGGGTGAGGTCCTCGGCATCGTGCTGGTTGCCCGTCAGCCGGTAGGCGAGGCGGTAGACCCGGCCGCTGTGCGTGCTGACGATCTCTTCCCATGAGGGCGGCGTCCACGCCTGGGAGTCCGCATCTGAGGCGAAGGTCGCGGTCGTTGCGGAGTCGTTGGAAGAACGGTCAGCAATGTTGGTCACGGATTTCGGCTCACCCGCCGACCCGAGGAAGCGCCGCAGCGCTCCTCTCCGATCCACAGGCGCAGCCGCACCTCCCCTATCGGCTCTGGTGGTGTCCAGTGGAGCCCCTACCATAGCCACCTCGCCCGTTAGCTCCGGATAAGCCTTTTTCCTGCTGGGGCCGGGGATCACCCCGGGAACCGCCGGCCCGTGGCTCCCGGACCCGATCTGCGGGCCGATTCCACGTGCTCTCCCCTGCCTCCCCATAACGCCCGGTCCCATCTGCGGGTTCCCGGTCGCAGCGGATACAGTCACCGTTGCGCCAACTACGGGGACAGGAGAGGGTCATTACCGCCAACCGGCAGACGAGCTGGGCGTTCGCCGACGCCTTTGTCGCCGAGGACGAAGCACTGCACTGGGCCCGGGACCGGGCCCGCGATGCGGGGCTCCGCTCGGTGTCGCCAGGTACCGGCGCCGCGCTGCGCTTGCTCGCTGCCACGACGGACGCCAAAGCGGTGGCCGAAATCGGCACCGGGACCGGCGTGTCCGGCCTCTATCTGCTGCACGGAATGCGGCCCGACGGCGTGCTGACCACGGTCGACCCGGAGCCCGAGCGACAGCAGTTCGCCCGCGAGGCGTTCCGGGCCGCGGGGTTCGCCGCCAACCGGGCCCGCTTCATCCCCGGCCGCGCCCTGGACGTACTGCCCCGGCTCGCGGACGGCGGATACGACCTCGTGTTCTGCGACGGCGACCGGCTGGAGAGCCTGGACTGCCTCGCTGAATCGTTGCGCCTGCTGCGCCCCGGCGGCCTGGTCTGCTTCGAGGGCGTCTTCGCGGACGGCCGTACGGTCGATTCCGCCGCGCAGCCCGCGGAGGTGCTGCGGCTGCGGGAGCTGCTGCGTGCGGTGCGGGAGAGCCAGGAGCTGCTGTCGACGCTGCTGCCGGTGGGCGACGGGCTGCTGTGCGCGGTGCGGAGGGGCTGACGCCCCGGAGCGGGGGGAGCTTGCTCGCCCCGGAGCGGGGGGGAGCCTGCCCCGTGACCCGTGCATTTGTCCCGCCTGCGGGCCGTCTGAGGGTGTCCTCAATCGCCGGACGGGCTTGATTCAGGCGCCCCATGCAGCGGGATCAGCCTGAATTTCGTGCCCCGGGCGGCGGGACGGGCTGGGTTCTGGCGCACTCGGCAGCCGGGCAGGCTGGATTCAGGCGACCGGCGGCCGGGCGGACTGGATTTGGCGCCCCCGGCAGCCGGGCGGGCTTGATTCTGGTGCCCCCGGCGGCGGGATCGGCTTTGAATCTGGTGCTGGCTCGATAACGCAGTACTGCCCCGGCACGGAGTCCGTGCCGGGGCAGTACTGAAGTGTGGGCGCCTCTGCTCAGCCGACGACCTTCTTGAGGGCATCGCCGAGTGCATCGGCCTCGTCCGGGGTCAGCTCCACGACAAGCCGACCGCCGCCTTCGAGCGGAACGCGCATGACAATGCCCCGCCCCTCCTTTGTCACCTCGAGCGGGCCGTCGCCCGTCCGCGGCTTCATGGCCGCCATGCTCGTTCCCCTTCCTGAAACCAGCTCATCGCAACCGGCGGCCCCATGACAGGCGCTGTGTCACCGGCATCGAACACGTTGCTTCAAAGCCATTATCCCGCATCACAGACCCCGATGACCAACATCGGTCGGCATCGCTTGCGCAACGCGCTCTCTCAAAACCACCCAATTCGGCGATCGGCCTGCGATACTCCGCCGCCTGCACCCCCGCATCGGGGCGTAATTGTTAGACGCAGGTCACATGTCGGCGCCCGCCGGAGTCGGCCATGCTTGCCTGGACAGGCATTGCCCGAGGTGCGAAGGGGACAACGAAATGGCCGACCACATGGCGGACAGCGTGCTCTACGAAGTGAGCGACGGACTCGCGACGATCACGATCAACCGTCCCGACGCGATGAACGCCATGAACACCGCGGCCAAGGAAGCCCTCCGGGACGCGCTGCGGTCCGCGGCGGCCGACACCGCCGTACGGGCCGTGCTGCTCACCGCGACCGGGCGGGCGTTCTGCGTCGGCCAGGACCTGAAGGAGCACGTGGCCAAGCTGGAGAGCACCCGCGAGTCGGGCAGCGGGAACGCGCTGAGCACCGTGCAGGAGCACTACAACCCGATCGTGCGGGCCATCACCGAGATGCCGAAGCCGGTCGTCGCCGGGGTCAACGGGGTCGCCGCCGGTGCCGGTTTCGGCTTCGCGCTCGCCTGCGACTACCGGGTGGCCGCCGACACCGCCTCGTTCAACACCTCCTTCGCCGGCGTGGCCCTCACCGCCGACTCGGGCGTCTCCTGGACGCTGCCCCGTCTGATCGGGCAGAGCCGCGCCGCCGATCTGCTGTTCTTCCCGCGCTCGATCTCCGCGCAGGACGCCCATGAGCTGGGCATCGTGAACAAGCTGGTGCCCGCCGCCGACCTGGCCGCCGAGGCCCTCGCCGTGGCCCGCACCCTGGCGGCCGGCCCCACCGTGGCCTACGCCGCGCTCAAGGAGTCCCTGGCCCACGGTGCCGGTCGCACGCTGAGCGAGGCGCTGGAGAAGGAGGACGAGCTCCAGACCCGGGCGGGAAGGTCCGAGGACCACACGATCGCGGTGCAGGCGTTCCTGAACAAGGAGAAGCCGAAGTACCTCGGCCGGTAGCCCCCGGAACGGCCCTCACGGCCCTCGCGGCCCTCGCGGCCGTCCCTCGCGGCCTCTACGTGCCGGATCCGCGTGCCACGCAGTCGGCCAGGTGGTCGTCGACCAGGCCGCACGCCTGCATCAGCGCGTAGGCCGTGGTGGGTCCGACGAAGCGCAGCCCGCGCTTCTTGAGGTCCTTGGCCAGTGCGGTGGACTCGGGGGTGACCGCGGGGATGTCTCCGGTGGTGCGCGGGACCGGGCGGGCGGCCGGGTCGGGGGCGTGGGACCAGATCACCTCGTCCAGCTCGCCGGCCGCCCAGCCGGCCAGCACCTTGGCGTTGGCGAGGGTCGCCTCGATCTTCGCGCGGTTGCGGATGATGCCGGCGTCGGCGAGGAGGCGCTCCTTGTCGGCGTCGGTGAACTCCGCGACCGCAGGGATCTTGAACCCGGCGAAGGCGGAGCGGAAGCCCTCCCGGCGGCGCAGGATCGTCAGCCAGGACAGGCCCGACTGGAAGGCCTCCAGGCAGAGCCGCTCGAAGAGGGCGTCGTCGCCGTGGACGGGCCGGCCCCACTCGGTGTCGTGGTAGGCGAGGTAGTCCTCGGTGGAGAGTCCCCACGGGCAGCGCAGGCCGCCGTCCGGGGCCGCTTCGGCTCCGCTCATCGCAGGGGCTCCTCTCCCGTGTTCCCGGTGCGCCGCGGGTCCTGCTCCGGCGCCTCCCACGGCGCTCTCGGGCGGTCCCCGGGCAGCTCCCGGTCGTGCTGCGGACGCTCCTGCGGCGGCTCGATCAGATGGGGGCCGCCGACCGCGGTCGCCTGGGCGCCGGCCAGCGCCGATTCCAGCTCCGCGATCCGCGCGTCCCGCTCGGCGAGTTCGGCGCCGAGCCGGTCGAGCGCCTCGTCGACGTCCGTCATGCGGTAGCCGCGTACGGCCACCGGCAGGCGCAGCGCGTCGACGTCCGCGCGGCCGACCGGTCTCGTGACGGGCAGCGGGTCGGTCAGCTGCTCGGGCGCCACGTCCTGGAGGACGGCGCTCTTCCCCCCACCGACCACCGCCAGGGTGACCGCGGCCACGACCACGACCATCGTCACCAGCAAGAACCAGAACACACGCATCTCCCCGGGAGCGGAAACCTGTCCGGCTCCGATCGTGCCATGCGGCACCGACAGCCGGTGCCCGCCGGGCGAGGCACTAGGGTCGCAGGCGGCTCACGGGGCGATCCATCGGGGCTCACGGGGCGGTCTACCAGAAGGAGAAACGCGGGATGCGAAGCGGTGCGCTCAGGCTGGGGCGGCGCGAATTCGGTGCGCACGAGCCGGTGATCATGGCGATCGTGAACCGTACTCCGGATTCCTTCTACGACCAGGGTGCGACCTTCCGGGACGAACCGGCGCTCGCCCGGGTCGAGCAGGCGATCGCGGACGGTGCGGCGATCGTCGACATCGGCGGCGTGAAGGCGGGGCCGGGCGAGGAGGTGACCGCCGAGGAGGAGGCGCGCCGCACGGTGGGGTTCGTCGCGGAGGTGCGCCGCCGCCACCCGGACGTGGTGATCAGCGTCGACACCTGGCGCCACGACGTGGGCGAGGCGGTCTGCGAGGCCGGCGCGGACGTGCTGAACGACGCGTGGGGCGGCGTGGACCCGAAGCTCGCGGAGGTCGCCGCGCGGTACGGCGCGGGTCTGGTCTGCACGCACGCGGGCGGCGCCGAGCCGCGGACCCGGCCGCACCGGATCGCGTACGAGGACGTCATGGCGGACATCCTGCGGGTGACGGTGGGACTGGCCGAGCGGGCGGTGGAGCTCGGGGTGCGGCCCGACGGGATCATGATCGATCCCGGTCATGACTTCGGGAAGAACACCCGGCACTCCCTGGAGGCGACCCGCCGGCTCGGCGAGATGGCGGAGACCGGCTGGCCGGTGCTCGTCTCGCTGTCCAACAAGGACTTCGTCGGCGAGACGCTCGACCGGCCGGTGAAGGAGCGGGTGATCGGGACGCTGGCGACCACGGCCGTCTCGGCGTGGCTGGGGGCGCAGGTGTACCGGGTGCACGAGGTGGCGGAGACCCGGCAGGTGCTGGACATGGTGGCGTCCATCGCGGGGCACCGGGAGCCGGCCGTGGCACGGCGCGGACTGGCCTGACCCGGGCGGGGCCGGGGCGCGCCCCCGGACGGCACGCACGCGCCGGACCCGGCCCCGGCCGTCGGCGACGCCCCGGCCCCGCTCCGGACGGCTCCTACCGGCCGACCTCCTTCGTCACGAGGTTGACCGCCTCGTCCACGTCGTCGGTGACGTGGAACAGCAGCAGGTCGTGCTCGGACGCCTTGCCCTGTGCCACCACCGTGTCCCGCAGCCAGTCCACGAGACCGCTCCAGTAGGCGGTGCCGAACAGCACGATCGGGAAGCGGGTGACCTTGCCCGTCTGGACGAGGGTGAGGGCCTCGAAGAGTTCGTCCAGGGTGCCGAGCCCGCCGGGCAGTACGACGAAGCCCTGCGCGTACTTCACGAACATCGTCTTGCGGACGAAGAAGTAGCGGAAGTTGACGCCGATGTCGACGTGCGGGTTGAGGCCGGACTCGAAGGGCAGCTCGATGCCGAGACCGACCGAGACCCCCTTCGCCTCCCGCGCCCCCTTGTTCGCCGCCTCCATCGCTCCCGGCCCGCCTCCGGTGATGACCGCGAAGCCGGCCTCCACCAGGGCCTTGCCGATCCGTACGCCCGCCTCGTATTCGGGTCCGTCGGCCGGGGTACGGGCGGAGCCGAAGACGCTGATCGCGCTCGGCAGTTCGGCCAGCGCGCCGAATCCCTCGACGAACTCCGACTGGATGCGCATCACCCGCCAGGGGTCGGTGTGCACCCACTCGGAGTCGCCCTCGGTGTCCAGCAGCCGCTGGTCGGTGGTGCCGGGCTGTACCTGTTCCCTGCGGCGCAGTACCGGTCCGAGCCGCTGCTCCTCGGGGACACGTGCTCCCTCGGGGTTGCCCATGACCTGCTCCCTCCGACGACGATCGACGGCCATCCGCGATGGCCGTCCGTTGTCAGGTCAGGGTAGATCGACGGAGGTTACGGACAGGGGAATGCCGTGGGTCAGGAGGTGAGCCAGGAGCGTAGCCGCTCCTCGCACTGGGTGATCCGCTCGACCACCACGTGCTCGTCGCGCTTGTGGGCGAAGAGCGGGTCGCCCGGTCCGTAGTTCACCGCGGGGACGCCGAGGGAGCCGAAGCGTGAGACGTCCGTCCAGCCGAACTTGGGCCGGGCGGTGCCGCCCACCGCCGCCATGAACGCCTTGGCCGCCGGGTGCGAGAGGCCGGGCATGGCCGCGCCCGAGTGGTCGTCGACGACGAATTCGGCGACGCCGCAGTCCGCGAAGACCTCGTGGACGTGGGCCAGCGCCTCCTCGGCGGTCCGGTCGGGCGCGTACCGGAAATTGACCACGACGGTGCAGGCGTCCGGGATGACGTTGTTGGCGACGCCCCCCTCGATCCGTACCGCGTTCAGGCCCTCGCGGTATTCGAGGCCCTCGATGACCGGGCGGCGCGGTTCGTACGCGGCAAGGCGGGCCAGGACCGGGGCGGCGGAGTGGATGGCGTTGGACCCCATCCAGCCGCGTGCGGAGTGGGCCCGCTCCCCCTCCGTACGGAGGAAGACCCGCAGGGTGCCCTGGCAGCCGCCCTCGACCTCGGCGTCGGTGCCCTCCAGCAGGATCGCGAAGTCGCCCGTCAGCCAGTCGGGGTGGGCGTCGGCGATGTGGCCGAGTCCGTTGAGGTGCGCGGCGACCTCCTCGTTGTCGTAGAAGACGAAGGTCAGGTCGCGGTTGGGCTCGGGCACGGTCGCGGCGATCCGCAGCTGGACGGCGACACCCGACTTCATGTCGGAGGTGCCGCAGCCCCACAGCACCCCGTCCTCGTCGAGCCGGGACGGCACGTTGTCGGCGATCGGCACGGTGTCGATGTGCCCGGCGAGCACCACCCGCTCGGCGCGGCCCAGGTCCGTCCTGGCCACGACGTTATTGCCGTACCGGTCGACGGTCAGGTGCGGGAGGGTGCGCAGCGCCGACTCGATCGCGTCCGCGAGCTCCTTCTCCTGGCCGCTGACCGACGGGAAGTCGACGAGCCGGGCGGTCAGCTCCGGGCCGTCGAGGGTGAGGTCAAGTGTGGTTTCGGGCATGGGACCGACCCTAAAGGACTGGGCCCTCGGCCCCGGTCGGGCACTCCAGTACGGTGGGCGCGTGCCCCGGACCGTCTCCCCCGCCCGCCGACACACCGGCCGCAGCCGCCCCTTGCGTATCGCGGCCGCCCTTGTCGTGCTCGCCGCGCTCGGCGGCTATCTGACCGTTCAGTACATAACCGGCAGCCAGGTCATCGAGGGATGCACCGTGCGCTCCGCGGACGGTTCGGACGGCGAGGCCCGTACGTACCGGATGAGCCCGGAACAGGCCGTCAACGCCGCGACGATCTCCGCGGTCGGCACCTCGCGCGGGATGCCGGAGCGCGCCGTGACGATCGCGCTGGCGACCGCGCTCCAGGAGTCCGGGCTGCGGAACATCGAGCACGGCGACCGGGACTCGCTGGGGCTGTTCCAGCAGCGCCCCTCGCAGGGCTGGGGCACCGAGAAGCAGATCCTGGACCCCGTCTACTCCGCCGGGGAGTTCTACCGGCACCTGGCCGAGGTCCCCGGCTACTCGCGGCTGCCGCTGACGGTCGCGGCCCAGCGGGTCCAGCGCAGCGGCTTCCCGCAGGCGTACGCGAAGCACGAGCCGGACGCGGCCCTGCTGGCGGCCGCGCTGACCGGCCGTACGCCCGCCGCGCTGAACTGCGCGCCGCCGCGGGCGACGGCGGCGAGCCCCGACGCGGCGAAGGTGCGGGCGGAGCTGGTGCGCGCCTTCGGCAAGGAGGTGCTGCCCGCGGCGGGGACGGCACCGAAGGACGGCGGGCCGGCGGCCGGTGCGGCGGCGACGAGCACGGTCTCGGTGCCGGTGTCCGCGGCCCGGGCGTCCGAGGACGACGGCTCGGCCCGGCGCGGCTGGGAGCTGGCGCACTGGGCGGTCGCGCAGTCCGAGGCGCTCCGCCTGGACGAGGTCTCGTACGCGGGCCGGGTGTGGGAGGCCGGGACGGGCTGGCGGACGGAGCGCAAGGAATCGGGCACCACCGACGTACGAATCAGGCTCGCGCGCTAGTTCGGACGATCGCCCGGAGGTGTCGTCCGATCCCCTGCCGGACAACCCCCGGGACCGCACCTCCCAAAATCCCCTGTCGCCTTCTCAATTCCCTTGCGGCAAAAGGGAAGTGACGATTCATCAATACTCCCGGGAATGCCATGTCCGCCAGGGTTCCCCCCGTGCCGATCATGTGACACATTGCCGACTCTTTACCTCGGCCCACCGCAACCTCCCCCGCCCTTTCGACGGTTGTCATTGCGTCCGATCAACGGACAGACGTATTCCTCATCCTGTCGAAGGAGCATCATGTCCCTCCCCCTGACCCGCCGGATCGCCCGTGCCGCGCTGCTGATCGCCGCGGGTGCCGCCCCCGTGGTCGGTGCGGCCGGAGTCGCGGGTGCCGCGGAGCTCCCGCAGGCCCCGGAGCTCGGCGGTCTGACCACCGTCGACGGCGCCGGTCTCGGCAAGACGGTCGACGGCGCGTCCCAGCAGGGCACCAAGGTGGCGGGCGACACCGGCGGCAAGATCGTCGGGACCACCCTGCCGGCCGCGAGCGGGACCGTCGGCAAGACCGGCGCCGAGACCACCCCCGCCGTGCAGAAGGCCGCGGGCGGCGCCGCGGGCAGCGCGGGCCAGGTCATCGGCGAGACCGCCGGTTCCGTGACCGGGGGCGGCCTGCCCACCCAGGGTCTGCCGATCGGCGGCTGACCCGCACCGGCCGCAGGCCGGCCCATCACATACGCGCGGGGCCTCGGGAGTGCGCACTCCCGAGGCCCCGCGCGTGTGCCGCCGGCTCGCGTGTACCGGCAGCCTCTCAGCCCAGTCGCTTGACGGCGGCCGCGACCCGCTCGTCCGTCGCCGTGAACGCCACCCGTACGAAGTGGTCGCCGGCCGGTCCGTAGAAGTCTCCGGGCGCCACCAGGATGCCGAGCTCCGCCAGGTACGCCACGGTCTCCCAGCACGGCTCGCCGCGCGTCGCCCACAGGTAGAGGCTCGCCTCGCTGTGCTCGATCCGGAAGCCGTGCGCCTCCAGCGCGGTGCGCAGGGCCGCGCGCCGCTGCGCGTACCGGGTCCGCTGCTCGGCCACGTGCTCGTCGTCGCCGAGCGCCGCGACCGTCGCCGCCTGGACCGGGGCCGGGGTCATCATGCCGCCGTGCTTGCGGATCAGCAGCAGCTCACCGAGCACCGCCGCGTCGCCCGCGACGAAGGCCGCGCGGTAGCCGGCCAGGTTGGAGCGCTTGGAGAGCGAGTGGACGGCGACGATGCCCTCGTACGTACCGCCGCAGACGTCCGGGTGCAGCACGGAGACCGGTTCGGCCTCCCAGCCCAGCTCCAGGTAGCACTCGTCGCTGAAGACCAGCACGTCGTGCTCGCGGGCCCAGGCGACGATCCGGATCAGCTCGTCCTTGGACAGGACGCGGCCGGTCGGGTTGGACGGCGAGTTGAGCCAGAGCAGCTTGAGCCCGGCCGGGTCCAGCTCCGTCGGGTCGTCGTAGACCACGGGCTCGGCGCCGCAGAGCCGGGCACCCACCTCGTACGTCGGGTAGGCGAGGCGCGGGTAGGCCACCCTGTCCCCGGCGCCGAGGCCGAGCTGGGTCGGCAGCCAGGCCACCAGCTCCTTGGAGCCGACGACCGGCAGGACGTTGTGGTGCGTCACCCCGACCGCGCCGAGCCGCCGCTCCACCCACCCGGTGATCGCGTCACGCAGCTCGGCGGTCCCCCACACCGTCGGATAGCCGGGGCTGTCCGCGGCGGCGACGAGCGCCCGCTGGACCAGCTCGGGCACCGGGTCGACGGGCGTGCCGACGGACAGGTCCACGATGCCGTCGGGGTGGGCCCCGGCCGTCGACTTGTAGGGCGTGAGCTTGTCCCAGGGGAAGACCGGGAGGCGGGAGGAGACTGCGGACACGGGACTCTGCTTTCTCGTACGGGGTCACACGGGACACGCACGGGGTCACGGGCGACACTCCGGCCGCTCGTCACCCGGGCGCGGAAACGCCTCGGTCCCGCACGGTGACGAGCCGTACGGGACCGGGGCGGCGCACGTGCCGGCCGCTGACTACTGGTTCTGCGGCGGCAGCGCGGCGATGAACGCGTGGTCGCGCTCGATCAGGCCCAGCTTGGAGGCACCACCGGGCGACCCGAGGTCGTCGAAGAACTCGACGTTCGCCTTGTAGTAGTCCTTCCACTCCTCCGGGGTGTCGTCCTCGTAGAAGATGGCCTCGACCGGGCACACCGGCTCACAGGCTCCACAGTCGACGCATTCGTCCGGGTGGATGTACAAGGACCGCTGGCCCTCGTAGATGCAGTCGACGGGGCACTCTTCGATGCAGGCCTTGTCCTTTACGTCGACACAAGGCTGCGCGATGACGTAGGTCACGCTGTCGTTCCTCCTCGGTAGGGCGTTGGCTCTCGCGCGGGAGCGCGGCGTCGTCGATGCCCGCCCCTAGTATCTCCGTTCCGGGGCACGAACCGAACAGGAGGGGCATACAGAGCTGTGGAATTCACCATCGGCGGACAGCTCAAGGTCCGAATCACACCGGCTGACGTGGGCAAACGGGTATCAGTCCGGCGTGTGTGCGAGACCGGCCCGCAAGGAGCGAAGTTCGCCGACACGGTAGGAGTTCTCACATCGTGGGACGACGGTGTGCTCTCGATCACACCGAAGAGCGGTGAATCCGTCCGGATCGCGGAGTCGGCGCTGGTGGCGGGCAAGGTCGTGCCGGCCGCTCCGGCCCGGCGGCGTGGCCCGGCGGCCTCCTTCGAGGAGCTCGCGCCCGTCCTCGCGCGGGCCTGGCAGCCGACGGAGAGCGAACCGCTCGGCGACTGGCGGCTGCGCGCCGCGCAGGGGTTCACCCGGCGCGCCAACTCCGTGCTGCCGCTCGGTGATCCGGGCGTCCCGCTCGACGAGGCGCTCGGGCGCGTGGTGCGGTGGTACGGGGAACGGGGCCTGCCCGCGTACATCCAGACCGCGACCGGCGCCGAGGGCACCCAGGAGCTGCTCTGCGCGGAGCTGGAGGAGCGCGGGTGGCGCCGCGAGGTGACGGCTGAGGTACGCGTCGCCGGGCTCGCGCCGATCGGTGATCTGGACGCGGACGTGTCGCGGGTGCGGCTGAGCCGGGACCTCGACGAGACGTGGCTCTCCCGCTACCAGCGCTTCGACACCCCGGGCCCGCACGTCCTGGCGGTGCTGCGCGGCGGCCCCTCGGTCTGGTTCGCCTCGGTGCCCGGTGACGGCGAGGACGCGGCGCCCGCCGCGATCGGGCGGTGCGTGGTGGACGGCCGCTGGGCCGGCTTCATGGCCGTCGAGGTCGATCCGGCGTACCGCCGCAGGGGCATCGCCACCGCGGTGATGACGGCGCTCGCCCGCCGGGCGCTGGAGGAGGGCGCGTCGGCCGCGTGGCTCCAGGTGGAGGCGGACAACGTGGGGGCGCGGGCGCTGTACGAGGACATGGGCTTCGCGGTGCACCACCTGTACCACCACTTCCGGTCGGCGTGACGGGGACGGACGGCTGCGATGAATCCTGAACCCGCCGGCCGGCCCGGCCGCCCGGACCCGGACGAGCTGCGCCGGCAGTTCGCCGAGGAGGCGCGCGCCGAGCGGCCGGACCTCGCGCTGCTCTGCCTGCTGCTGGGCGCGGTGGCCGATCCCGCGCTGGACGTGAACGGGATCGACGCGGCGCAGATCGAGCTGGACGAGCTGGCGGGCCGGCTTCCGTACGGGGCGCGGGGCGGCCGGGCCTGGGCCTCGGCACTGGCCGAGCTGCTCGGTGAGCGGTGCGGCTTCGCGGGCTCGTCGGCGGACTACCAGCGGCTGGAGTCGTCGCTGCTGCACGAGGTGCTGCGCAGGCGTCGCGGGCTGCCGATCCTGCTGTCCGTGGTGTGGATCGAGGTGGCGCGGAGGGCGGGCGCCCCGGTGTACGGGGTGGCGCTGCCCGGTCATTTCGTCGTCGGCTTCGGCGATCCGGCCGAGCGGGTATTGGCCGATCCGTTCGACGGGGGACGTCCGATGACCGGGCAGGACGCGGAGCTGCTGGTGGCCGGGGTCACCGGGGAGCCGCTGGAGGAGTCGATGCTGGTGCCCGCCCGGCCGCTGGAGATCGTGCTGCGGATCCTGAACAACATCAGGGCCTGGGCGGCGGCCCGCCCGGAGCGCACGGACGTGGCGCTGTGGGCGGTGGACCTGTCGCTGCTGCTCCCCTCGCATCCCGCCCGGCTGCGCTACGAGCGCGCCCAGCTGCTCGTACAGAGCGGGCAGTTCCTGCGCGGGGCGGCCGAGATGGAGGAGTACGCGGACGTGGTCGACGGGGTGGAGCCCGCGGCCGCGGAGGCGATCCGCCGGCGGGCGCGGGCCGCCCGGTCGTTGCTGAACTGAGGGCTGCCCACGGGGACCACGGGGCGGCCCCCGTGGCCCCCGTGGCCCCCGGCAGGACGGTCCTCAGACGACCCTGCGCACCGTGCGCAGCAGGTACTCCTTGCGGTTGAGCGGGTTGTGGTCGGTGCGCGGCCGGTCCTGGGCCGCGCCTTCGACCGCCCGGTAGCGGTCGAAGTCGGATTCCAGGACCCCTTCGCCGCGCGTCAGGGACGGCAGCTGCTGCTGGAGTTCATGGACGCGGGCCGCCGGGATCTCACCCTCCAGCACACACCGCGAACCGTGCACCGCCGGTGTCTCCGGGACGGCGCGCAGCTGGGCGAGCACGGGCAGGACCGGGCCGAGCAGGTCCGCCGGGAGCTCCAGACGGAACCGGTGGACCGGCTCGTGCACCGTGGTGCCGGCCCGCTTCAGCGCGCTCATCAGGACCAGCGGGGTCAGATTCCGGAAGTCCCCCGCGGTGCTCGACATGCTCTTGTCGAAAGTCCCATGGGCATGACTCTGGCGGGGCCAGTAACCGGAATGCGTCATGGTGACGACGCAGTCGGTGACCTGCCAGCCGTGAATTCCCTGCCGCAGGGTCTCCCCCACGGTCTCCTCCACCGCCCTCATCAGGGAGAACGGCATCGACCCGAGCTCCACCCCGAGCCGGTACTCGATCCCGCTGCCGACCGGGGCGGGGTCGACCCGGAGACCGACGGTCGCCAGAAAGGGATTCCCGTTCTGGTCGATGATCTCGTACGCCGCTCCGCTGCCGTGCGGCCGCTCCAGGCAAATGGTCGTGGTCTCGCGGAAGGTGACGCCGATTCCGTATTCGTCGGCCAGCGTCGCCTGGATCACTTCTTTCTGTACTTCGCCGTAGAGCGAGACTGACACCTCTTCGCGGATGTCGTCCTGCCGAAGATTGATCAGCGGGTCCTGTTCGGCGAGCTGCGCGAGCGCGAAGAGCAGTTCGCCCCGGCTCGCCGGAGGGCTGGGGACCACCACCGATTCCAGCGTCGGCGGGGCGAACCAGCGGCCCGGTGGGGCCGCGTCCGGTTCGCCGACCGGGTCGCCGATCCGGATGCCGTCGAGCCCCCGGAGCTTCGCGATCCGGCCCGCTCCGACCTCGGCCGCGCGTGCGGCCGAGCCCTGCTCGAAGACGCTGATCCCGGTCACCCTGCCCTCGGCGCGCCCGTCGCCCCGCCCGAACGGCAGCCGGTCGCGGATCCGTACCGTGCCCGAAAACATCCGGACGTACGCCGTCTTCTCGCCGCCCGGTCCGCGCTCCACCTTGAAGACCGTGCCCGAGACCGGTCCGTCGGCATCGCCCCGGCTCGCCGGCAGCAGCTCCCTGACCCCGGCGATCAGGGCGTCCACCCCGGCCCCGGTGATCGCCGAGCCGAAGTACACGGGATGCACCAGCGACCGCCCGGTCTGTGTCGCAAGCTCCTCGCGGAGCCTGTCGTACGGGAGCGCCGTGCCGTTCTCGACGTATGCGGCCAGCAGCGCGTCGTCGTGGTCGGCGAGCAGCTCGGTCAGCCGGTCGGTGAAGCGGGCGTCGGTGCGGTGGTACGGGGCACAGCGGGCGTCGCGGCCGCCCGGAGTGTCGACCGATCCCATGGCGACCACGGCCGGGGTCAGCTTCTCGGCGATGTCCCGCAGGACGGAGCCGCACCGCGCACCGCCCCGGTCGACCTTGTTCACGAAGATGAGCGTGGGAATGCGCAGGCGCCGCAGTGTCCGCATCAGCACGCGGGTCTGCGCCTGTACGCCCTCCACCGCGGAGACGACCAGCACGGCGCCGTCGAGCACGCTCAGTACCCGTTCCACCTCGGCGATGAAGTCCGGGTGGCCGGGGGTGTCGATCAGATTGACCGTGGTGTCGTCGACGGCGAACGAGACGACGGCGGACTTGATCGTGATGCCGCGCTGTCGTTCGAGCGCCAGGGAATCGGTCCGGGTGCTGCCCTTGTCGACGCTCCCGATCTCGTCGATGACACCGGCGGTGTGGAGCAGCCGCTCGGTCAGGCTCGTCTTACCGGCGTCGACATGCGCCAGAATTCCCAGATTCAGCGTGTGCACGAAACTCCATGTCCTCAAGATCGGTGACAATTCCCGCCTGAATGAACATGTGAGTTCCCCGCACGACCCGCTCCTTCGTCGATCGATATCTGCGGGCGAGTACAGCAGGGGCCCGGACCGCAGACAACCGATTTACCGCTCGAAGGCAAGCAGGTCGGCGGCGGCGCGTCGCGCGTTCCGGGGCGCCGCCGACGCGGATCCGGGGTCTTCCGCGTGGGATCCGGCAGGTCACGGGGCTCGGCCCGCTGGACCGTCACATTGCCCAGACCACGCCAACTCCCCTGAATTGTGCCGTTGTTGACGGACGATCGAGGGCCGGCGGCGACGGGAGGCGGGCGCGCCGGGGGCGTGGCGAGGTCGGCAAACGGGTGGGGCTCCGTCGCCCAAACCTCGCACGTCGCCGCATGCAGTCCAACGGGTGATTATCGGCCCCACTCCACCCGAAGAGCCCACGGCGTAGCTCCAATGCTGCGCTTTCCGATGGCGCGGATTCGCATTCCGACTGACGGTGGATCACGTCGCCACTGCGCCACATTGAGTCGACAACCCGTCACTCTTCGCAGTTGCGGCGGAAGGAATGTGTTCAGATGCGCTCTGCCCGCACACTGTTCGCTACGGCCGCTGTCACAGCGGTCCTCGCCATCACCGGCCCGTCCGCCTACGCCATGGTCACGTCGGGCGACTCGGGCAACGACAACGGTTACTCGTCCTCGAACGGCGGCGACGACTACGGAAAGTCCGACCGCGGTGAGGACCGCGGTGGAGACCGCGGTGGAGACCGCGGCGGAGACCGCGGCGGAGACCGCGGCGGCGACCGCGGCGGCGACCGCGGCGGCGACCGCGGCGGCGACCGCGGCGGCTACGGCGGCGGCTACGGCGGCGACAAGGGTGGCCGCGGCGGCGACCGCCCCTACGGCGGCGTCCACGCCGGCGGCGGCTTCATGGCCTCCGTGATCACCAGTGACGACGAAGGCGGTCGCGGTGGAGACCGCGGCGGCAAGGACGACGGCGGCGGCGACCGCGGCGGCGACCGTGGTGGAGACCGTGGTGGAGACCGTGGTGGCTACGGCGGCGACCGTGGTGGCTACGGCGGCGACCGTGGCGGCGACCGGCCCCGTGGTGGTGTCCACACCGGCGGCGGCTTCATGGCCACTGTGATCACCAGCGACGACGAAGGCGGTCGCGGCGGCGACCGTGGCGGCGACGAGGGTGGCCGCGGCGGCGACGAGGGTGGCCGCGGCGGCGACGAGGGTGGCCGCGGCGGCGACGAGGGTGGCCGCGGCGGCGACCGTGGCGGCGACGAGGGTGGCCGCGGCGGCGACGAGGGTGGCCGTGGCGGCGACCGTGGCGACAAGGGTGGCCGCGGCGGCGACCGCCCCTACGGCGGCGTCCACGCCGGCGGTGGCTTCATGGCCTCCGTGATCACCAGTGACGACGAGGGCGGTCGCGGTGGCGGCCGTGGCGGCGACGAGGGTGGCCGTGGCGGCGACCGTGGCGGCGACGAGGGTGGCCGCGGCGGCGACCGCGGTGGCGACCGTGGTGGAGACCGCGGTGGCTACGGCGGCGACCGTGGCGGCTACGGCGGCGACCGTGGCGGCGACCGGCCCCGTGGTGGCGTGCACGCCGGTGGTGGCGGCATGGCGATGACCGGTGGCGGTCTGGCCGCCGGTTCGGCGCTGCTGCTCGGCGGTGTCGGCGTCGGTGCGTACAAGCTGCGCCGCCGCCAGTCGACGGGTGGCGCGATGGCCTGACCGGTCGAACCACCGGCCAGTCGTTTCGTTGTCGCGGCCGCTGCCCTTCGGGGCGGCGGTCGCGGCGGCTGCGTTTCCCCCCTGATAAGCCCCGGATAAGCCCGGACCCCACCGGGCCCCCGCCGCTCCCCCTGCTTCCCCTCCGCTTCCCCTCCCCCGCCCTCCCCCTCGACACCGCACAACCGAAAGGCACGTTCCCATGGCCGCCCCGCAGTCGACCGGCTCCACCCCCACCCGGACTGCCCCCCGAACCACACTGGGCCGCGCCCTGATGTGGCCCGCCGTGACAGCCGGGCTCGGCATGATCCTGATCTACAACTCCTTCGGCACCTCGGTCGACGACAAGCCGCCGGCCTCGCCCGCCGCCGTCTCGTCCGCCGCCCCCGAGGTCCTCGGCTCCCACGCCGCGCCCGACCCCGCCACCTCGTCCAAGGCCACCGTCGGCCCGGCGATGGACCGCTCCGTACCGAAGCGTCTGCGGATCGCGAGCATCGGCGTGGACGCACCGTTCACCGATCTCTCCATCGGCGCCACCGGTCAGCTGGATGCGCCGCCCCCCGACGACAACAACCTGGTCGGCTGGTTCAAGGACGGCGCCACCCCCGGCGAGCGCGGTTCCGCGATCGTGGCCGGTCATGTCGACACGAAGACCGGCCCCGCCGTCTTCCTCCAGCTTCAGTACCTCCAGCCCGGGGCCAAGTTCGACATCACTCGCGCGGACGGCTCGGTCGCCACGTTCAAGGTCGACTCCGTCGAGAAGTTCAGCAAGGCGAAGTTCCCCGACGACCGCGTCTACGCCGACACCAACTCCGCCCAGCTTCGCCTCATCACCTGCGGCGGCGCGTACAACAAGACCACGAAGGACTACGAGGACAACGTGGTGGCCTTCGCCCACCTCGACACCTTCAACAAGGGCTGACCGACGACGGCCGCCGGTGGTGCGGTACAACCATCCGCCGGGCCGACGGGTCGTACGGGGCAGTACGGAAGCTCATTCCGTACTGCCCCGACTCACGTTCCGAGCACCGGAGTTGACCGACATGCCTGTTCTCTCCCACCGCCGCCGCCTGGCCGTAGCGACCGGCATCGTCCTGGTCGCCGGAGCTCTCGCGGCCCCCGTGGGCCACGCCGCCACGAAGTCCTCCGCCCCTGCGGCGAGCACCCCCAGCCCGAAGCGGCTGCACGACGACTTCAACGGCGACGGCTACTCCGATGTCGCCGTGGGCGCCCCCATGGCCGTCCTCGGTGACCCGGAGGGCGGCGCGGGCGCCGTGAGCGTCCTCTTCGGCGGCCCCGGCGGCCTGTCCTCCGCCCACAAGCAAGTGCTGACCTGGCCGGACCGCCCGGATATCAGCCACCCCGGGGACGCCCGCTACGGCACGGTACTGCGCAGCGCCGACCTGGACGGCGACGGTTACGCCGATCTCGTCAGCCGCCCCTGGGCGTACCGGGCCAACGGCGTGAAGGGCGCGGTGCTGGTCGTCAACTGGGGTGGCCCGTCCGGCCTTTCGAAGAACGCCATGCTGCTGAAGCCCATCCCAGGTGACCAGGCCTACGGCTTCGGCGATCTGAGCGTGGGCGACGTCGACGGTGACGGCCACACCGACATCGCGGTGGACGACGGACGACTCAGTGGCCACATCCTGCACGGCCCGATCGACCGCACCGGCAAGTGGAGCAGGCTGAGTTCGTTCTCGGTCGAGGGCACCGACCTGCTCGACATCTCGGAGATCGCCGTCGGCGACGTGACCGGCGACGGAGTGGGCGATCTGGCGATCCTCGGCTTCGGCCCGAACGACCCGTGGCAGCAGCACACGTACCTGCTGAAGGGCAGCCGCACCGGTTTCGCCGCCCCGGTCGAGATCAAGGACGCGGATGGTGCGGGCGTCGGCGGCACCTCCGTGGGCATCGCGGACCTGGACAAGGACGGCCACGGGGACATCGTCATCGGGCGTGGCAACGAATCGTCGCAGTCGGACACCCCTGTGAAGAAGGGCGGCGCACTCTTCATCTCGTACGGCGGCCCGAAGGGGCAGAGCACCACCCGCAAGCCCGTCTGGATCAACCAGGACACCGAAGGCGTCTCGGGCACGGCCGAGGCCCACGACCGGATGGGCTACAGCCTGGCGCTGGGCGACACCAACGGCGACGGCTACCCCGACATCGCCACGGGCCTGCCGGGCGAGGGGATCAACGGCGTCCGCGAGGCCGGCCGGGTCCTGGTGTTCAAGGGCAGCCCGACGGGCGTGAGCGGTGCGGGCTCCAAGGAGTTCGGCCAGTACACGGCCGGGGTTCCGGGGGTCGCCGAGATGGGCGACCAGTTCGGCGAGGCCGTCGCGCTGGGCGACTACGACGGCAAGGGCCGCACGGAAATGGTGGTCGGCGACCCGACGGAGAACGGCAGCCGGGGCGCCCTGTGGATCTTCGGTACGGATGCCACCGGCATCGTCGCCGAGGGTTCCGTCTCGTTCGGCGCGGCCACGATCGGCGCCCCGACCGGCCGGTCCCATTTCAGCGAGACGCTGACGGACTGACGGAGTGGAAGCGTGCGGGGGCGGCTCGGCCCCCGCACGTACGCCGTCACACCAGGCGGTCGCCCTTGACCGCCGTCACGAACGGCGTCCAGGCCGAGGCCCCGAAGACGACGGCCGGACCGTGCGGGTCCTTGCTGTCACGGACGGGGACACACGCGGTGCAGGAGTCGTTCACTTCGAGACAGTCACCGCTCTCGCCGCCGCTGTACGAGGACTTGCGCCAGGACGCGTACGCCTCGCTGACCTCCAGGCAGTCACCGCTGCTGCCGCCGCTGTAGCTGGACTTGCGCCACGCGGGCAGGACCGAGGCGTCCGGGACAATGGGCTCACTGCGCTTCATGCTCGTATTCCTCCGCAACCGACCGGATGAGGTCCAGGGACTCCCTGTGTGAGAGCGCATCCCCCAGTGCGTGATCGTAGGCCACCTGACATCCACGCACTACCGACGGAATCTCCCAGACCCGCCCCGACTTGAGCCCCTCGGTGTAGGCGATGGGCGGCAGGTCCTCGAACCACATCAGGGAGACCAGCCCCTCCAACAGCGCGTGGTAGCCCGCCGTGTACGGGTGGACGTGCACCCGGACGCGCCGACGCTCCCCGAACCCCACGACGTGGCGCAGCTGTTCGGCCATCACGGCGGGGCCGCCGATGGGCCGCCGCAGCACCGCCTCATCAAGTAGCACCCACAGCACGGGCGACTCAAAGTTGTCCAGGATGCGGGCACGGTCCAGCCGCGTGACAAGGAGCTCGTCACGCTCCTCGTCGCCCTTGGGCGGAAAGCCGGAGCTCAGCACCTCGCGCGCGTAGGCCTCCGTTTGCAACAGCCCCGGAATCAGCTTCGGTGCATACTGACGAATCACCGTCGCCTGCTTCTCGAACTCCGCAGCCACCTCGAAGTGTTCGGCGACATTGCGCGCGTCGCCCAGCGTCGGCAGGAACCGCACGAAGAACCCGCCGGTTCCCAGCACCTCGTCCAGCCGCTGGGCGTCCTCCTCCGACGGCGTGCGCCGTCCCGCCTCCATGTGGGCGATGTGTGTGCGGGACAAGATCGCACGTTGGCTCAACTGCTCCTGCGTGAACCCGGCCGCTTCTCTACGGCTGCGTAATTCCTTGCCGTACGAGACACGGGATTCGGGATTGTCCTCGATGGCCACCGGCAACTCCCCTACGTGCGAAGCGCATAGTCACTCTGAACCCTCTGGCGAGCGTAACCGCAAGCGGCTCACCCTGTGACATGAATCACCAACACAGAGTGAGAGGAAGTGCCATGACAACACACTTCGGGCAGGACGCCTTCGTCGCCCACACCGGTACCGACGTCTACGGCCCCGGCAAGGTCATCGGGGTGGACGGCGCCCTTCGGCGGGTGCGGTTCGTGCACTTCGTGGCGACCATCGACGCGGGCGATCTGCGCGACGCGTCGCCCGAGGAGACCCACGTGATCCGGGCATGGCTCAAGCGGAAGCAGGAGCTCTACGGCGGGGAGTGGTGACCAGAGCGAAGTGACGTTGCGTGCCCGGGCGTTGCTGTACGGTGACCAATTGAGCGGCCCCCATCGCCGGGTGCAACCAGCGACAAGGGCCTTCACCGCCAGTTCCTAACCACGCAAAGACAGGAACACGAACGATGCTTCGGCATGTTATCGCGCCCGTTCGCCACTTCTCCCAGGTCTCCAACGAGATCCTGCGGCACCCCCGGCTGTCGTCCGACGCGGTCCGCATCCTCACGTGGCAGCTGTCCCTCCCCCAGGACGCCGACGAGTCCCTTTCCCGCACCGCCGCCCGTGCCGGGATCAAGAAGGGCGCCTTCAACCGGGCCAAGGCGCAGCTGAAGGAGGAGGGTTACGTACACGAGTGGCGGCGGCAGGGGCTGCGCGGCCTCTGGGCCACCACACAGCTCGTGTCCTCCGTACCGCTGACCGCCGAGGAGGCCCTCGCCGTGCGCGACGGGCGTCCGGCGGCCGTCTGTCCGGCCGCCGGTGAGCCGAGGGTTCGGGTCGCCGGTCGTCATCCGGAAAAGACCCCCGAAGGGAACACCTCCACCCCTCCCCCGCCTGCGGCTCAGGCCCCCGAGCCGGGCCGCGAGGCACGGGAGCTGGTCGAGAGCATCACGTCACTGGACCCCCGGCTGACCGTCCCGCGCGGCATGGTCCCGCAGCTCGTCGCGCTCGCCGCCGAGTGGCTGGACCTCGGGCACACCGCCGATGACGTACGCGGCGAGGTCCGGCGCGGACTGCCGGGGCGTGGTCAGGCCATCCACCGTCCGGGCGGCCTCCTGCGGTACCTGCTCCGCGAGCCGGGGCCCGTGGCGCCCCCGGCCGCCCCCGCACCGCCGCCCCGCGTGACCGCGATGCGCGAGTGCGCCGGGCCCCACGTACAGCCGATGCTCTTCACCCCGGACGGGGACGAGGAGCTGTGCTCCGTATGCCTGGCCGCAGCGCCTCGCCGGGAAGCGGCGGCGGCGGCCACGGCGCACGGTGCGGCAGCCGTGCGTGCGCGGATGGCCGGACGGCCCGCCCGTCAGTGACCCGGTTTCGCCGTCTCCCGGGGGTGGCGCTCGGTGACCTTGCCCTTGTTGTCCGCGTCCATGTACGCGTTGCCGTAGTCGTCGCGGACATACAGCGTCATGAAGAGCCCGGTGTCCGGGTCGCGGTGCAGAATCATGTGACTGCGTTCGGCGTTCTTGATGCCCAGGCCGGTCCGGGCCTCGCGCCACATGCCGGGCAGCAGGTCCCAGTCGAACTTGCTCAGGTCGAGCGTGGGCGGCTGCTTGGTGACACCGGCCGGCCCCTCGTCCTCCACCTTGCCGTCCCGGTAGCTGTACCAGTGCAGCACCTCCGGTCTGTCCTTGCGCGGGGCAGCGATCGACACATTGCTTCCGTGCGAACTCATGCTGGAAACGGTGGTGCCCCCGATCACCGGCTTCAGCGCCGCTATCGCCTCGCGCATGCCCTTCGGCGTGAAGAGGTGCTCGTCCGGCTCCTGCCTCTGCGGCCCTGCGCCGATGGCCGAGGCGCCCTGGTCCTTGATCTTGTCCACCAGGTCGGGCAGGTAGGTCAGCCCGACGCCGATCAGCGCCAGAGCGACGGCCACTCCGACCAGGGCTCGTGCGGGGCGGCGTCGGCGCGGGGAGGGGGCTCCGGTGTCGGTGTCGCTGTCCGTGTCGTCGCTGCCGGTACTGGTGCTGGTACTGGAGCCGGTGTCGGTGTCGGCTGGTTTCGGTACGGCGTCCGAGGGTTCGTCCGCGTCGGTGTGCGGCTGCCCGCCGGAAACGGGGGCAGGGGACGAGCGGGTCGTCAGGTCGGCGTAGCCGGGGGCGGCCGGTGCGGGGCCGGGGCTGGGCGTCGACTCCCTTTGCGGGCGGGATCGTTCGGGTCCGACGTCCATCGTTGTTCCGGGGCCCTGCGGTGCCGTGTCCTCCGCCGTCCCGGCCTCTGCCGCCGCTTCCGCCTCCACCTCCGCCTCTGCCTCCGCTTCCGCTCCCGCGAGCAGCCGGTCCAGCAGTGCGGCGTCGGGGCGGGCGTCCGGGTCGCGGTCGAGCAGAGCGGTCAGGACCGGAGCCAGGGCGCCCGCGCGGGCGGGGGCCGGGACGGACTCCTCCAGGACGGCGGTCAGGGTGGCCAGGACCGTGCCCCTGCGCAACGGGTGCGCACCCTCCACCGCGACATACAACAACATCCCGAGCGACCAGAGATCGGACGCCGGATTGCCCTCCTGGTTCCGAAGCCGCTCGGGGGCGATGTACTCGGGCGAACCGATCAGGGCACCGGTGGTGGTCAAGGTGCTCAGCTCACCCAGCGCGGCGATCCCGAAGTCGGTGAGGACCGGACTGCCGTCCTCCCGCATCAGCACATTGGCCGGTTTCACGTCCCGGTGCAGGATGCCCGCCGCATGCGCCGCACCCAGCCCCGCCAGCAGACCCCGCCCCAGCCGGGCCGCCTCCCTCGGCGACAACAGCCCACGCGCCAGCCGGTCCTCCAAGGTCCCGCCCGGCACCAACTCCATGACCAGCCAAGGGAATTCGGTCTCGCGGCCGGTGACGATGTGGAAAATGGTCACCACATGCGGATGCCGCAGCCGGGCCAGGGCGCGGGCCTCGCGCAGCACCCTCTCCCGCAGCACCGCCGCCTCTTTCGGCGCGCTCTCCACGATCCTCGGATCGAGCGGACGCACCTCCTTGAGCGCCACCTCACGATGCAGCTCCGTGTCGCGCGCACGCCACACGAGCCCCATCCCGCCGCCCCCGAGCCGCTCCAGCAGCTCGAACCGGCCGTCGATGACCCGCCTCACCGCACCATCAGTCGCCATGCGGCCAGCTTACGAACGAAGCCCCTCGGGCGCCGGGCCCCGGCGAGTTTGTCCGGCGTCCCTCATGTCCCGTTGGGCGTACGGGACTTGGCCCGGTTGCCCGTACAGGGGACCTCCGTCAGTTGCGGACGGCGGGCAGCTTCCCTTCGACCCGTGGGGCGAGTTCGTCCAGGCCCTTGCAGAGGTCCTGCTGGGTGGGTTCGACATCGGACACACCCAGGAACTCCGAGAGCTTCAGCTCGGCGGATGAGGAGCCGTCGATCTCGAAGAGGAGTGCGCAGCTGACGTCCTTGCCGGGTGTTGTGTTCCGCCAGACCCGGCGGCCGTCGACGGTGGGCCGCTCGGAGAACTTCTCCCCGGCGGAGGTGCCGAGGGCCGCCAGCACCTTGTCGGCGGACGAGTCCCGGAGTGTCAGGACCAGGGCGGTGCTCGCGTCCTCGAAGAACTTCGTGCCCTGCCACATGCAGTCGCCCGAAGCGGTGAGCGGCGCGGCGTCGTGGAGCTCGTACTCGTCGAGTTCGTCCTGCGTGAAGAAGTCGCACGGCTTGATCTGCGCGATGCCGGAGGGGCGCCGCGCAGGCTCCGCCGGTTCGGACGAACATGCGGTGAGCGCTCCGCCCACGGTCATCAGCGATATGCAGGCGATCAGCAGAATCCGGCCCCTCATCCACCCACTCCTCATGGTTCGTCGTGTCCCACGCCGAGGTTGGGTCCCGCCATCTGCACCAAGGCGGGTCGGCGGGTCCACCGTAGCGAGTGTGCCGTTGCCGCACATGGCCCGACTAGCATCAACTCATGGGCGTCAACATCATGTTCAACTTCGAGGTGGCTGGGCTGGCCGACGAGGCACAGACCAAGTCCGTGCTGAGCGCGCTCGCCGAACTGATCGCCGAGGAGGGCCTGCGGGACCACGAGGTCGGGCTGGGCTGGAGCCTCCAGGACGGACGGCACTGGATCACCGGCGAGACCGACTACCCGATCGGCATCAGCCGTTTCCACGCGTGGCGCCCGCACTTCGAAGGCGCGTTCCAGGAACGCGTCCACGCAGTCGCGCCCGCTGCCACGGCTTCGATCAACTGGCGATACATGGACGAGGACTGACCGCACCCGGCGCGACCGGCCCGGCCGCCCCCCTCGCCCGCAACCGTCCCGGCGGCTAGAGCCAGCCCTTTTCGCGGGCGATGCGGACCGCCTCGGCGCGGTTGCGGGCGGCCAGCTTCTGGATCGCCATGGAGAGGTAGTTGCGGACCGTCCCCTGCGAGAGGTGGAGGGCGGCCGCGATCTCCGCGTTGGTGGAGCCGTCCGCCGCCGTGCGCAGCACATCGCGCTCCCGGTCGGTGAGCGGGCTCGCCCCGTCGGCCAGTGCCGCCGCCGCGAGCGTGGGGTCGATGACACGTTCTCCGGCGAGCACCTTGCGTACCGCCTCGGCCAGCTGGGAGGCGGGGGCGTCCTTCACCAGGAAGGCGTCGGCGCCCGACTCCATCGCCCGGCGCAGATAGCCGGGGCGGCCGAAGGTGGTGACGACGACGACCTTCACGGCCGGGAGTTCGCGGTGCAGGACGGCCGCCGCGTCGATGCCGGTCATGCCCGGCATCTCGATGTCCAGGAGCGCCACGTCGATCTCGTGCTCACGGGCGGCGGCCAGCACCTCGTCCCCGCGGGCGACCTGGGCCACCACCTCGATGTCGGGTTCCAGGCCGAGGAGCGCGGCGAGGGCCTCGCGCACCATGGACTGGTCCTCGGCCAGGAGAAGTCTGATCATGCTCATTCCGTGGATCCTAGGCCGGAATCCAGCGGAACACTCAAGGTCAGGGTGAAGCCTTTACCGGAACCGGAATGGCCGGCCGAGGTGCGCAGCGTGCCGTCGACCGTGGCGAGGCGTTCGCCGATGCCGGTGAGGCCGTTGCCCGGCTTCGTGCCGGAGGGGCCGACGCCGTCGTCGGAGACGGTGAGTTCGAGGAGCCTGCCGTCCAGGGTCTGGCGCGGGGCGAGGGTGACCGTGCAGCGGCGGGCCCCGCTGTGCCGTACAACGTTGGTGACCGCCTCCCGCAGTGCCCAGGCGAGCACCTCCTCCGGTTTCTCGGGGAGGTCGTCGGGGGCCTCGGCCGGGACGTCGGCGGTGATGCCCGCGGCGGCGAGTGCGGTGCGGGCGCCCGCGAGTTCGCCGGGGAGGGTCGGCCGGCGGTAGCCGGTGACCGCGCCGCGTACGTCGATCAGGGCCTGGCGGCTGACCTGTTCGATGTCCGCGACCTGGGCCGCCGCCTGCTCCGGGTGGTCCGGGAGCATCCGGCCGGCCAGCTCGCTCTTGAGCGTGATCAGGGAGAGCGAGTGGCCCAGCAGGTCGTGCAGATCGCGGGCGAGCCTGAGCCGTTCCTCGTTGGCGGCGAGCTGGGCGACGGTGGCGCGGGCCTCGCGCAGCTCGATCGTCGTACGGATCAGCTGCCGTACGCCGGTCATCGAGAACCCGCCGAGCAGCGCGGGGAAGATCAGGGCGGTGATGATCTCGCGGGGGTGGTCGCCGGTCAGGCCGACGGCGACCAGGACGGCCGTGACGGCGGGGATGAGCCAACGGGCCGTCCGCAGCGGCAGGGTGGCGCCGACGGAGACCGACACGTACACGAAGAGGACCAGCCACGCGGTGCCGAGCGTCAGGGTGAGGAGGAGGGCGAGGGCACCGAGGAAGGCGATCGTGGAGTGGACGAGACGACGGTCCAGGGGCTTGGACGTGTGGCGGAAGACCAGGAGCAGGTAGGCCCCGACGAAGGTCACCAGGCCGAGCGTGCCGAGCGCCGTCGCCCAGGAGGTGTGGTTGCCGTCGGCCAGGTCCTTGACCGGGGCGCTCATGAACGCGAGCCAGATGCCGATCCAGAGCAGCTTGATCGAGAACTGCTTGCGGCTGGTGGGCGGGCGCCCGAGGCCCACGGACGTCTCGTCGTCGTTCACGCCTTCAGGGTGTCCTTCCGGTAGAGCCAGGCCGCGCCGCCCGCGAAGATCAGGAAGTAGGCGCAGAGGATGGCGACGTCCTTGGCGTGCGGCGATCCGCCCATCTCGATCGCCTGGCCGAGAGAAGCGTACGCGTGCGTCGGCAGCCACTCGGAGATGTTCTGGAGCCACTGCGGGAAGGTCGCGCTGGGCATCCACAGGCCGCCGAGGATGGAGAGCCCGAAGTAGATGATCATGGTGAGCGGGCGGACCGCGTCCCCGCTGGCGAGGTAGCCGATGGCGACGCCGAGCGCGGCGAAGACCAGCGATCCGGCCCAGATGACCCCGGCCAGCGCGAACCACTGCCAGGTCTCCACCCGTACGTGCTTGACGGCGGCGGCGACCAGGAAGACCACCACGATGCAGGGCAGGGTGACCGTCGCCGCGCTGGCGATCTTCGCCAGGATGTAGCCGCGGCTGGGCAGTGCGGTGAGCCGCAGCTGGCGGACCCAGCCCTTCTCCCGCTCCTTGGCGATGCGTTCGCTATTGCCCATGAGGACGGCGGTCAGCGCTCCGAAGGAGGCCATCGAGACCATGAAGAAGGCCTGGAAGGTGAGGTCGGTGTGCGGGATCCGGTCGGTGGTGTTCTGGGTGTTGGAGATGATGAGGTAGATCACCGAGGGGTAGATGACCGAGAAGAACATGAACTTCTTGTTCCGCAGGGTGCGGGTGACTTCGAGCCTGATCAACGTGTTCATGCGGTCCTGGCCTCCTCGGCCTCGGTGATGGCGACGAAGGCCTGTTCCAGGCCGAGTCCGGCGACTTCGAGTTCGCGTGGGTAGAGGCCGAGTGCGTACACGGCGTGGACGGTCGCGTCGGCGTCGTGCGACTGGATCCGGACCCGGTTGCCGGTGATGTCGAGCGCGGCGAGGAACGGCAGCCCGCGCAGGGCCGTTTCGTCGGCCGGGCCCTCCAGCTCGAAGGAGATCCGGCGGGCCCCGGCCTTCGCCTTGATCTCGGCGGCGGTGCCGTCGGCGAGCAGCCGGCCCTTGTGCAGGACGAGGACGCGGTCGGCGATCGCGTCGGCCTCTTCGAGGTAGTGGGTGGCGAACAGGACGGTACGGCCCTGATCGGCCTGCTCGCGCATGGTGGCCCAGAAGGCCTGCCGGGCGGTGACGTCCATGCCGGTGGTCGGCTCGTCGAGGACGATCAGGTCGTTGGCGCCGGCGGTGGCCAGCGCGAAGCGGACGCGCTGTTCCTGGCCGCCGGAGAGCTTGTTGACCATCCGGTCGGCGATCTGCGTGATACCGGCGCGGGAGAGCACCTCCGCCGCCGGGAAGGGCCGGGGGTGCAGATCGCAGGCGAGGCCGACCAGTTCCTTGACCGTGACGTCCTCCATCAGGCCGCCGCTCTGGAGCATCGCGCCGACCCGGCCCGCGGCGATGGCGTTCTGCGGGGTCGTGCCGAACACCTGGACCGTGCCGGAGTCGGCGGTGCGCAGGCCCAGCAGCAGATCCAGGGTGGAGGACTTCCCGGCGCCGTTGGGGCCGAGGAGCGCGATGGTCTCGCCGGGGTGCAGGTCGAGGGTGAGCCCGTCGACGGCGCGTACGGCTCCGTACGCCTTGCTGACCTGTTCGAAGCGGACCGCGGCGGTCGTTGCCCCGGTGGCCTCGGCGGTTGTCGTTGTCATGCGTCAAGCGTGGCGGAGGAGGGGGTGGCCGCGGCAGGGCCGCCGGTCGTGGAAACGGGATGACAGATGTCATGCCCTGTCCGTGACGCCGGTGTCGTCACGTCCGGCGCCGGATGCTCCGGACACGGCGCCGCCCCCGGCCGGGGGTCCGGTCGGGGGCGGGCGTGCGGTGCGTTCGCCGGGGGTGGCGGATCAGCCGTTGCCGTCGAGGTTGATGACGACGGTCCGCTCGGCGGGGGTCTTGCCGAGCAGTGCGGTCTGCATGGCGTGTGCCACGTCGTCCGCGCCGAGCTGGTGCTTCTTGCCGTCGCCCTTGGTGATCATGATGCCGTCGAAGACGCCGTCGCAGAGGGTGTCGATGGCCTTCTTGTCGTAGTGCTCGATCAGCCGTCCCTTGATCGGCACCATCGAGAGGATCTGCGGCAGCGACTTGGCCGGGCCGAACTGGATCTGCTTCGGGCCCGCCTTGATGGTGATCAGGCCGGACATCGCGGGCTTCGCGAACTCCTTCATCGCCCGGTCCAGTTCGGCCTGGGCGATGGTGGGCTCGCTGGTGGTGACGGGCAGTTGGACGACCTTCGTCCGGCCGGTCTGCACCTGGGCGCGGTACGCGTCCTGCACCGAGGTCATCGACTGGTTGACGTCCAGCGTCTTGCCCGACTTCCCGGGTACGGCGACGGCCTTGCCCGGCTCGAACTTGATCGTGCCGTCGTTGGCCGAGCCGGAGACGCCCGCCAGGTCCGTCAGCGCGACACCGAGCTTCTCCTTGTCGACCGGGATCACCGGGTTGACGACGCGCTTGCCGCCGAACAGCGAGCCGATGACGGAGACCGGGTTGTAGTCGCTGCCGGCCGCCGAGCGCACGGTCTCCTGGCTGTCCAGGGCGAGTCCGGCCTTGTCCGGTACGAGCTGGGTCTTCCTGCCGTCCACCGACAGCTGGAGGGGGGCCACGGCGCGCTTGCCGAGGGCCGCGTCCAGCTTGGTGACGCCCTCTTCCTTCGTGCCGCCGCCGATGTCGACGCCGAGGACGGTGGTGCCCTTGGGTACGTCGGAGTGGTTCATCAGCAGCCCGGCGCCGTACGCGACACCGAGCAGCGCGACGACGCCGACGCCGAGGAGGACCAGCTTGGAGCGGCCCTGCTTCTTCGCGGGCGCGGACGCCGGTCCGGGACGCGGGGCGGGGGCGGGCGACGCGGCGGCGGGACCGCCGGGGCCGGCCGGTCCGGTGCCCATCGGGTCGTCCGGGCCACGGGGCGGCGCGTCGGGGCCGCCGGGACCGGGCGTGCCCGGGAACAGGGACGGTGCCCGGCGCTCCGGCGGAACGACGGGGATGCCGCTGGTGAGCGTGTCACCGGAGACGTTGCCGCCGGGGCCGGAGGGGGCCGGGGCCGCGAACTGCGGGGTGAGCACCGCGGTGTCGTCGGACATCCGCGGCGGGCCACCGGGGACGCCCGGACCCACCGGGCCGGGGCCCATCGGACCGGAGCCCATCGGACCCGGCCCGGCCGGGCCGGGGCCGGAGCCCATGGGGCCCTGGCCGCCAGGTCCGGCGCCAGGTCCGCCCAGGTTCGGTGTGAGGGACGACGTTCCGGTGACCGGGCCCGTGGTGGGTCCGGCGGGGCCGGGGGTGCGTACGCCGAGGTTCGGCGTCGGGCGCGGGCCGCCGGACGCGGGCCCACCGGTCCCGAAGTCGTCGGGGCCGGGCGCGCCCTGGTCGCCGGTGCGCTGCGGGCCGTCCGAGAAGTACGGCAGATCGGCGCGGGGCGGGGCGGGCGGCGTGGGCGCGGCAGCCCTGATGCCTTCGGCGCCACCGGCCGTACCGCCGCCGGACGTACCGCCCGCGACCGAGGTGTTCGTGGGGGTCTTGCGCGGGGCGAACCAGTCGCTGCCGCTCTTCTCCCTGGCCGGCTTCCCGGCGGCCGGTTCCGCGCTCGCGGAATCGGTCCGGGCCTCGGCGTCCGGCGCGGCGTCGGAAGCGGCCGGCGCACCGTCCGCCGCGGGCGAACCGGGGCGCGGAATGCTGCCGGTGCGCTCGGCGTCGGAGCTGTCGGCGTCGCCCACGGGCGTACGCATGACGACGGGCGGGATCGGACGCGAGCCCGGGATGTTGATCCGGATGCGCGTCGTCAGTGTCGTCTCGGTTCTCGGCTCCTCGGACCGGGACGGGTCCGCAGGCTCCGGGGCCTCCTCCGGGGCATCCTGCGAAGGGTGCAGCGACGGATACTGGCGGGATCCGTACGGCGGGGTCCCCGAGGGGTACGCGGCTCCTCCGCGCCCCTGGGGCCCGGAGGACGAACTGTCAGTTTCACGACTCAAAGCAGGTTCTCCCGATTGGCTCCGCCGCCCGTACTTCCCCCATGCGCAGGCCTGGGGACGGCCAGGAGGATGCCGGAGATCTTGGCCGGATCAGGGAGCGACGCCCGGTGCGTGCAGCTGCAAGGCGCCGGAGCGTCCTCATGGCGGAGCCATCGGGGCGTTTCGGTAACGCCACCGATGTGCGTGCCAGGTGCCGCGAACCCGGTCAAGATCTTCAGCGCCTTCCTAGGCGCGCGAACCACCATACTGGCCGCCGCCGACGGACACCCCGCGACCGGGGGAAACGGCTGCGCGGACGCCGGACGGACCGGGGGTGTCACGGGAACGGACGTGGCCCATTACCTGCCAGGTCGGCCGCTGTCGGCGCCCTGTCGGGGCGACCGCGACATGGTGGCACAGATCACAGCGACGGCCATCCCGCCCAGCATGTAGAGAGTGAGGCCGAGTTCGTCGCCGAATACATAGTCGCCCTCCGGGCGTCCGCCCAGCAGAACGACGATCGAAATCAGCCATCCCGCGGCGGGGGCCAGGGCTCCGAGCTGGGTGCCGAAGAGCAGGCGCCCACCGTGGAAGAGCCCGGCGGCGGCCAGCAGCGCGAGCAGCAATCCGGCGGGGAACCAGGCGGCTTGGACGAGCGCCCCGGCAATGCCGACGAGCGCGCCCAGCACGGCGAGGCCCACGTAGGCGGCGATCCGGCCGGGGTTGAGGGGGGCGGCGAGGCCGGTGGGGGCGGCAGTGCCGGAGGGGGTCGAGGGGCGCGGGGCGCGCTGCTTGCCGCCGCTCATCGTTCCGCTCCCGCGATTCGTTCCGCTTTCCCGGCTCGTTCCGCTCCGGCGACTCGTTCCGCTCCCGCGACGCCCGCGAACAGGTCGTCCTCCCGGGCCCCTCGGGGGGCTCCGGAGTCGCCGCGCACCAACTCGTAGTACTCGGTGGTGAAGACGGGCTGGCCGAGGTCGTTGGAGAGGGCGAAGAAGGGGCCGTCCACGGCGATCTGGGTGGCGTGCGCCCGCATCGCGGCGCTCTTGGCGACGGCGTGGGCCGAGCCGTCGACCTGCGCGGTGATCCTGGAGTCGTCGACCACGCCCGGTACGTCGTCGATGGCGGCGATGCCCGGGAAGGCGTCCGGCGCCGTCTCCCGGAGGCGGGCGAAGCCCTCCTCGGCGACCGAGCGGGGCACCCGGTTCCAGTAGATCTTGGCGACGGTGTGCGGGGCGCCGGACCCGGTGCGGTGTCCGGGGTCGGCAGCGAGTTCCGCGGCACGCATCGCGACGCGGTGCGCCTGGATGTGGTCGGGGTGTCCGTAGCCGCCGTCGGGGTCGTAGGTGACGAGGACCTGCGGGCGCACCGAGCGGATCACCTCCACCAGGTGCCCGGCGGCCTCGTCCACGTCGGCGGCCCAGAAGGCGCCGGGGCGGTGGTTCTGTTCGGCGCCCATCATTCCGGAGTCGCGGAAGCGTCCGGGGCCGCCGAGGAGCCGGTGGTCGGTGACCCCCAGCTCCTTCATCGCCGCGTCGAGCTCACCCCGGCGGTACGGGCCCAGGGTGTCGTCCCGGTCGGCCGCGAGACGGGCGAGGGAGGGCGGGATGACCTCGCCCTCCTCACCGAGTGTGCAGGTCACCAGGGTGACCTGGGCACCCTCGGCCGCGTACTTGGCCATGGTGGCGCCGTTGTTGATCGACTCGTCGTCGGGGTGCGCGTGCACCAGGAGGAGGCGCCGGGCGGGATGGTCCGTCATGGGACCACCCTACGAGCCGGGCGCGCCGATCACCGCCCGCGTCACCACCGCGCACCGACCGTCGACGGCCGGGCCTCAGAACTTGAGGCTTCCGATCATGCCCGCCACATTCGTGGTCAGGTTCGCGATGCTCGGCGCGATCGACGAGCTGGCGAGATAGAAACCGAGCAGCGCGCAGACCACCGCATGTCCGCCCTTCAGTCCGGATTTCCGGATCAGCAGGAAGACGACGATCGCCAGCAGCACCACCGCCGAAATCGAGAGTGCCACGGCGGTTCACCTCCATCAGTACGGTCGGGACGGGCAGCACACATGGAGCCAGCAGGTTCATACCCACCGAGCGCTACGGATCATAACTATCCGTCGTAACGCATTGATCGGGGCACAGCAGCACGAGGGGCGCACGACCGAGCGGCCGGGGACCGGTGCGGCCCGTCCGGATCGGGCCGGTCGGGCCCGGCCCGATCCGAACGAAAAGGACTAGGTTCGGCATATGACTTCGCAGCCGATCTCGTTCCCCCGTCAGCACGCCAGGACCATGCGATTCACCCTCGGCGCCCCGAGGTCGTTCACCGTTTCGCCCGACGGTGAGCGGGTGATCTTCCTGCGCTCGGCCTCCGGTACGGACCGGTCGGGGCGGTTGCTGGTACTGGATCTGCCCAAGGACGGCGCCCCGCGGGAGCGCGTGGTCGCCGATCCCGAGGCCCTGCTGGGCGGTTCGGCGGAGCGGCTGTCGGCGCAGGAGCGGGCCCGGCGCGAGCGCAGCCGCGAGGGCTCCTCGGGGGTCGTCGGCTACGCGGTGGACGCGGCCGCCGAGTTGGCCGCTTTCGCGCTCTCCGGGAAGGTGTACGTCGCCGGACTGCGGGCGGGCACGGCCCGTGCGCTGCCCGTTCCGGGCCCGGTGATCGACCCGCGACCGTCACCGGACGGACGACACATCGCATATGTGTCCAAGGGTGCGTTGCGCGTCGTGGGCGCCGAGGGCGACGGCGACCGGGCGCTCGCCGAGCCGGACGGGGACGATGTCTCGTACGGTCTCGCGGAGTTCATCGCGGCCGAGGAGATGCAGCGTTCGCGGGGCTTCTGGTGGTCGCCGGAGTCGGACCGGCTGCTGGTCGCCCGGGTCGACAACGGCCCCGTGCAGCGGTGGTGGATCTCGGACCCCGCGCACCCGGACCGCAGGCCCGCCGAGGTGGCCTACCCGGCGGCGGGGACGCCCAACGCCGATGTGCGGCTCTTCGTGCTGGGCCTGGACGGTACCCGTACCGAAGTGGTCTGGGACCGGGCACGCCACCCCTATCTGGCGCAGGTGCACTGGTCGTCGGACGGGGCGCCGCTGCTGCTGGTCCAGTCCCGCGACCAGCAGAGCCATCTCTTCCTCGCGGTGGATCCGGAGACCGGTACTACGCGCACGGTGCACGCCGACGAGGACCCGGTATGGCTGGAAATCTTCCCCGGGGTGCCCGCCTGGGCGCCGGACGGCCGGCTGGTGCGGATCGCGGACGAGGGCGGGGCCCGGGTGCTCGCGGTCGGCGACCGGCTGCTGACCGGGGCGCAGTTGCAGCTCAAGGCGGTCCTGGACATCGGGGAATCGGACATCCTGGTGTCGGCCTCGGCCGGTGAGGAGGCGGCCGAACCGGAGGTCGGCGAGACCCATGTCTACCGGGTCAACGAACTGGGTGTAGAACGAGTTTCCGAAGGGGTCGGGGTGCACTCCGCGGTCCGCGCGGGCGGGGTCACGGTGCTGGTCAGCCACTCCCTCGACCGGTCCGGGGCCCGGGTCGAGGTGGTCCGGGACGGCAAGCGGATCGCGACCGTGGCGAGCCACGCCGAGGAACCGGTCCTCTCCGCCCGGGTGCATCTCACCGAGGGGGGCGCACGGCGAATTCCGTGCGCCGTGCTGCTCCCCGAGGGGTACGAGAAGTCGGACGGGCCGCTTCCGGTGCTGATGGATCCGTACGGCGGTCCGCACGGCCGCCGGGTGGTCGCCGCCCTCAATCCGCATCTGACGTCGCAGTGGTTCGCGAACCAGGGCTTCGCGGTCGTGGTCGCGGACGGCCGGGGCATGCAGGGGCGTTCACCGGGCTGGGAGAAGGCGGTCAAGAACAACCTGGTGCTCTCCGTGGACGACCAGGTCGAGGCCTTGCACGCTCTCGCGGACCGGTTCCCGCTGGACCTCGGCAAGGTCGCGATCCGCGGCTGGTCGTTCGGCGGATACCTGGCGGCGCTGGCCGTGACGCGCCGGCCCGAGATCTTCCACGCGGCGGTGGTCGGCGCCCCGGTGACCGACCAGCGGCTGTACGACACCCACTACACCGAGCGCTATCTCGGCGACCCGGCGAAGCAGCCCGAGGTGTACGCGCACAACTCGGTGATCACCGACGAGGGGCTCTCGGAGGCCGCCGAGCAGGTGCGGCCCATGATGATCGTGCACGGTCTCGCGGACGACAACGTGGTGGTCGCGCACTCGCTCAAGCTCTCGTCGGCGCTGCTCTCGGCCGGGCGCCCGCACGAGGTGCTGCCGCTCAGCGGGGTGACGCACATGACCCCGCAGGAGCAGGTGGCGGAGAATCTGCTGCTGCTCCAGGTCGACTTCCTGAAGCGGTCGCTGGGGCTGCTCGGCTGAGAGGCTGTCGGGTGGCCCTCCCCGTCACCAGCCGGGCGGCGGCTGGGACGGGGGCGGCGGCCCGAAGACGCCGGGGCGCGGATAGCCGTACCCCTGTCCGTAGCCCTGGCCGGGCAGCGGCGGGGGTGCGGCCCGGCCCCGCAGGGCCAGCGCCAGCAGCACCGCCGCTCCGGCGAGCACCTCGAAGAACCCGGTCGCCACGGTGAGCTGGGCCTCGACCGGCAGGTCGGCGAAGTGCTCCAGCAGCTTCTCGTGCGCCGACCAGGCCACTCTCACCCCGCCGCCGCCCAGCAGCAGAGCGGCGGCGATCAGGCCGAACGGCCGGGCGTGCACGGCGCGGAACAGCGCGCTCGCCGCCGCGAACAGGCAGAGCAGCGCCAGGACGGCCGTGAACCAGCCGGGCGGCGGGTCGGTGAGCCCCTGGAAGATCCGGTCCCCGCCGAAGAACCAGTCGGGGTAGATGTAGGGGATCCGCACCGCCTGGCGGATCTCCCAGGCGATCGTGACCGCTCCCGCCGCGCCGAGGCAGAGAAAGGCGATCACCCCCGCACCCTGCCCCGGCCGGGACGGGACGCTTTCGGAGGAGTCGTGCGGGGCCCGGCGGCCGGCCGCCGCGGTGATGATCAGCGCGATGCCCGCCGCGAGCGACGCGAAGACGCAGAGCAGGGCACGGGTGCGCAGGTCGTCGACGAACCGGGGGTCCATCCGGGGCTGGCCGATGTTCCAGAGTCCGGGCAGCCGCACCACGAGCGTGAGCACTCCGGCGGCGACCAGCGCGGCGCCGGCCACCGAGGACCGCAGGGCCGCGACGGCCACCGCGAGATACACCACGAACAGCACCACGTCGTACGGCGAGGTGGTCGGTGCCGGCGACATCCGGGCGTCGCCGTAGCCGGCCCAGTAGTGCCACAAGTGCTCGATGCCGTCGGCCGCCCCGACGTCCCGTACGACCCAGCCCGCGACGATCAGCGCGAGCGCGGCGCAGAGAACGGCTCCGGTGACCCTTGCCCCCCGAGTGAGTATCACCCGAGCGATACTCCACCGTCCCCGTCCGCCGGACAAGGGGTTCACCGGCGTGGTGCGCCGACGGGCAACCGGCCGGGAGGACTTGGGCCCTCCCGGCCGGTACACGGCACCCGCACGGCCGTACGCCGACCATGCTGGCCGGTCCGTGTCTCGGCCGCGAGACGGACGGATTGCCCACGCGTTAACGGGCCCGGGGTCAGCCGGCCCGTGTGCTCCCGGACGGGGCGGCCCCGCCCTCCCCGTCCGACGGATCGCCGTCCTCCTCCGCGCCGTCCGAAGGTCCGTCGCCGGCGGCCGTCTCCCCCGGCGCCTCCAGCAGCCCTTCCGGCGGTACGACCTGCTTCTCCTCCGCGAAGTGGCAGGCCGAGTCGTGCCCGGCCGGGGTGTCCGCCAGCCGGAAGACCGCCGGGACGGCCAGCAGCGGCACCTCCAGTTCGCACCGCTCCCGCGCCTTCCAGCACCGGGTGCGGAAGCGGCAGCCGGAGGGCGGGTTGGCGGGCGACGGGACGTCGCCGTGCAGGATGATCCGCTCCCGGTGCTCCCTGGCCGTCGGGTCCGGCACCGGGACCGCGGACAGCAGCGCCTGGGTGTACGGATGCGTGGGGTGGTCGTAGATCTGCTCGTCCGAGCCGATCTCGACGATCCGTCCCAGATACATCACACCGACCCGGTCGGAGATGTGCCGGACGATCGACAGGTCGTGCGCGATGAAGACGTAACTCAGTCCGAACTCCGCCTGGAGCCGGTCCAGCAGGTTGACGACCTGCGCCTGTACGGAGACGTCGAGGGCGGAGACGGGTTCGTCGGCAACGATGATCTCGGGGTTCAGGGCCAGGCCCCGGGCGATACCGATGCGCTGGCGCTGGCCGCCGGAGAACTGGTGCGGATAGCGGTTGATGTACTCCGGGTTGAGGCCGACGACGTCCAGCAGGTCCTGGACCTTCCGGCGCCGCTCGCCCTTCGGGGCCACCTCGGGGTGGATCTCGTACGGCTCCCCGATGATGTCGCCGACCGTCATCCGCGGGTTCAGGGAGGTGTAGGGGTCCTGGAACACCATCTGGATGTTGCGGCGCACGGCCTTCAGCGCGCGCCCGGACAGCTTGGTGACGTCCTCGCCCTTGTACCTGATCGCGCCGGCCGTCGGCTGTTCCAGATGGACCAGCATCTTGGCCACGGTGGACTTGCCGCAGCCGGACTCCCCCACGATGCCGAGCGTCTCGCCCGCCGCGAGGTCGAAGGAGACCCCGTCGACCGCCTTGACGGCGCCGATCTGCTTCTTGATCAGGATGCCCTGGGTCAGCGGGTAGTGCTTGACCAGGTCGCGGACCTCCAGGATCGGTTCGCCGCCCGCCGCGGCGGACCCGGCCCGTGACTTGGCGAGCAGCGCCCGGGCCTTCTCGCCCTCCTCGCGCGCTTCCCTGCGCCCCGAGTGGTCAGCGTGCATCGAGCGTCTCCTTCCAGAAGTAGCAGGCGCTCTCACGGTGCTCGGCCACCTCGAACAGCGGCGGCACCTCGCCCCGGCAGATCTCCTGGGCCATCGGGCAGCGCGGGTTGAAGGCGCAGCCGGGCGGGATGTGCAGCAGGTTGGGCGGCAGGCCCTTGATGGCGTACAGCTCCCGGCCCTTCTGGTCCAGGCGCGGGATCGACCGGAGCAGGCCCTTGGTGTACGGGTGGGCGGGTGCCCGGTAGATCTCGTGGACCGGGGCGGACTCGACGATCCGGCCCGCGTACATCACGGCGATCTTGTCGGCGACGTCCGCGACCACGCCCAGGTCGTGGGTGATCAGGATCAGGCCCATGTTCAGCTCGCGCTGGAGCTCGGCGAGCAGGTCCATCACCTGGGCCTGGACGGTCACGTCGAGGGCGGTGGTGGGTTCGTCCGCGATGATCAGCGACGGTTCCAGCGCCATCGCCATGGCGATCATGATGCGCTGGCGCATTCCGCCGGAGAACTGGTGCGGGAAGTTCCCGACGCGTTCCTTGGCCGCCGGGATGCGGACCCGGTCCATCAGCTCGACGGCCTTCAGCTTCGCGTCCTTGCGGGACATCCCCCGGTGCACGACGAACATCTCGCCGAGCTGTTCCCCCACGCTGAGCACGGGGTTGAGGGAGGAGAGCGCGTCCTGGAAGATCATGGCCATCTCCTGGCCGCGGATCTTCCGGCGCTCGTCCTTCTTCATCTTCAGCAGATCGCGGTCCTTGAAGAGGATCTCGCCGCCGCTGATCTTTCCGGGGGGCATGTCGAGGATGCCCATGATGGCCTGCGCGGTGACCGACTTGCCGGAGCCGGACTCGCCGAGGACGGCGAGCGTCTCGCCCTCGGCCACCGAGTAGTCGACCCCGTTGACGGCCTTGGCGACGCCGTCGCGGGTGTGGAACTCCACGTGCAGATCGCGCACTTCGAGCAACATGGCAGCGGGCTCCTCAGCGCAGCTTGGGGTCGAGGGCGTCGCGCACCGCGTCGCCGAGCATGATGAAGGCGAGCACGGTGACCGCCAGGGCTCCGGCGGGCCAGAGCAGCATGTGCGGGGCGTTGCGGATGTACTGGGACGCGGCGGAGATGTCGATGCCCCAGGAGACGGCCGGCGGTTTCAGTCCGACGCCGAGGAACGAGAGGGTCGCCTCCAGCGAGATGTACGTACCGAGCGCGATGGTCGCGACGACGATGACCGGCGCGATGGCGTTCGGGGTGATGTGGCGCAGCATCATGCGGGTGTTGGAGGCGCCGAGCGCCCGTGCCGCCTGTACGTAGTCGTTCTGTTTGGCGGTGATCACGGAGCCGCGGGCGATGCGGGCGATCTGCGGCCAGCCCAGCAGCACGATGAAGCCGATCACCGGCCAGACGGTGGAGCTGGTGACCACGGAGAGGAAGACCAGGCCGCCGAGGACCACCGGGATGCCGAAGAAGACGTCGGTGACGCGGGAGAGGACCGAGTCCGACAGTCCGCCGAAGAAACCGGCCAGGCCGCCGAGGATGCCGCCGAGCAGGGTGACGCCGAGGGTGGAGCAGACGCCGACGGTCACCGAGTTCCTGGCCCCGTAGACGGTACGGGTGTAGACGTCGCAGCCCTGTCCGTCGAAGCCGAAGGGGTGTCCGGGCTGGGAGCCCTGCTGGGCCTTGGCCAGGTCGCAGTTGAGGGGGTCCTGGTCGGCGATCAGTGCCGGCCAGATCGAGATGATCACCAGGAAGACGATGATCAGCGAGGAGATGATGAAGACCGGGTTGCGGCGCAGGTCCCGCCAGGCGTCGGACCACAGACTGCGCGGCTTCTCGGCGGGGCCGGTGCCCTCGGGGCCGCCGGGTGTCCTTTCGAGGGTCGTGCCCTCCTCCAGGGCGAGATCCATCACGCCTCCCGCTCCGGCGGACGAGATCGCCTCGTCCGGTGACTGCTCAGGCATAGCGGATCCTCGGGTCGAGTACGGCGTACAGCAGGTCGACGAGCAGGTTCGCCGCCAGGAAGACGAGGACGAGGATGGTGACGAAGCCGACGACGGTCTGGGAGTTCTGGCGCAGGATGCCCTGGTAGAGCTGGAAGCCGACGCCGTGGATGTTGAAGATCCGCTCCGTGACGATCGCGCCGCCCATCAGGGCGCCCACGTCGGTGCCGATGAAGGTGACGACCGGGATCAGTGAGTTGCGCAGCAGGTGCCGGATGACGACGCGGCGCCCGGGCAGGCCCTTGGCGACGGCGGTGCGGACGTAGTCGGCGCGGGCGTTCTCCGCGATGGAGGTCCGGGTGAGCCGGGTGACATATGCCAGGGAGACCGAGGCGAGGACGAGGCCCGGTACGAGAAGCTCGTTGAAGGGTGCCTCCGAGGAGACGGAGGGTTTGATGATGCCCCACTCGACTCCCAGCAGGAGCTGGAGCAGCAGGCCGGTGACGAAGGTCGGGATGGAGATGACGACCAGGGTCAGGATGAGCACGGTGGTGTCGACGGGGCGGCCGCGGCGCAGGCCGGTGACGACTCCGAGGCTGATGCCGATGACGATCTCGAAGACGATCGCCACGATGGTGAGCCGGATGGTGATGGGGAAGGCGGTGGCCATCAGCTCGGTGACCTTCTGACCGTTGAACGCGGTGCCGAAGTCGCCGGTGAAGACATTGCCCATGTAGGTGAGGTATTGCTGCCAGACGGGCTTGTCGAGGCCGAACTCCGAGCGGAGCTGGGCCGCGGTCGCGGGGTCGCACTGGCGGTCGCCGCAGAGGCCCGCGATGGGGTCGCCCATCACGTTCACCATGAGGAAGATCAACAGCGTGGTGCCGAAGAAGACCGGGATCATCTGCAGCAGCCGCCGGATCACATAACGTCCCATGAAGGGCTCCGGGGGTCGCGGTGGTCAGGGGCTCGGGGCTGGGGAGTGACGCGTCCGGGGGACGGGGAGGCCGGGTGGCCGGAGCGTTCCTGGCACCGGCCACCCGGCCGCAGGGCCTCTCGTTCGGATCGGGCCGGATCCGAACGAGAGGCCCTCATCCGGTCACTTGACCTTGATCTGCTCGTAGACCGGGACGCTGAACTGGTTCAGCGACACGTCGGTGATGTTCTCCGAGTAGCCGGCGCTGCCGTTCTGGTACCAGAGCGGGATGACGGGCATCTGGGCGACCAGGACCTTCTCCGCGTCCTGGAAGGTCGAGACGGCCTTGGCCTTGTCGGACTCGGCGTTGGCCTTGTCGACGAGCCCGTCGAACTCCTTGTTGCTCCACTTGCCGTCGTTGGACGAGGCGTCGGTGTAGTACACGGGCTGGAGGAAGTTCTGGATGAGCGGGTAGTCCATCTGCCAGCCGGCCCGCCAGGCACCGGTCAGCTTCTGCTGGGAGACCTGGCTGCGGAAGTCGGCGAAGGTGCCGACGGGGGCGCCGACGCACGCCTTGTTGTTGCCCATCACCTTGTTGATGCTGTTGCAGACGGCGTCGACCCACTCCTTGTGGGAGCCGGTGTCACCGTTGTACGAGACCTTGAGCTGGCCGCCGGGAATGCCGCCGCCCTCCTGGATCAGCTTCTTGGCGTTCGCCGCGTTGTACTCGCAGGGCGCGCCGCACAGCCCCTTCTTGAAGCCGCCCTCCTCGCCGAGGACCGGGGAGGTCCAGTCGGAGGCGGGGGTGCGGGTCTTCTGGAAGATCTGATCGGTGATCTGCTGCCGGTTGATCGCCATCGACAGGCCCTGGCGGACCTTGGTGCCGCCGGGGGTGTCCCACTTCTTGTCGTAGAAGGGGAAGGCGAGGGTCTGGATGATGCCGGCCGGGGTGTTGATGTAGCGGTCGCCGAGGTCCGCCTTGACGTTCTTCAGCTGCGAGGCGGGCACGTCGTCGACGAGGTCGAGGTTGCCGGCCGTCAGGTCCGTGTAGGCGGTGTTGTTGTCGGTGTAGACCTTGAGGTCGATGCCGCCGTTCTGCGCCTTGTCCTCGCCGGGGTACTTGTCCCACTTGCGCAGGTTCATCGACGAGCCCTTGGTGTACTTGTCGACGGTGTACGGCCCGTTGCCGATCGGCTTGGCCACCCAGGCGGCGTGGTCGGTGAAGAACGCCTTGGGCAGCGGGGCGAATGCCGGATAGCCGAGGGTGTCGGGCCACAGGGAGAACTTCTGCGACAGCTTGACGGTGAACGTCTTGTCGTTGACCACCTTGAGGCCGGAGAGCGTGGCGGCCGAGGCGGTGCCGGAGTCGGGGTGGACCTTGCTGTATCCGTCGATGTAACCGAAGAAGTAGGCGTTCTTCTGATTGTTCTTCAGCTGGGCGCCGTAGTTCCAGGCGTCCACGAAGGACTTGGCGGTGATCTTCTCGCCGTTGCTGAAGGTCCAGCCGTCCTTCACGGTGACCGTGAAGTTCTGGTTGTCCTTGGTCTCGATCTTCTCGGCGAGCATGTCGGTGGCCGCGCCGGTCTTCGGGTCGTACCGCTTGAGCCCCCGGAAGATCATGTCGAGGACCTTGCCGCCCTGCACCTCGTTGGTGTTCGCGGGTTCGAGCGGGTTCTGCGGGTCGCCCCACGAAGAGCTCACGATGCCGTTCGCCCCACCGCCGCCACCGCTGCCGCCCCCGCCGCCACATGCCGTCGCCGCCAGGGCGACGACCACCGCACATGCGGCCCACCTGGCCTGTGTGGCTCCGCGCATGGAGTGCCTCCTCGTAGTGCTCCGTCTTACGTACGGTCAAATATCACCGCATCACGGACATCACGCACATTTACTCCACCCATTCGGGCGCGTCGGAGTCCGCCCGAGTGGCACTTCGCGGCCGGAGGAGCCGTGGGCGCGGCCTCCGGCAGACACCGGAGCGGTAACGGCCGCGCATCGAATGCGCATCGACCGCGAGTCCAGCCGACCGACCGTACGAATTCCGAGACAACCCCGCCCGCATATCGGACTCATTGCCGGACTTCACCCGTTAAGTCGCGAACACTCCTTCGAAAAAGCCAAACGGAAGCAAAGCCACGCCCTTTAAAAGGTCATGGATTGGTCAAATTTCCAAAGAGCATGCCAAGGGCGTCGGACATTCATTGACCCTGCATGAATTGCGTTGAAAAAGTCCGGGTAGCCCGTAGGTGTTGCCCTGCGGAGTCCTTCGACCCTCCGGGCCAGGAGCACCATGACGATTCCAACCCCGCAAGCCACCACCCCCCTTGAGGTGGAGGACGCGAAGCCGCAGTCGACAGCGGGACCGTCCGCGACCAAGGGCGGTGACGGCCGCTCACCGGGCAGGATGGCCTGGCTGCGCTTCAAGCGCGACCGGACCGGCGTGATTTCGGCCTATGTGGTCATTTTCTTCTTCGTGATCGCCATCTGCGCACCGCTGATCGCGAAGCTGTACGGCAAGGACCCGTACACGACGTACGGGCAGAACGACACGAGCCTGCTGGACGACTTCGGTTCGCCGGTACTGCCCAACGGCGGGATCAGCGGCGACTTCTGGTTCGGCATCGAGCCGGGCCTCGGCCGGGACGTCTTCACCTTCCTGCTCTACGGCATCCGCAACTCCCTGCTCATCGCCGCGGTAACCACCCTGCTGGTGACGGTGATCGGCATCGCCATCGGCATCACGGCGGGCTATCTGGGCGGGAAGACCGACTACCTCGTGGGCCGGGTCATCGACATCCTGCTGGCCTTCCCCTCCACGCTCTTCTTCATCGCCTTCTGGCCGGTGCTGATCTCGATCCTGGTCTCCCCGGAGGAGAACACCCCGGTCTGGCTGACCGTCGTCAGCCTCATCTCGGTCATGACGGCCTTCGGCTGGGCCTCCATCGCGCGTCTGCTGCGCGGCGAGGTACTCGCCCTGCGCGAGCGCGAGTTCGTCGAGGCCGCCAGGGTGACCGGCGCCTCCCCGGCGAGGATCATCTTCAAGGAACTGCTGCCCAACCTCTGGACGCCGATCCTGATCCAGGCCACGCTCGCGCTGCCCGCGTACGTCACCGCGGAGGCGGGCCTCGCCTTCCTCGGCGTCGGGCTCACTTCCCCGACCCCCGACTGGGGCGTGATGATCCAGCGCGGATCGGACGTCTACCAGAGCGACATCACGTTCATGCTCTTCCCCGGCGTCTCGATGGTGATCTTCGTCATCGCCTTCAACCTGCTGGGCGACTCGGTGCGTGACGCACTGGACCCGAAGACCAAGCGCTGAACCGCACTTCCTCCGGCCGGGCGACGGGGCCCACCGGAAAGATCGTTTCTCTCCATCGACCAGAGCAGGAAACCATGTCCCTTTCCCGCAGAAACTTCGTCATCGCCACGTCGGTCGCGGCCGGCGGTTCGATGGTCCTCTCCGCGTGCAGCAGCGGCAGCACGACCAAGAAGGGCGGCAGCGCCGGACACGGCGGTGCCGACAAGTACACCGGCGCGGTCGTGGTCGGCACGAAGGCCGACTCCACCGGTCCGGCCGCCGAGATACCGGGCGCGAAGAAGGGCGGCACGATCCGCGGGATCGCCCCGGACGACTTCTCGCACCTGGACCCGCAGCGCATCTACTTCTCGTGGAACTCCGCGGTCGGCGACCTCTTCATCCGTGGCCTGACCGGCTACAAGATCGCGGCTGACGGCTCGATGAAGCTGGTCGGCGACCTCGCCACCGACGCGGGCACCATGTCCGACAACGGCAAGACCTGGACCTTCACCCTGAAGGACGGTCTGAAGTGGGAGGACGGCAAGGAACTCACCATCGAGGACGTCCGCCACGGCATCGAGCGCGGCTTCGCCAGCTTCACCACCGAGGGTGCGGGCTACGTCCAGAACGCGCTGGTCGGTCCGGGCGACTTCCGCTCGAAGTACAAGGGTCCGTACGGCGGCAAGCACCTCGACGCGGTCGTCACCGACGCCAAGGCGAAGACGATCACCTTCAAGCTGGCCGAGCCCCGCCTGGACCTCAACTTCACCCTGGCGATGAACTCCTACGCGGCCGTCCCGGTCAAGGGCGACACCAAGGAGAAGTACGACAAGGACCCGATGAGCTGCGGTCCGTACCGCATCAAGGCCCACGCCATCGACAAGTCGATGACGCTGGTGCGCAACCCGCACTGGGACCCCAACACGGACGCGATCCGCAACGCCTACCCGGACAGCTTCGTCTACGAGTTCGGCCCCGAGTCCCTCCAGTCCACCGACCGGATGATCGCCGACGACGGCGACGACCAGTACGCGGTCATGGCGTACAGCGGCGTCCCGGCCGAGCGCATCCAGAAGGTCCTCACCGACCCCGAGCTGAAGAAGCGGACCTTCAACGGCCTGCTGACCGGCATCTACTACTACGGGATCAACACCAAGCGGATCACGGACCTGAAGGTGCGTCAGGCCCTCATCCACGCCTGGCCGCTGGAGCAGATCCGCAAGATCTACGGTGGCCCGTCGGCCGGTGACTACGCGACCTCCATCCTGAGCCCCGACATCCTGGGCTACGCCAAGGACGACGTCTACGGCAAGCTGAAGAAGCCGCAGGGCGACCCGGAGGCGGCGAAGAAGCTGCTGAAGGAGGCCGGCAAGGAAGGCCAGAAGGTCGTCTACGCCTTCCCGCAGAGCAACACCTACGACAAGACCAAGGTCGTCATCGAGAACGCCCTCAAGGCGGCCGGCTTCGACCCGGTCATCAAGCAGCTGGACTCCACCAGCTACTACGACCAGATCCAGCAGATCGACAACAAGTTCGACGTGATGTGGTTCGGCTGGTCCCCGGACTGGCCGACCGGCTACACCCTGATCCAGCCGCTCTTCGACGGCAGCACGATCGCCAACGGCGCGAACAACATCTCGCAGCTGAACGTCGACTGGGTCAACGAAGGAATCAAGAAGAACAACCTCATCGCCGACCCCACGGAGGCCGGCAAGGCCTGGGCCGCGCTGGACAAGCGGATCATGACGGAGGAGGCGCCGATCATCCCCGAGACGTTCCAGCGCCGCTTCTACCTCTACGGCAAGAAGGTCGGCGGGGCGATGTTCCACCCGCAGTTCTCCTCGGCCATCTTCTACAAGCTGTTCGTGAAGGCCTGACGCCGACACTCCTGAGGCGGGGCGCCCGTGCGGCGCCCCGCCCGCTCCACTCCCCCTCGTCGGCGTCTGCCAGGGAAATCCATCGCCATGTTCCGCTTCCTCATCCGCCGGGCAATCGGCGCACTGGTCATCCTGCTGATCATCAGTGCCATCACTTTCGTCCTCTTCTACGTCGCGCCCCGCGACCCAGCGCGTGTGGCCTGCGGCAAGGTGTGCACACCCGAGACGCTGGCGCTGGTCAAACGCAACCTCGGCATAGCCGACCCGCTGCCCGTGCAGTACTGGCACTGGCTCCAGGCCGTGTTCGTCGGCCGGGACTACAGCTCCTTCGGGCACTGCCCCGCCCCGTGCCTGGGTTACTCGTTCCACAACCGTGAGCCGGTCCTCGGCACCATCCTGGACCGCCTCCCCACGACGCTCTCCCTCTCGATCGGCAGCGCGGTCGTCTTCGTGGTCTTCGGTGTCGGCACCGGCATGCTCGCCGCGGTCAAGCAGGGCAAGGCGCTGGACAAGGTGGCGTCCTCGGCGTCGCTGATCGGGTCCTCGATGCAGATCTACATCGTCGGCGTAGTCGCCATGTACTACCTCGCGGACCAGTGGCACATCCTGAGCCGTCCCAAGGACGTCCCCTTCACCGAGAGCGTGTCCGGCTGGTTCTCCGGGCTGCTGCTGCCCTGGCTGGTGCTGGCGCTGATCTTCACCGCCAACTACACCCGCATGGCCCGCTCCCAGCTCGTCGAGACGCTGAACGAGGACTATGTGCGCACCGCGCGCGCCAAGGGCCTGTCCCGACGGACGGTGTTCTTCCGGTTCGCCTGGCGCGGTGCCATGGGCCCGATCGTCACCATCTTCGGCCTCGACATCGGCCTCCTCCTGGGCGGTGCGATCATCACCGAGAAGACCTTCGGTCTGCACGGCATCGGCGCCCTCTCGGTCAAGGCCGTCGGCGACAACGACCTGCCGCTGATCCTCGGTGTGGTCCTGGTCGCGGCGGCGGCGATCGTCATCTTCAACATCATCGTCGACGCGGTCTACGCCCTCATCGACCCGCGCGTCCGCCTCGCCTAGGGAGAGATCCAGTGAGCACCCCCTTCCTCTCCGTACGCGATCTGCGCGTGCACTTCTCCACCGAAGACGGCATGGTCAAGGCCGTCGACGGGCTGTCCTTCGACGTCGAGAAGGGCAGGACACTCGGCATCGTCGGCGAGTCCGGCTCCGGCAAGTCCGTCACCAACCTGACCATCCTCGGTCTGCACCACCCCGACCACACCGAGATCGAGGGCGAGATCCTCCTCGACGGACGGGACCTGCTGACCGCGTCGGAGCGGGAGCTGGAGCGGCTGCGCGGCAACAAGATGGCGATGATCTTCCAGGACGCCCTGGCCTCGCTGTCGCCGTACCACACCATCGGCAAGCAGATCAGCGAGACGTACCGCAAGCACACCGGCGCCTCCAAGAAGGAGGCCCGGGCGCGGGCCGTCGAGATGCTCACCAAGGTGGGCATCCCGCAGCCCGATCTGCGGGTGGACGACTACCCGCACCAGTTCTCCGGCGGTATGCGCCAGCGCGCGATGATCGCCATGGCCCTGGTCTGCGACCCGGAGCTGCTGATCGCGGACGAGCCGACCACCGCGCTGGACGTCACCGTGCAGGCCCAGATCATGGACCTGCTCAAGGACCTCCAGCAGGAGACCGGCACCTCGATCGTCTTCATCACCCACGACCTCGGGGTCATCGCCGACATCGCGGACGACGTGCTGGTGATGTACGGCGGTCGCTGTGTCGAGCGCGGTACGAAGAAGGAAGTACTGCGGGCGCCCCAGCACCCGTACACCTGGGGCCTGCTGGGGTCCATGCCGAGCCTCGAAGGGCCGGTCGACGTACCGCTGTCGCCGATCCCCGGTTCGCCGCCGAGCCTCCTCAACCCGCCGAGCGGCTGCCGTTTCCACCCCCGGTGCACCTTCACCGAGCAGGTGGGCGGCGGGCGTTGCGCGAGCGAGCAGCCGCCGCTGGAGATCACCGCCGGGCGCGGCGCCGCCTGCCACCTCACCGTGGAGCAGCGCGCCGAGTTCTTCGCAGACTTCGCCGGCACCCGGCCCAACTGACGTACAAGAGACGGGACTTCCCCACCATGAGCAGCACAGATCCCCTCCTGGACGTCTCCGGACTCACCAAGCACTTCCCGATCAAGGGCGGCTTCCCGATCCGGCGGACGATCGGCGCGGTGCAGGCCGTGGACGGGCTGGACTTCTCCGTGGCCCAGGGCGAGAGCCTGGGCCTGGTCGGCGAGTCCGGCTGCGGCAAGTCGACCACGGGCCGGCTGATCACCCGGCTCCTGGAGCCGACGGCCGGCCGGATCTCCTACCGCGGGCAGGACATCACCCACGCCTCGCGCAAGGAGCTGGCCCCGGTCCGCTCCGAGATCCAGATGATCTTCCAGGACCCGTACGCCTCGCTGAACCCGCGGCAGACCGTCGGCAAGATCATCACCGCGCCGATGGAGATCAACGGCATCGACCCGGCGGGCGGCCGCGAGGCGCGCGTGCGGGAGCTGCTGGAGACCGTCGGGCTCAACCCGGAGCACTACAACCGCTTCCCGCACGAGTTCTCCGGCGGCCAGCGCCAGCGCATCGGGGTGGCCCGCGCGCTCGCCCTGGAGCCGAAGCTGATCGTGGCCGACGAGCCGGTCTCGGCGCTGGACGTATCGATCCAGGCCCAGGTGGTGAACCTGCTGCAGAAGCTGCAGCAGGAACTCGGCATCGCGTTCCTGTTCATCGCCCACGACCTGGCCGTCGTGCGCCACTTCTCGCAGCGCGTCGCGGTCATGTACCTCGGCCGGATCGTGGAGATCGCCGACCGCGAGGACCTGTACGGCAACCCGCGCCACCCGTACACCCGGGCGCTGCTCTCGGCGGTGCCCGAGGCGACCGCCGACGAGACGCCGGCCCGTGAGCGCATCCTCCTCACCGGTGACGTCCCCTCCCCGGTCAACCCGCCGTCGGGCTGCCGCTTCCGTACCCGTTGCTGGAAGGCGACGGACAAGTGCGCGAGCGAGGCCCCGCCACTGGTGCGGGTCGAGGGCAGCCGGGAAGGCCATCTGACGGCCTGCCACTACCCGGAGGACGCCCGGTCCGTCGGGGCCGTCCCCAAGGCCCGTGACGCCTCGTCCGCGCCGAAGCCCGGCAAGCAGAAGACCACCGAAGACCCCAAGGCCGGGGCCTGACACCCCTGCCCCGGCCCCCGGGGAACCCCGCGGACAGGGACCCGACCGGTCCCGGCACGTGGGGCTCCCCGGTCCCGCGGAACCGAGCACGTGAGCCCATTGACCCGAGCCACCTGCGCGCCCGGTTCCGGGAAAAGGAAGAAGCGCCCGGAACCGATCGGTTCCGGGCGCTTCCGCGTCATGCGTGATGTGTCATGCGTGACGTGTCATACGGGACGCGTCATGCATGACGTGTCACGCGCGACGTACTGCTGCCTACGAGGCCGCGCCGACGACGTCCTTCTCCTCGGCGAAGTGGCAGGCCGACTCGTGCGCCGCGGGGCTGTCCGAGCCCTTGAAGCGCTCGGGGACGGCCAGCAGCGGCAGTTCCGTGGAGCACTTGTCCTGGGCCTTCCAGCACCGGGTGCGGAAGCGGCAGCCCGACGGCGGGTTCGCCGGCGACGGGACGTCACCGGTGAGGATGATCCGCTCGCCGCGCTCACGGGCCTCGGGGTCCGGGACCGGGACCGCCGACAGCAGCGCCTGGGTGTAGGGGTGCGTCGGGTGGTCGTAGATCTCCGCGTCCGTACCGATCTCGGCCATCTTGCCGAGGTACATCACACCGACCCGGTCGGAGATGTGCCGGACGATCGACAGGTCGTGCGCGATGAAGACGTAGGAGAGGTTGAACTCGTCCTGGAGCTTCTCCATCAGGTTGATGACCTGGGCCTGCACCGACACGTCGAGCGCGGAGACCGGCTCGTCGCAGATGATGATCTCCGGGTTGAGCGCGAGGCCGCGGGCGATGCCGATGCGCTGGCGCTGACCGCCGGAGAACTGGTGCGGATAGCGGTTGATGTACTCCGGGTTGAGACCGACGACGTCCAGCAGCTCCTGGACCCTGGCCCGCCGGTCGCCCTTGGGGGCCACCTCGGGGTGGATGTCGAAGGGCTCGCCGATGATGTCGCCGACCGTCATACGCGGGTTCAGCGAGGTGTACGGGTCCTGGAACACCATCTGGATGTTCCGGCGGACCGCCTTCAGCGCGCGGCCGGACAGCCGGGTGATGTCCTGGCCCTTGTAGAAGACCTCGCCGGACGTGGCCGTATCCAGCGCCATCAGCAGCCGGGCGACCGTGGACTTGCCACAGCCCGACTCGCCGACGATGCCGAGCGTCTCGCCCTGGTAGAGGTCGAAGGAGACCCCGTCCACGGCCTTGACCGCACCGACCTGGCGCTTGAACAGGATGCCCTGGCTCAGCGGGAAGTGCTTGACCAGATTGCGCACCTGGAGGATCGGCTCACCGCGCTCCACCGGGGCTTCGATGGCCGCGACCGCCGCCGTCTCGGTGGCGGCGGCGACCGCCACGACGTCGGTGACGTTCGGGGTGGCGTCCATGGAACCGTCCGTCTTGTCGAGCTCAGCCATGGATCGTCTCCTTCCAGAAGTGGCAGGCGCTGCCGCGGCCGGGCAGCTCGCCGCCGTCCTGCTCGGACACCGGGACCAGAGCCGGAATGTCCGTGCGGCAGATGTCCTCCGCCTTGGGGCAGCGCGGGTTGAAGGCGCAGCCGGACGGGATCTTGAGCAGGTTGGGCGGCAGCCCCTTGATCGCGTAGAGCTCCTGGCCCTTCTGGTCGAGCCGCGGGATCGAGTCGAGCAGACCGCGGGTGTACGGGTGCGCCGGCCGCTTGTACAGCTCGTGCACCGGTGCCGTCTCGACGATCCGGCCCGCGTACATGACCGCGATCTTGTCCGCGACGTCGGCGACGACGCCGAGGTCGTGGGTGATCAGGATCAGACCCATGTTGAACTCGGTCTGGAGCTCCTTGAGCAGGTCCATGACCTGGGCCTGGACCGTCACGTCGAGCGCCGTGGTCGGCTCGTCCGCGATGATCAGGTCCGGCTCCAGCGCCAGTGCCATGGCGATCATGATGCGCTGGCGCATACCGCCGGAGAACTGGTGGGGATAGTCGCCGACCCGCTGCTTGGCGGCGGGGATCTTGACCCGCTCCATCAGCTCGACGGCCTTGAGCTTGGCCTGCTTGCGGGAGAGTCCCTGGTGGACCCGGAACATCTCGCCGAGCTGGTAGCCGACCGAGAGCACGGGGTTGAGCGAGGAGAGCGCGTCCTGGAAGATCATCGCGATCTTCTGGCCGCGGATCTTCCGCCGTTCCTCGTTGCTCATGGTGAGCATGTCCTGACCGCGGTACAGGATCTGGCCCTGCGGGATCTTGCCGGGCGGCATGTCGAGAATGCCCATGATCGCCTGGGCGGTCACGGACTTGCCGGAACCGGACTCACCGAGCACGGCCAGGGTCTCGCCCGAGTCCACGCTGTAGTTCACACCGTTGACGGCCTTGGCGACCCCGTCCCGGGTGTGGAACTCCACGTGCAGGTCGCGCACTTCGAGGAGTCGGGCGTCGTCCGGCCCCCCGGAGCGGGGCGCCGGGATGTCTGCTGTCTTGTCCATGATGGTCACGTCTTACGCCCTCCTCAGCGCAGCTTCGGGTCGAGGGCGTCGCGCACCGCGTCGCCCAGCATGATGAACGCGAAGACCGTGAGGCTGAGCATTCCTGCCGGGAACAGCAGCGCATGCGGGTTGTCGCGGATGGCCTGGCTGCCCTCGGCGATGTCGATGCCCCACGAGATCGTCGGGTCCGCGAGCCCGAGCCCGAGGAACGAGAGCGTCGCCTCGGCCGAGATGTACCCGCCGAGCGCGATGGTGGCCACGACGATGGTCGGGGCGAGCGCGTTGGGAAGGACGTGCCGGAAGAGGATCCGCGGGGTGCTGGCGCCGAGCGCGCGGGCCGCCGTCACGTAGTCCGCCTGCTTCGCGGTAATCACCGAGGCACGCATGACACGGCAGATCGAGGTCCAGCCCAGGAAGGCCAGGGCCAGGATCACCACGTACACCTTGCGGTCGGTGAAGGCGTTCAGGACGACCATCGCACCGAGCAGGAAGGGGATGCCGAAGAAGATGTCGGTGACCCGGGAGATGACGGAGTCGAGCCAGCCGCCGAAGTATCCGGCGAGCATGCCCAGCAGGCCGCCGACCAGGGTGACCGCGGCGGTGACGCCGACGCCGACCATGATCGAGGCGCGGGTGCCGTAGATGACACGCGCGTAGATCGAACGTCCCTGGCCGTCGTAGCCGAACCAGTCGGCCTGGAAGAAGTGCCCCAGGTCCGGCTTGGTCAGGAAGTGGTTGGTCAGGTCGCCGTCGCGCGGGTCGGCGCCGGTGAACAGCCCCGGGAAGGCGGCTATGACCAGCAGGACCAGCAGGAGGATCGAGGAGATCCAGAACATCGGGCGGTGACGCAGGTCGAACCAGGCGTCACCCCAGAGGCTGCGCGGCTTGCCCTGCTCCTTGTGGCCGTCGGCGGCCGACGGTGCGGCAGTGGCGTCCACCGCCGCTTCGGTCTTGGTCTCGGTGACGTCAGGCATACCGGATCCTCGGGTCCAGGACCGCGTACAGCAGGTCGACGAGCAGGTTGATCACAAGGATGACGAGGACGAAGACCGTGACGACGCCGACGATCGTCGAACCTTCACGCTGCTGCAGCGCCTTGAAGAGCAGGTTTCCGACACCCTGGACATTGAAGATGCCCTCGGTGACGACCGCGCCGCCGATGAAGCCGCCGACGTCCGTACCCAGGAAGGTGACCACCGGGATCAGCGAGTTGCGCAGCAGGTGCACGCCGATGATGCGGCGCCGCGGCAGGCCCTTGGCCATCGCGGTACGCATGTAGTCGGCGCGCAGGTTCTCCGCGAAGGTGGTGCGGGTCAGCCGTGCCACGTACGCCATGGAGAGCATGGCGAGCACGAAGCCCGGCAGGAACAACTGTGCGTAGTCCGTCGAGTCCTGGACGTTCGGTGCCACCCAGCCGAGCTGGTCCGCGAGGACGAAGCGGGCGAGGAAGCCGAGCACGAACACCGGGATCGAGATGACGATCAGGGTGAAGATCAGTACGCCGGTGTCGGCGGCCTTGCCGGCCCGCAGGCCCGCCCAGGCGCCGAGCCCGATGCCGACGATGATCTCGATGAGCATCGCCACCGCGGTCAGTCGCAGCGTCACCGGGAAGGACTCGGACATCTCGTCGATGACTTCTCGACCACCGAAGGTCTTGCCGAAGTCACCCTGGAAGAGATTGCCCATGTAGTCGATGTACTGCTTCCACAGGGGCTGGTCGAGCCCGAACTCATGGCGGAGCGACGCGACCTGTGCGGGGTCTGCCGCCTTGTCTCCCCACATCGCCCGGATTGGGTCACCGGGAAGGATGTGGACCATGAGGAAAATAATCAGAGTGGTCCCGATGAATACCGGGATCATCTGGAGCAGTCGCCTTGCGACGTAACGCCCCATCATGCCTCCATGCCGTGAGGGGTCGGCGATGGCCTTCTCAGAGTTGTCTCCGCCGCGGGGTGTGGGGGGAGAGCCCCGGGGCATCGCCTACGGGCCGGTTCCGCCGCCCCTGAAGAGGAGCGGCGAAACCGGCCTTCGGGTCCCGATGCTTACTTCTTGGCCTTGACCTGGACGTCGGTGAAGATCGGGTCGCCGTCCTGGCCGTACACGATCTTGCCGAACACGTTCTCGGACTGGCCCGAGTTGTTCTTGTAGAACCACAGCGGGATGGCCGGCATGTCGTTCTTCAGGAGCTGCTCGGCGTCCTGGTACATCTTGACGGTCTCGTCGAGCGTCTTCGCCTTGTCGGCCTTCGCGGCGAGGGCGTCGAACTCCTTGTTGGAGTAGCCCGAGGTGTTGCCCGCGGCGGTGGTGCCGTACAGGTCGCGCATGAAGTTCGAGTTGACCGGGTAGTCGAGCACCCAGCCACCGCGGTACATGGACTTGACCTGCTTGTTGTCACGGGCGTTCAGGTCGGCCTGGAAGTCCGGCTTGGAGTCGCCCACGCACTCGACGCCAGTCGCCTTGCGGATGCTGTTGCAGACCGCGTCGACCCACGGCTTGTGGGACTGGTCGGCGTTGAACTGGATCGAGATCTTGTTGCCCGGGACGCCGCCACCGTCCTTGATGAGCTTCTTCGCCTCGGCCGGGTTGTACTTCACGATGTCGCCGAGCGCGCCGGGCTTGTAGCCGAGCACACCGCGGGCGACGTACGAGTCGGCCGGGGTACGGGTGCCGTGCAGCACGGTCTTGGTGATCGTGTCACGGTCGATCGCCATGGACAGACCCTGGATGACCTTGGGGTCGATGCCCTTGAACTGCTTGGTGTAGAACGCCGGGACGATCGACTGCACCGCGGAGTACTCGGCGTCGATGGCGCGGTCGCCGAGGTCCTGCTTGTAGCTGGTGAGCGACGTCGTCGGGATCTGCTCGATCCAGTCGAGGTTGTTCGACCGCAGGTCCGAGTAGGCGGCGTCGGCGGTGGTGTAGTTCTTGAAGTCGATGCCACCGTTCTTGGCCTTGTTCGGGCCCTGGTAACCGTCGAACTTGCGAACCTTGATCAGCTTCTTGTGCTGCCACGAGTCGAACTTGTAGGGGCCGTTGCCGATCGGCTTCTGGCCGGCGGCGGCCGGGTCCTTGAAGAAGGACTCGGGCAGCGGCGCCCAGACGTCGTAACCCAGCTTGTACGCGAAGTACGAGACCGAGCCGGTCAGGCTGATCGTGAAGGTGTTCTCGTCGACGATCTTCAGACCGGACATCTTGTCGGCCTTCGGCGCACCCTTCTCCGGGTGGACGTCCGTGTAGCCCTTGATGTCCTGGAACCAGCTGGAGTTGGTCTGGTTGTTCTTGACGTTGGCCGACCAGTTCCAGGAGTCCACGAAGGACTTGGAGGTGACCGTGGTGCCGTCGTGGAACTTCCAGCCCGGCTTGAGCTTGACCGTCCACACGGACGAGTCGGCGTTGGGCGTCACGGACTCGGCGTTGACGTACGTGAGCTTGCCGGTGCCGGGCTCGTAGTCGACCAGGCCGGCGAAGATGGTGCGCAGGACACGGCTGCCCTGGCTCTCCTTGGCGTTCGCCGGCTGCAGCGGGTTCTGCGGCTCTCCGAGCTGGGCGGTCAGGATCCCGTTCGGGTCCGCCTTCCCGGAGTTCATGCCGCTGTCGCTGTCCTTGTCGTTCCCACCACAGGCAGTCGCGGCCAGGGCGATGATGGCCGCTCCCGCGACCCACTTGGCGCTCTTGGCACCACGCATGGGTTTCCTCCTCATGAGTCCACTTTTGACTACAAGAAGGGCACTGGAGTCGATACACCGACACCCCTGACGGTGATCGTTTCAGTGCCCCTAGTGTGCTCGTGAGTCGGCACTCCCCACAGTGCGTGACCCATTGACCCGAGCTCAATGGAGCCAACTATTAAGTACGACCGGGCCGTAAACCACACTTAAGGGGTCTCGTTTTGACAACATCAAGGAATCGCGATTGCCCAAAATCCGGACAAAGTGATCCCAGACAGACACGCTCGAAACGGACCGTTAACGCAGCTTTCGGAGAGCGACGATCGATATGCGGACGGATGGCCGGAGAAAACCACTGGACAACGGCGTGATGAGCCTGCCGGACGGCGCTCCTCCGCGTCCATCCCGTTGCTGATGCACACCGATGCGCTCCGACGAGCCCCCGGCCCGACGCACAGCGGGGCCCGGCCCCCCGTCAACTGACGGAAGGCCGGGCCCCGTTGATACGCGTGGGCGCCGAACGCCCGTTGTCGGATCAGCGCTTGGCGCGCGACGCGGCGCGGCCGCGCTCCTTCTGGTCGAGGACGACCTTGCGGATACGGACCGTCTCCGGGGTCACCTCGATGCACTCGTCCTCGCGGCAGAACTCCAGGGACTGCTCCAGCGAGAGCTTGCGGGCAGGCACCACGTTCTCCGTGGTGTCGGCGGAAGCCGCACGCATGTTGGTGAGCTTCTTCTCCTTGGTGATGTTCACGTCCATGTCGTCGGCGCGGGAGTTCTCGCCGACGATCATGCCCTCGTAGACCTCGGTGCCGGCCTCGGTGAAGATGACACCGCGCTCCTGGAGGTTGACCATGGCGAACGGCGTCACGGAGCCCGAGCGGTCGGCGACCAGCGAGCCGTTGTGACGGGTGCGCAGCTCGCCGAACCACGGCTCGTGGCCCTCGAAGATGGAGTGCGCGATGCCCGTGCCGCGGGTCTGCGTCAGGAACTCCGTACGGAAGCCGATGAGGCCGCGGGACGGGACGATCCACTCCATGCGGACCCAGCCCGAACCGTGGTTCGTCATCGTCTCCATGCGGCCCTTGCGGGTCGCCATCAGCTGGGTGATCGCGCCGAGGTGCTCCTCGGGGGAGTCGATCGTCATGCGCTCGATCGGCTCGTGGGTCTTGCCGTCGACCTGCTTGGTGACGACCTCCGGCTTGCCGACCGTGAGCTCGAAGCCCTCACGGCGCATCTGCTCGACGAGGATGGCCAGCGCGAGCTCACCGCGGCCCTGGACCTCCCAGGCGTCGGGGCGCTCGGTGTCCAGGACGCGGAGCGAGACGTTACCGATCAGCTCGCGGTCCAGGCGGTCCTTCACCTGGCGGGCGGTGACCTTGTGGCCCTTGCCGCCCTTGCCGACCAGCGGCGAGGTGTTGGTGCCGATGGTCATCGAGATGGCCGGCTCGTCGACCGTGATCAGCGGCAGCGCGATCGGGTTCTCGGGGTCGGCCAGGGTCTCGCCGATCATGATGTCCGGGATACCGGCGATGGCGCAGATGTCGCCCGGGCCCGCCTTCTCGGCGGCCTTGCGGGTGAGCGCCTCGGTCATCATCAGCTCGGTGATGCGGACGTTGGACATCGTGCCGTCGCGCTTGATCCAGGCGACGGTCTGGCCCTTGCGCAGCTCGCCCTGCTCGACGCGGCAGAGCGCGATACGGCCGAGGAAGTTGTCGGCGTCCAGGTTGGTGACGTGGGCCTGGAGCGGGGCGGCCTCGTCGTACTCGGGGGCCGGGACGTGCGCCAGGATCGTGGAGAAGAACGGCTCCAGGTTGTCGCTGTCGGCCGGGACGGTGCCGTCCTCCGGCTTGGTCAGCGAGGCGACGCCGTCACGGGCGCAGGCGTAGACGATCGGGAACTCGATCTGCTCCTCGTCCGCGTCCAGGTCCAGGAACAGGTCGTACGTCTCGTCGACGACCTCGGCGATCCGGGAGTCGGGGCGGTCGGTCTTGTTGATGCAGAGGATGACCGGCATCTTCGCGGAGAGCGCCTTGCGCAGCACGAAGCGGGTCTGCGGGAGCGGGCCCTCGGAGGCGTCGACCAGCAGCACGACCGCGTCCACCATCGACAGGCCGCGCTCGACCTCACCACCGAAGTCGGCGTGGCCGGGGGTGTCGATGATGTTGATCGTGATCGGGTCCCCGCCGTCCTTGGGGTGATACTTCACCGCCGTGTTCTTGGCGAGGATCGTGATGCCCTTCTCACGCTCCAGGTCGTTCGAGTCCATCATGCGTTCGTCGAGGTTCTCGGCGGCGTGCGCGGCGAAGGCGCCGGCCTGCCTGAGCATGGCGTCGACCAGCGTGGTCTTGCCGTGGTCGACGTGGGCGACGATGGCTACGTTACGGATGTCGTGGCGCGTGGGCATGGGTGGCTTGCGCTTCTCTCGGATCGTGGGATCAGGCGTCTAAGTCGGTCTCAAGTCCTCGTACGCCCGCCGGGCGGACACGCCACGGCTCGTCCAATGGTACGGGGCTGGCGCCGCCGCGGCTTCCCGGGCAAGTCCTGCCGGCCTCCGGACGGGCCTCCGGACGGTTCTCCGGGCGGTCCGCCGGGCCTGCGCGGACGACCGGACGCGCAGCGTGCGGACGAGTGCCGCACGGGAGGTGAAAGCCCGTGTCCGCCTCCTGTTTCCGCCTCCGCGGCCGGTTCTTCCGGAGGATTTCACCGGTCGTCACGACCGCGGCCCCGCGGACGGAGAAGGAGGAGGCGGGGACGGGGACGGCGGAGGCGGACACGGGACTTGCACGGCTTCGGAGGTGGGGCTCCGAAGCGGAATCTCCGAGAGGCCGGAGCCGGGGCTCCGGAGTGGGGGTCTCAGAGGTGGGGGGATCGAGCGGCCACCCGGGTCAACGGGTAGCGACGACCTTGCCCGCCGGGCAAGCCGGCGGGCAAGGGATTTGAGCCAGTTCTGAGCTTCCGGCCCTCTTCTGACCTGCTACTTCTTCTTGTTCGCCGGGGCTCCGGCGGCCTGCGGCTTCTTGAAACCGATGTCCTGGTAGTGGGGTGCCCCGAAGCCGAAGGCGCCGACGTTCGCCAGTTTCCTGTTCGCCGCCACGAGCTGCGGGCGCTGGTAGAGCGGAATCGAACCGGCGGCGGCCCAGATCCGGGCGTCGGCCTGCTTCATCAGGTCCCGGGCGGCGTCCTCGTCCAGCTCCGAGACCGCCTGGTCGAAGAGCTGGTCGATGTGGTCGGTGCCGACCCGGGTGTAGTTCTGCTCGACCAGCAGCGAGCCGTCGGTGGCGGGCACCGGCTTGGCGAAGATCGGACGGTCGTCGGTGGCCGGGTAGGCGGTCGCGGGCCAGGAGTACAGGGCCAGGTCGTAGTCGCCGGAGGCGATGTGGTCCTGGAAGTAGCTCTCGTCGGAGACCTTGGTGATCTCCGTACGGATACCGACCGATTCGAGCATCGCCGAGATCTTGTCCGCGACGCTGCGCAGCGGCTCCGAACCGGGACCGGACGGCAGGACGAAGCGCAGGGTCAGCGGCTTGCCGTCCTTGCCGAGCGGACCGCGGCGCCCGTCGGCCGCCTGTGCGGGGGCCGCGGTGCCCGCGGGGGCGTACGCGCCGGCGGCGCCGCCCGGCCGCTTGTCCTGGGCGGTGACCCTGGAGGGGACGTCCTCCGAGATGCCGGACTCGGAGAGGTACCCGGCCTGGCGCAGCAGCACGGAGCTGTGGAACGCGGCGGCGGAGGCGGGGGCCAGTACGTGGGTGGCGCCGCCCACCGGGTCGCCGTCGCCGGGCTTGTCGTCGCCGACGATGTACAGGCCGTCGTCGGGGGCGGGCTCGCGCCGGTCCGCGCCGTCGCCGGTCTTGCCGTCGGCGCTGCCCGCCTTCCCGACGGCCGGGCCCGTCCCCTTCTTCTCCGCGTCCTTCTCCGCCGCGTCCTTCTTCGCGTCCTTCTCCGCCGCGTCCTTCTTCGAGTCCTTACCGGCCTCCTTCTCCGCGTCCTTCTTGCCGGCCTCACTGCCCGCCTTGGTGCCGTCCGGCTTCTCGACCGCGCCCTCCGGCGTCCAGCCCGCGTCGGCCAGCAGCGCCTGCGCCACTTCGGTGTCCTGGCCGCCGAGCGCGTCGCTGCTGTCCTTGTACGCGGGCTGCCCGGCCAGCGCCAGATGGCTGCCGAGCGGCCGCGCGGGCAGCCCGAGCGGCCGCAGCACGGTGTCGACGAGCTCCTGGCGGTTCAGGGCGCGGGCGACCGCCCGGCGCACCCGGTCGTCGGCGAGCGGACCGGACTCGCCGTTCAGCGCGAGCTGGGTGTAGGCGGGCTCCAGCGACTTGCGCACCACATAGGCGCGCAGACCGGCCTGCTCGGCGGCGTACGCGTCGGCGGCGGCCCGGGTCTTCTCCCTGGCGGCCCGCGCGGCTCCCGCCTTCTTGGCGTTCGAGCCGTGCGCCACCGCCCAGGAGCGCAGGGCCGCGGCCGGGCCCTCCCCCGCGCCGGGTCCCTGGGCGAGCGGCTGCCCGTCGGCGCCCTCGCCGCCGGCCGCCTGCGCGATCCGGTGGGCCGAGGCGGCGTCCACGTCGGCCACGTCGATCCGGCCCGCGGCCAGGGCCCCGGTCCGGTCCTCGGTGGCGACGGCCCGGAAGACCAGCGAGTCGAGTTTGGCCGGGTTCCCCCACCAGCGCGGGTTGCGGACCAGTGTGACCTCGCCCTTCGCCTTGTCCACACCGCGCAGCCGGAACGGTCCCGAGGTGGCCTTCAGGGTGGTCCGGGCCCCGTCGTTGAAGGCGTCCGGGGAGCCGGTCACGTCCTTCGGGTAGAGCGGCGAGAACAGCGAGCGCCAGTCCGCGTACGGCTTGGCGAAGGTGACCCGTACCTCAAGGTCGTCGGCGCCGCGCTCGATCTTCTCGATGCGCTCGTAGCCGGCGTTGCGGGCGGTCCAGAACGCCGAGTCATTGCCACTCAGCGCCCGCCACTGGGCGACGAAGTCGGACGCCCCCATCTCCCGGCCGTCGCTCCACACCGCCTGCTGGTTGAGCCGGTAGAGCACCACCTGCCGGGGCTCGCTCTCGACCACCTTCGCGGACTCCAGATAGTCCGGGTTGAGCTGCGGCCGGCCCTTGGCGTCCAGCGGGAAGAGCGTCGGGAGCAGGGCTCCGGTGATCCGGGTGGTCGTGGCGTCGGCATCCGCCTGGAAGGCGTTGAGGGTGGTGGGCAGGGCATCGACGGCCCAGTTGACCGTGCCGCCCTCGGCGACCAGATTACGGCCGGCGACCGCGACGTCCTGGGGGGCCGTCGCACCGGTCGCGCCGTCGTCGGAGCTGCAGCCGGCCAGCACGGGGAGCGTCAGCACGCCCGTCGTGAGGAGCGCGAGGGAGCGGCGCTTTCGGGCCGTCCCGCGCGGGACGCCGACGTGGGACATGGCTGATACCTCCGGGGACGGCCCGACCCACCCGTCCACGGGTGTGCCGAATTGTGCGTTTCTGGTGGCATATGCAGTTGATCACACTGATTCCTTCCGTCCACTGAAGGCGCCCCCGCGCGGGCGGGGGCGCAGACACGGCGCGACGGCGCCGAAGCTCACCCGTGCGGCGGAGCGCCCCGGCTGCCGCGGTGATCAGCCGAGCAGCGCGACGATCGCCTCCGTCGTGTCCGTCTCGCCCAGGCGCGGGAAGATCTTCTCGACGCTGTTGCGGTGCGCGTCGGCGTCCATGTCGGTGACCGCGTCCGTGGCGATCGTGACGTTGTAGCCGTGCTCGTGCGCCGCGCGTGCGGTGGACTCGACGCCGATGCTGGTCGCGATGCCGGCCAGGACGATCTGGGTGACCCCGCCGCGGCGCAGCCGGAGGTCCAGGTCGGTGCCGTGGAAGGCGCCCCAGGTGCGCTTGGTGACCACGATGTCGCCGTCGCGCGGGCCGAGCTCGGGCACGATGTCCGCCCAGTCGGCGGGCGGCCGGCCGCCCCCCATCGGGGTCTCGTTGCGGCCGGGGGCGCCGTCGACGACATGGACCAGGACGACCGGGAGGCCCTTGGCGCGGAAGGCGTCGGCGAGGGCGACGGAGTTGGCGACGATACCGGCGGCGGGGTGGGCGGTCTCCCGGCCGACGATGCCCCTCTGGAGGTCGATGACGACCAGGGCGGTCCTCGGGTCCAGGGCGGTGGCGGTCATGGTGAGGCTCCTGTGCGGTGGGTGAAGGGTGGGGATTCAGGTACGGGGCGGCGCTGCGGGCCACGGGCGCGGGCGGCAGCCCGGCGGGGGCTCACGTACGGGTCGGCGCGGGCGGCAGCCCGGTGACGATTCAGGCACGGGGTCGGCGCGGGCGGCAGCCCGGTACGCCCGGGGCAGAAGTCCGGGCCTGCGCCGGGGCCTGGGCCGAAGTCGGGGCCGGGGCCTGGGCCGAAGTCGGGGCCGGGGCCTGGGCCGAAGTCGGGGCCGGGGCCTGGGCCGAAGTCGGGGCCGGGGCCTGGGCCTGGGACGTCACTTCCCGGTCAGCCGGTCGATCAGCTCGGTGGCCTCGGCCACGGTGCGTCGCTCGGCCCCGTCGAGCCCGGCCGCGATGGCCTCGGCCAGCCAGTCGTGCTTCGCTGCCCGGACCTCGGCGAGCGCGGCGGTCCCGGCCGCCGTCAGCGACATCACCGCCTTGCGGCCGTCGGCCGGATCCGGCGCGCGCTCGACGAGCCCCTGGCCCTCCAGCGCGCCGAGGGTCAGCCGCATGGACTGCGGGCGTACGTACTCCGCGCGGGCCAGCGCGGCCGTGGTGGCCGGTCCCTCGCGGTCCAGCCGGGCCAGCACCGAACGCTGCGTCGGTGTGAGCAGGCCGCCCGACGACGTACTGCGCAGCCGCCGCAGCAGCCGGCCGACCACGGCCGTGAGCTGGATCGCCAGCTCCTCGGCGGTCGGCTCGGCGGACGACGCGGCGCGACGGCCCGAGGGGGTGGTTCCAGTGGGTTCCGGCATGCCCCCAAGGTAAAAGGTGTACAGAGCACCTTGCAAGGTTGCCTGTCTTTGTTTTGGGTGGTCTTGCCCGTCACGCGGCCCGCGATCTAGGGTGAATGCGCTTTCAGAAGAGGGTCGGTACATGCAACAGCAGGTGCTTCGGTACGGAACAAGAAGCGGACGGTCGGTCGAGTGAGCGCCCCCACGGTGTACGACGTCGCCGAGCGGTCGGGCGTCTCCATTGCCACGGTCTCGCGGGTCTACCGCACCCCCGATTCGGTGCGCGCCCAGACCCGTGAGCGGGTCCTCGAAGCCGCCCGCCAGCTCGGTTACGTACCCAGCGGGAACGCCCGCGGTCTGGCCAGCCGGACCACCGGGGTGCTGGGCCTCTGCTTCCCCGACTACGCCGACCCCGACGCCGAGGCCGACGCGGAGGCGGACAGCGACGCCGACGACGCGGTGATGCTCTACTCCGACCAGATCATCCGCGGCATGGAGCGGGCGGCGCGGCGGCACGGTTACGCGCTGCTGATCGCCGCCTCGCTGGAGGGCGGCCCGGAGAGCCTCGTCGCGAAGGTCGCGGGACGGGTCGACGGTTTCGCCGTGCTGGCGCAGACCGTGCCGACCGAGGACCTCGAAGTGATATCGCGCCGGCTTCCGGTGGTGATGATCGCCGGCCCCCGCGAGATCGACCACCTCGACCACATCGTCGTCGCGAACGCCGACGGCGAGCGCGAACTGGCCCGCCACCTGATCGAGGACCACGGGCTGCGCAGGCTCGCCTTCGTCGGCGGCGAGGCGGAGTCGCCGGACGCCGAGGCGCGGTTCCTCGGTTTCCAGCAGGCGTGCGGCGACGCCGGGCTCCCGGTGCCGGACGCGCCCGATCTGCGGGCCGAGATGATGACGCAGGCCGAGGGCGCGCGGGCCGCGGAGGCACTGCTCGACCGGGACGGCGAACGGCCGCAGGGGGTGCTCTTCGCCAACGACCAGATGGCGGTGGGCGCGCTGCGCGCGTTGGAGCGGCGCGGGGTGCGGGTGCCCGAGGACATCGCGGTGACCGGCTTCGACGGCATTCCACTGAGCCGGATCGTCCGGCCGCCGCTGACGACCGTACGCCAGCCGATCCGTCAACTCGGCGAGCAGGCGGTGGAGTTGCTGGTCAAGCGGCTGGGCGACAGCAGCAGCGAGCCGGTGTCGCTGCTGCTCCCGGTGTCCCTGATCCGCCGCGCCAGCTGCGGCTGCGGCTGACGGGAACCGGCCCGCCCGGGCCCGGCCCCGTACCGACCGCCGGGCCCGCCCCAGCCGCTCCCCGAAGAGCCGTCACCGCCCCAGCCCTCCCCGAGGAACCGTCACCGCCCCAGCCGCTCCCCGAAGAACCGCTGCCGGGCCGCCCGGAGCTCCGCCACCTCGGCCGCCGTGCCCTCGTACTCGAAGTGTCCCGCGTCCAGCACGTGCAGCTCGTGCTCGCCGGCCAGCGCGTTGTGCACGGCGAACTGCCCCGGCGGCGGCACCGAGGGGTCGAAGAGCGCCGCGGCCACCAGCGTGGGCGTCTCCAGCCGCGTCGCGGCCGTGGCGGCGTCGAAGTACGGCAGCACCTCGGTGACCTCGGGGTGGTCCCGGTGGTGGGCCCGCACCGACTCGCCGCTGCCGATGCACTGCAGGGTGAGCCGCAGGGGATGGTTGCCGAAGGTCGGCACCGTGAGCTGCGCGGCCCCGAAACGGTCGTCCCAGGGCAGCGCCAGCGCGCCCAGCCCGCCGCCGAAGCTCTCCCCGAGGTAGCCCAGCCCGGGGCCGCCCTCCCCCGCTGCCAGCTCGGGCACCAGCTCGTGCAGCGCCGAGGCCGCGCACCACAGGTCCGCCACACAGTCGCCGATGACATACGTGTCGCGCGATTCGATGCCGTGCAGCACATGGGCACCGGACACGTCCGGGATGCCCGGGTGCAGGCCGCGCGTCCCCATCCCCCGTACGCACGGCAGGATCGCCGCGGCCCGGGGCAGCGGCAGCGGCACATCGGGGCCCGGCGCCTCGCGGCCGCCGTAGCCGTGCCCGATGACGAATCCGTACTCCGCGACCCCTTCGACGGGCAGCGCCACCCAGCCGCCGATCCGCACCCCGCCCACCGAGGTGAACGTCACTCCGTGGATCCGTACCCCGTCGCGCTCCTCCTCCGGCGGTCCGAGCTCCGGCTCCGTGGCGACCTTGCGGGCCTCCTCGTACCGGGCCTGCCAGAAGGTGTCGAAATCGTCCGGAGCGGCGGGGGCGGGGACGCGCAGCAGGTCCTGGAGCACGTAGCCGTATGCCGGATCGAAGGGGAAGTCATGTTCGAACGAAGCCATGACCACGACCGTAACGGCCCCGGCCCGGCCGCACAGCCCCTTGATCATCATCGAGCGGGCAGCGAAATCGGTCACATCATCCACAATTTCGCATTTGGCACACTTACCGTGCCAAGTTGAACATTCAGATGTCCAGCACGTTGCACGAGTGTGACCTAGCACCCTCTTGCGGATTCCCGAATGTCTGCCGCAGAGTGATGTATGCGCTTACAGGCAGCGCATACATCAGGATTGCTCAAGGAGGAGCCCTCCATGCCCCGCACCGCCAGAAACGCCTCGATCGGCATCGCAGTCGCCGCCGCGCTCACGCTCGGTCTGACCGCGTGCGGCAGTTCCGGCGACGATGTCGCCGCGGACAAGAAGCAGACACTCACCGTCTGGGCCATGGGGGCCGAGGGCGAGAAGCTCGCGGATGTGGCCAAGGTCTACGAGAAGGCCAACCCGAACATCACCGTCAAGGTGACCCCGGTCGGCTGGGACGTCGCCCACCAGAAGCTGGTCTCCGCGGCCGCCGCCGGCACCCTGCCGGACGTGGCGCAGATGGGCGGCAGCTACATGGGCGAGTTCGCCGAGCTCGGGGTCCTGGAGCCGGTCGACACCAAGACCTTCAACGAGAAGGACTTCTTCCAGTCCGGCTGGAAGCAGGGCGAGGTGGACGGCCAGGCGTACGGCGTGCCGTGGTACGTCGACACCCGCGTCCTCTACTACCGCACCGACCTGGCCGAGAAGGCCGGCGTCACCAAGGCTCCGACCAACTGGAAGGAGATGCAGGACCTCGCCTCGGCCTACCAGAAGAAGGCCGACACCAAGTGGGGCCTGTCCATCCAGCCCAGCGGCCTGGACACGGTGCAGAACTTCTACTCCTTCCTGTACTCGGCCGGCGGCGAGATCGTCAACGACAAGGGCGAGGCCGTCATCGACAGCCCCGAGGCCGTCAAGGCGCTCAAGGAGTACGGCTCGTACTTCGACAAGGGGCTCTCCAACAAGTCCGTGCAGCCCGGCTACGACGTGGTCAAGGACTTCGGCAACGGCCGCGTCCCGATGTTCTTCGGCGGCCCCTGGCACGTCACCCTGCTGAACGAGGGCCAGCCGCAGCTCAAGGGCAAGTGGGCGGTGGCCAACGTGCCCGCCGACAAGACCTCCGCCTCCATGGCCGGCGGCTCCTCCCTGGTGGTCTCCAAGGACAGCGAGCACAAGGCCGCCGCCACCGAGTTCATCAAGTACCTGACGGACACCGAGGGCCAGGCCGACTGGTACAAGCGCACCAAGGACCTGCCGGCCAACACCTCCGCGTGGACCTCCGGCAGCCTCGCCGACGACGCCGACCTCCAGGTGTTCAAGAAGCAGATGGACAGCGCCAAGGCCTCCCCGTCGCTGTCCAACTGGACGGAGATCACCGACAAGGTCGACCAGGCCATCGCCAAGGTCACCCAGGGCAAGGCGTCCGCCGAGGACGCGCTCAAGACGGCCCAGTCCCAAATCGAAGGCCTTCTGAAGTAATCGAAGGCCGGACGAAGTAGGAGTCATGCGCACCATGACCGCAAAGGCCGCGGAGTCGGCCAAGGCGCAGGCCGGGCCGGGGGCCTCCGGGTCCCCGGCCACCGGGCCCGCGGGTCGCCGGCGCGGCAAGAAGGCCTCGATGGGCGTGCAGAACGTGGCCGGCTGGCTGTTCTCCACCCCCTTCCTCGTCCTCTTCCTCGTCTTCATGGCGTTCCCGATCATCGCCACGCTGGTGATGAGCTTCACCGACTTCGGGCTGCGCAACGTCACGCACCCGCTGGACGCGAACTTCATCGGCTTCGAGAACTACGTCAAGCTGTTCAGCGACGAGAAGTTCCTCAAGTCGCTGTTCAACACGGCGTACTTCGTGGTGGTCGGCGTCCCGCTGACAATCGGCCTCGGGCTGGTCGTCGCCGTACTGCTGAACAACGGCATCGACCGGGCGCGGACCTTCTTCCGCGTCGGCTTCTACGCGCCGGTGGTCACCACCATCGTCGCGGTCGCCGTGGTCTGGCGGTTCGTGCTCGACCCGAGCGACGGGCTCGTCGCGGGGCTCTTCTCCGAAGTGGGCCTCACCTCGCCCGACTTCCTGGGCTCCGAGACGCTCGCCATGCCCTCGATGATCGCGATGGCGGTCTGGCGCAACCTCGGCACGGTCATGGTGCTCTTCATCGCCGGTCTGCAGGCCATCCCCACCGAGGTCCGGGAGGCCGCAAAGCTGGACGGCGCCGGTGTCTGGCAGGAGTTCAAGGGCATCACCGTGCCGCTGCTGCGGCCCACGCTGCTCTACGCCACGGTGATCACGACCATCGGTTACCTCAACGTCTTCGAGGAGCCGTTCGTGATGACCCAGGGCGGTCCCTCGGACTCCACCCTCACCGTCTCGCTGAACATGTACCGCGAGGGCTTCAACTTCTTCCACATGGGCTATGCGAGCGCCATGGCGTATGTCCTCTTCGTAGTGATCATGGGCATCACGGTGCTCCAGCTCCGACTGCTGAAGGACAACACGAAATGAGCGCCACCAGTGCACCGGGCGCCGTGTCGACGGCGCCGTCGAAGCAGCCCGGCAACACGCCTCCGTCCGCGCCGAAGAAGGCCCGCAACCCGAAGCGCGTACTCGTCTACGTCCTGCTGTCGGCCGGCCTGCTGATCATGTCGGCGCCGTTCCTGTGGATGGCCCTCTCGGCCTTCAAGACACAGCAGGAACTAACGGCCAGCCCGCCGGTGTGGATCCCGACCGAGTGGACCCTGGACAACTTCCGGGAGCTGCTCGACAAGCTCGATCTGCCGCTGTACTTCATGAACTCGGTGATCGTGGCGGTGCTGGTCACCGTCTCGAACCTGGTGTTCTGCTCGATGCTCGGGTACGCCCTGGCCAAGCTGAACTTCGCCGGCCGCAACAAGATCTTCGGCCTGGTTCTCGGCGCCCTGATGGTGCCCGGCAACCTGATGCTGCTGCCGCTGTTCGTGCTGATGAGCAAGTTGCAGCTGATCGACTCGTACGCCGGTCTGGTGCTGCCGTTCGCCGCCGGAGCCTTCGGGGTCTTCCTGATGCGGCAGTTCATGCAGTCGATCCCGGACGAGCTGCTGGAAGCGGCCCGGATGGACGGCGCCGGTGAGTGGTACATCTTCTGGCGGATCGTGATGCCGCTGGTGAAGCCCGCCCTGGCGACGCTCTCGATCTTCACGTTCCTGGGCTCCTGGAACAACTTCGTCTGGCCGCTCATCGCGACCAACGACCCCGACAAGTACACCCTGCCGGTCGCCCTGGCCACCTTCGCCACCGACCCCAACAAGGCGGGCGGATCCAACGGCATGCTGATGGCCGGCTCCCTGCTGGTCGTCCTGCCCGTGGTGATCCTGTTCATCGCGCTCCAGCGGCACTTCACCCAGGGCATCGCCACGGCGGGCATGAAGTAGCCCGCCCGGCAGCCCCACCGAAACGTACGAGGCCACGGCCCCACACTCCGTCGGCCACACCCCTTCATCACCAGAGAGACATTTTGCGATGACGCACACCCAGGTCCCGTTCCCCGAAGGCTTCCTGTGGGGCGCCTCCACGGCCGCCCACCAGATCGAGGGCAACAACACCAACAGCGACTGGTGGGTCAAGGAGCACGCCGCGGGCACCCACATCCAGGAGCCCAGCCTGGACGCCTGCGACAGCTACCACCGCTGGAACGAAGACATGGACACGCTGGCCGGTCTGGGCTTCACCGACTACCGGTTCTCCATCGAGTGGGCGCGCATCGAGCCGGCCGAGGGCCGTTTCTCCCGCGCCGAGCTCGCCCACTACCGCCGCATGGTCGAGGGCGCCATCGAGCGCGGCCTGCGCCCCATGATCACCCTGCACCACTTCACCGTGCCGCAGTGGTTCGAGGCGCGCGGCGGCTGGACCGCCGAGGGTGCGACCGAGCTCTTCGCGCGTTACGTCGCGGCCTGCGCGCCGGTGATCGCCGAGGGCGTCGAGTACATCTGCACCATCAACGAGCCGAACATGATCGCCGTGATGGCCGGCCAGGCCAAGCGGGGCGACAACAGCTTCCCGCCGGCCGGTCTGCCGACCCCCGACGACGAGACCACCGACGCCGTCATCGCCGCGCACCACGCGGCCGTCAAGGAGGTCCGGGCGATCAACCCCGGCATCCAGGTCGGCTGGACCATCGCCAACCAGGTCTACCAGGCCCTGCCCGGCGCGGAGGAGGTCACCGCGGCCTACCGTCACCCCCGCGAGGACGTCTTCATCGAGGCCGCCCGCGGCGACGACTGGATCGGTGTGCAGTCCTACACCCGGACCAGGATCGGCACCGACGGCCCGATACCCACCGCCGAGGGCGTCGAGCGCACCCTCACGCAGTGGGAGTACTACCCCAGCGCGGTCGGCTACGCGCTGCGCCACACCGCCGAGGTCCTCGGCAACAACATCCCGCTGATCGTCACCGAGAACGGCATCGCCACCGACGACGACACCCGCCGCGTCGACTACTACACCGGCGCCCTCAACGAGGTCGCGTCCGGGATCCAGGACGGCCTGAACATCCAGGGCTACCTGGCCTGGAGCGCGCTCGACAACTACGAGTGGGGCTCCTACAAGCCCACCTTCGGCCTGATCGGCTGGGACCCGGAGACCTTCGAGCGGCTGCCCAAGCCGTCCGCCGTCTGGCTGGGCGAGATGGGCCGCACCCGCACCCTGCCGCGCATCGCCGACTGACCCCGGCCCCTCCGAGCCGACCGGCCTCGGCTCCCCCTGAGCCGACCGGCCTCGGCCCCCGAGCCGACCGATGTCGGCTCCCCCGACCGGGAGCTACCTGACAGCTCCCGCCCGTACGGGAACCGGCGACACCTGACGGACGCCGGTCCCCGTACAGCAGGGCCTTCCGGGCCCTGTGCCCGCGTACGGCGCCGCTCGTGTTCTGCCCTGCTCACGAGCGGCGGCGCACGCGGATGCCGTACGAGGCACGGCGCCCCGCGCCCGCAATCACGACCGACGAACGAAATCCGCCCACCGCCCACAGTCGGTGGCTCTTCTCTTCGAGGGGTTCTGATGGACCGTCGTACGTTTCTCACCGCCGCGGGCACAGGGGCCGCCGCCCTGTCGCTCGGCACCGTGGCCGCCTCCCCGGCGGGCGCCGCCCAGCCGGTGCGCGGCTCGCACGCACCGCTGCTGCTGCGCTGGTTCCGCGACACGTACCGCTCGATCGAGGCCATGACGACCGACTTCGGTCTCGCCGTCGACAAGATCGACGTCAGCGGGCCCGGCGCCCCCGTCCAGTCGCGTCAGACCTCCCCCACCAACATCGGGTGCGGCCTCTGGTCGACCGTGGCCGCCGCGGGGCTCGGGGTGATCGACGACGACACCATGCACCGGCGGCTGGAACGCACCGTGCGGGCCGTGGAGAAGCTGGAGCGGCACCACGGCTTCTGGCTCAACTGGTACGACGCGCACGACGGTTCGGTCCTCACCCAGTGGCCCGGCACCGGCGACCCGGTCCGCCCGTTCCTCTCCTCCGTCGACAACGCCTGGCTGATCACCGGCCTGCGCATCGCCGCGGACGCCTCGCCCGCGCTGCGCCCCCGCATCGCCCGCGTCCTGGCGACCGCCGACTGGTCGTACTACTACACGCCGTACGACCCGGCCGACCCGGTCGCCGGCCCCGGCCAGCTGCGCGGCGGGTTCTGGCCCGACACCGAGGAGCCGACGGGCCACCACTACGGCGCGCTCAACACCGAGCCGCGGATGGCCAGTTACCTGGGGATCGCGGACGGCTCGCTGCCCGCCGGCCACTACTGGCACCTGCTGCGCACGATGCTGCCGGAGCACGAGCAGGAGCAGCACCCGCAGGGCAGTTACGTCGCCATGGACGGCGTACGCGTCTGGCAGGGGCACTACACCCATCGCGGCCGGAAGATCGTGCCCAGCTGGGGCGGGTCGATGTTCGAGGCCCTGATGGTGCCCTTGTTCGTGCCGGAGGCGGAGTGGTCGCCGGGGTCGTGGGGTCTCACCCACCACCGGTACGTCCGCAGCCAGATCGAGCACGGCACGGAAGAGGCGGGGTACGGGTACTGGGGCTTCTCCCCCTCGAACATCCCCGAGGGCGGCTACCAGGAGTACGGCGTCGACGCGATCGGCATGCAGGTCGACGGCTACGCCTCCAACACCGACCGTACGTACACCAAGGACGGCGAGCCGCTGCCGCCCGCCTCGGCGTTCACCAACGGTGTGGTCACCCCGCACGCCTCCTTCCTCGCCCTGCCGTACGCGCCGGCCGAGGCGATCGCCAACCTGCGCGCGCTCGACCGCGACTTCGGCGCCTACCACGCGGGGTACGGCTTCCGGGACTCCGTCAACGTCGGCACCGGGCGGGTCAGCGACTACCTGCTCGCGCTGGACCAGGGCATGATCGCCGCGGCACTGGCCCAGGCGATCCGCCCCGGCCTGCTGCAACGGCCGTTCCGGACCGGCGGGTTCCGGTCGAAGGTGCGGCCGTTGCTCGCCAAGGAGCGGTTCTCCATCTGAGACCGACCGGCAATCGAGGCGGTCCGAACCGCCCAGAAACGTGGTGGCGTACCGGTCCGGGGCGGAGCGCTCGGGGCCCGGCCCCGGCCCGGTACGCCACTGCTCAGTTCCAGCCCCGGCGGTACGCCGTCCAGTCGCCCTCCCGCGCGGCGAAGTCGACGTAGAGCGCGACCCCGAACCGTTGGCGGTCGCGGTCGGTGCGCCCCAGCCCCAGTCGAATCCCCCGGACGGCGGCCGCGACCGTCTCGGCCGACTCGTGGTGTCCGAGGTCGTTCTCGTGGAAGAACGGCACCCCCATCAGCAGATCGGTGTCGCGCGGCGTCACTTCGAGGGCGAGCGCCGTCTGCTGGGCGACATAGCCGCCGAACAGGCCCTCCAGCGGCATCCAGGTGTCGTACGACATGACGGCGATCTGGTCGACCCGGCGCGCGACCTGGCCGAAGAACTCCTGCGACCACCACTTCTGGCTGCCGCCGCTGACCACGCCGAGCACCCGGTGCGCCGCGGGCAGCGGGTCGATCTGGTGGGCGGCGACGGACAGCTGTGCCCGGCGTGCCCCGGTGAGCGCGCGCAGGTCGCCCAGGAGCGAGAGGTAGTTCTCGTCGCCGGAGTGCAGTGGCTCCAGGTCGAAGTGGACGCCGTCGAATCCGGCGTCCAGGATCTGCCGGGCCGAGGCGACCACGGCGGTACGCGATCCGGCCCGCTCCAGGCGCAGCCCGTCGGGCCCCTCGGTGGCGAGCACATCGCCGAGCCAGGCCTGGACCCGGATGCCGGGCAGGGTGCGGTGCACGGCGTCGATCAGCCACCGGGCCCCGGGGTAGCGGTCGGCCGGCAGGGTGCCGTCGTGCTCCAGCGGCCCGGCGTGGACGTACAGGTCCTTGATCCCGGTCCCCTCGATCCGGGCGGCGAAAGCGGCGAGGTCGGCGTCCTTCTTGCGCCCGTCGACCCAGGCGTGGCCGAGCCAGATGGCATCGCGGCCACGGGCGCGGGTGTTGTCGCCCGGGTCGCCGGAGTAGTTGAGCCGCAGGGCGACGCCCGCGGTGAGGACCGGCACCACGATCACCAGAACCGCCACCAGGGCGATCCTTCTGGGCCAGGTCCACCTGAACCGGGCCCCCCGTTCGCGTATCCGCCCGGCCCCGCGTCTGATCCCCGTGAGCACGTCCGTCTCCCCCTGTGTTGCGCTGTGCTGTCGCCGTACCAGGGGCATCATGGCGCACCGCCCGGGTGCCGCCTGCGGGCCCGGTCGCCCGGTCGCGGGTGACGGAGGGTGGACATAGCCTCACAAATGTGACGCCACCCGTGAGCCGTACCCGGATATCCATACCGGGCCGGGCCCTGCTCACCGTGCTGACGGCGGTGTGCTGGCTGGCCCTCCTCGCAGCGCCGACCGCCCGCGCCGACGATCCCGTCACGCTGTCCCGGGACGGTCAGATCACCGACAAGGTGGGGGCGCTCGGGGACCGCAGGGACCATGTGCGCAGGGCACTCGACCGGCTGTACGCGGACCGCCGCGTACAGCTCTTCGTCGTGTACGTACGGGACTTCTCCGGCCGGTCCGCGCAGAGCTGGGCCGATACGACGGCCGACCGCAACGGCCTCGGCCGCGACGACGTCCTGCTCGCGGTCGCCACCCACGACCGGCAGTACGCGTACACCGTCGAGCAGGGCTCCCGCCTCACCGACTCCCAGCTCCAGGACGTGGCGGGCACCGCGATCGAGCCGGCGCTCAGGGAGCACGACTGGGCCGGCGCGGCGATCGGCGCGGCGGACGGGTATTCCGCCGTACTGGCGGGCAAACCCGTGCCCACCCCGGCCGTCACGCCCGGTGCCGCCGACCCCGGCAGCGGCTCCGGCGGGACCAGCACCGGGGACCTGATCCTTCCACTGGTCGTCGTCGGCGGTGCCGCCGCGGCGGCCGGCTACGCGTACACCCGGCGCAGGCGGCGCGCCACGACCCGCACCACGCCCGGCGCGAAGGGCTGGGGCCCGGCCTCACCGGACGGGGCGCCCGAGCCGGTGCCGCTGCCGGAGCTCGACGCCCGTGCGAAGGAGGCGCTGGTGGACACCGACGACGCGGTGCGCACCAGCGAGGAGGAACTGGGTTTCGCCACCGCCCAGTTCGGCGAGGAGGCCGCGGTCCCGTTCACCGAGGCCGTCGGCTTCGCGAAGGGTGAGCTGACGGCGGCGTTCCGGCTGCGGCAGCAGCTGGACGACGCCTTCCCCGAGGACGAGCCGACCCGGCGCCGGATGCTGGACGAGATCATCAGCCGCTGCGCGGACGCGGGCGGCCGGCTGGACGCCGTGTCCGAGGACTTCGACCGGCTGCGTGCCCTGGAGGCCGACGCTCCGCAGGCCCTGGCCACGGCGGAGGCCGCGTTCCGGGCTCTCGCCGGACGGGTCGCCGCGGCCGAGGCCACCCTGGCGACGATGCGTGAGGAGTACGCGGAGTCGGCCTTCGCGGCGGTCGCCGGCGACATCGAGCAGGCCAAGGACCGGCTGGTCTTCGCCACGTCGAGCCTCAACCGGGGCTGGCAGTCGGTGGACAGCGCCAGCAACTCGGCGGCGGCGGTGTACATCCGGGCCACCGAGGGCGCCGTCGACCAGGCGACCACCCTGGTGGACGCGGTGGAGCGGCGCAGCCGGGAGCTCTCGGAGGCGGCGGGGCGGCTGCCCGCCGCCCTCACCGAGACGGAGACCGATCTGGCCGACGCGGGCGGGCTGCTGGAGGGCACCGGGGACGGTGGGCCGACCGCGGACCTTCAGGGCCGGATCGCCCGTGCGAAATCGGTGCTCGGCGATGTGCGGGCCCGGATGTCGGCCGGTCCGTACGACCCGATCGACGCGCTGCGCAGGGTGGAGGAGGCGGACGCGGCGCTCGACGCGGCCCTGGCCGGTGTCCGCGAACGGGAACAGGGCGACCGGCGGGCCCTCTCCCTCCTGGACGGCGCGGTGCTCACCGCGCGTTCGGCGATCGCCGCAGCGGCCGACTTCATCACCACGAACCGGGGGGCGGTGGGCAGCCAGGCCCGGACCCGGCTGGCGGAGGCCCAGCGGCGGCTGGACCGGTCCCGTGAGCTGGCCGGGTCGAAGGATCCGCAGGGGGCGCTGGCCGAGGCGCGGCAGGCGGATTCGCTGGCGGGTCAGGCCCGGAGCCTGGCCGAACAGGACGTGCGCTCGTACGGGAACCGGAACGGTCCGGTCGGTGCGCGGGGCACGGGCGGCGGGGTCGGCGGCGCGGTGCTCGGCGGCATCATCCTCGGCGGCCTGCTGGGCGGCGGGGGGACCCGGGGTGGCGGCGTGTACGGCGGAGGGTTCGGTGGCGGGGGGCACGGCGGGGCCGCCGGACCGGGCAGCTTCGGCGGCGGGGGCACCCGTGGCCGGCGCGGGGGCGGCGGCCGGTTCTGAGCCACCGCGGGGGCGGCGCGAGGCGTCAGTCACAGCCGCATCCACAACTTCATCGATCCGCGACTTCATCAACAGGGATTCACCCGGAGAACCGCACTCGCACAAGGAGAGGTCCATGACCAAGCAGACCATTCTCGGCCGCGTCACCCAGTTGGCGAAGGCCAACATCAACGCGCTGCTCGATCAGGCCGAGGATCCGCAGAAGATGCTGGACCAGCTGATCCGCGAGTACACGGCCAACATCTCGGAGGCCGAGCAGGCGGTCGCCACGACCATCGGCAATCTGCGGCTGATGGAGCAGGACCACCGGGAGGACGTGGACGCGGCGAAGGAGTGGGGCGGCAAGGCGCTCGCCGCGAGCCGGAAGGCCGACGAGCTGCGGGCGGCCGGGTCGGCGGCGGAGGCGGACAAGTTCGACAACCTGGCCAAGGTGGCGCTCGGCCGTCAGCTGCGTTCGGAGAAGGAGGCGGGAACGGCGGAGCCGGCCATCGCCTCGCAGACCGAGGTGGTGGACCGGCTGAAGTCGGGCCTGGACCAGATGAAGACCAAGCTGTCGGAGCTGAAGGCCAAGCGGGACGAACTGGTGGCCCGCGCCAAGTCCGCCGAGGCGCAGAACCGGATGATGGACTCCGTCAAGAGCATCGATGTGCTGGACCCGACCAGTGAGCTCAGCCGGTTCGAGGACAAGGTGCGGCGCGAGGAGGCGAAGGCGCTGGGCAAGCAGGAGCTGGCCGCGTCGTCCCTGGACGCCCAGTTCGAGCAGCTGGACAGCCTGGGCGACAGCGCCGAGGTCGAGGCCCGGCTGGCAGCGCTGAAGGCGGCCTGAGCCGGTCCGGCGGATCAGGGTCGGACAGGCTCCGGCGCCTTTCGTCCGGCCCGGGCCGGCTCAGTACATGCTCAGCAGCTGGTCGACCGAGAGTTCGGCGGCCGGCTCGCCGTCGGGAAGGGCCAGTTCGAACCAGACGGTCTTGCCGCGCGGGGTCCGCCTCGATCCCCAGGCCACGCTCAGCAGCCCGACCAGCTGGAGCCCGCGCCCGCCCTCGTCGGTGTCGCGGGCCCGCCGTCGCCGGGGCTGGACGAGCCCGGCGTCCCACACCTCGCAGACGAGGGTGCGGTCGCGCAGCAGTCTGAGCCGGATCTCGCCCTCCCCGTACCGCAGGGCGTTGGTGACCAGCTCGCTGACCAGCAGCTCGGTGGTGTCCACCAGATCGTCCAGGCCCCAGGCGAGCAGCCGCCCGCGGGCCAGCTCGCGGGCGCGGCCCACGGAGCGGGGTTCGCGGGGCAGCCGCCAGTCGCCGACCGCGTCGGCCGGCAGCCCCTGGATACGGGCCACCAGCAGGGCGATGTCGTCCTCGCCGTGTCCGGTGTCGAGGGTGGTCAGTACGTGGTCGCAGACGTCCTCGATGGGCCGTTCCGGTTCGACGAGCGCGGCGCGCAGGGCTTGGAGCCCTTCGTCGAGCGGGTGGTCGCGCGACTCGACGAGCCCGTCCGTGTAGAGGGCGAGCAGGGAGCCCTCCTTCAGCTCGACCTCGACCTCCTCGAAGGGTTCGCCGCCGACACCGAGCGGCATTCCGGGCGGCACGTCGAGCAGCAGGGCGGCCTCGCCCGGTTCGACGACGGCGGGCGGGAGGTGGCCCGCGTTGGCGAAGGTGCAACGCCGGGTGACCGGGTCGTAGACCGCGTACACGCAGGTCGCCAGGTAGACCTCGGAGAGGTCCGCCTCCCGGGACTTGTGGGCGGCCCGCGAGGGCCACTGGGCGCCGCCGCCGGAGGCGTTGGAGCCGCCGGGGGTGCCGAGTCCGCGGGCGACCTCGTCGAGCGCGGAGAGCACCTCGGCGGGTTCCAGGTCCAGCAGGGCCAGGGTCCGTACGGCGGTGCGCAGTTCGCCCATGGCGACGGCGGCCCGCAGTCCGCGGCCCATGACGTCGCCGACGACGAGGGCGGTGCGGTGGCCGGGGAGTTCGATCACGTCGAACCAGTCGCCGCCCACCTCGGTGGCCGTGTTGCCGGGCAGGTAGCGGCAGGCGATGTCGAGGCCGGCGGCCACCGGGTCGCCGGGCGGCAGCAGGCTGCGCTGGAGGATCAGCGCGCGTTCGTGCTCGCGCCGGTAGAGGCGGGCGTTGTCGATGCAGACCGCGGCGCGGGCGGCGAGTTCGGTGGCCAGGGCCCGGTCCCGCTCGCCGAAGGGTTCGCTGCCCTTGGTGCGGGAGAACTGCACGAGACCGACCACCGTGTCGTGGGCGACCATCGGCACGGCGAGGGTGGACTGTACGAAGCCCCGGTCGTCGCCGGGCACGTCCTCGACGTGGCCGGTGCGCAGCGCGACGGCGCACGGCGAGTTGAACGAGAAGCGGTGTACGGAGCCGAGCTCGGGCGAACCGGTCTCCGCGGCGGTGTCGGGCAGGACGTCCGCCACCGCGCTGGCCAGGGCGACGCGGCGCAGTTCGGCGGAGCCGCCGACGGATACCTGACGGAGCGAGTCCCAGCTGCCGGGCGGCGCGTCGTCGCCGGTGAGCAGACCCTGGTAGAGGTCGACGGAGGCGAGGTCGCAGAAGCCGGGCACGGCGACGTCGAGGAGTTCGCGGGCGGTGGTCTCCAGGTCCAGGGAGTTGCCGATCCGGGCGCCGGCCTCGTTGAGCAGCGCGAGGTTGCGGCGGGCGCTGGCGGCCTCGCGGGCGGCGATGTGCCTGCGGGTGACATCGGTGGCCAGTCCGGCGACGCCGATGGGGCGGCCGGATCCGCTGTGCACGCGGTAGAGGTTCATGGACCAGTGGCGGCTGCCGGGTTCGCCTGGCGCGGTGCCGACGAGCCGGAGATCGGTGACGGACGTTCCGGTCGCCAGTACGCGTTCGATGGTGGCGGTGAGCCGGTCGGCCTCGGGGCCGGAGAGATAGTCATCGACGGTGCGGCCGCGATGGTCCTCGGCCCGGCCGCCGAAGACGGTGGCGAAGCGCTGGTTGGCGCGGATCACCGCGAGGTCGGTACCGAACAGCACGAAGCCGAAGGGAGATTGGCCGAATATTGCCTGTGACGCGGCAAGGTCCGTCTCGATGTGGCGCAGCGCCCGGACGTCCACGACGATGCAGAGCGCGGCCCGTTCCCCGCCGGCCGTCTCGCTCGGCATCACATAGATCTCGGCAAGCCCCTGCACTGCCTCCTCGCCGGGTATCCGGAAGGGGACGAGGCCCGTCCACTCCCGGCCGTCGAGGATCTCGCCGACCGTGCGGCGGCCGTCCGTGCGCAGTTCGGCGGGCATGAATGCCTCGACCGGGTCCATGCCCACCGCTTTGTCCGCGGCAATGCCGAAGAGGCCGGCGGCCCGGCGGCTCCACTGCTCGATCAGGCCATCGGGGCCGATCGAGAAGGAGGCGACCCTGATGTAGTCGTAGATCGAGCCAGGCGGGCTGCTCTGCCACACGATGTCGCCCGCTGTCCCAGGTATTTCGCTCACGCGACCGTCCCCTCCAGCTCACACACCGGACCGGTCATGCCCGCAGTATTCAGCACTCCGGCCCCAACCGACACGGCGTTCACGATCACAGCACGGTCTCAGTCCCTTTCAGCCAGCTTCTGGCCGACCCCGGTGATCGCTGTCCGTCCCACCCCACTCCTAACCAGGCAGGGCCAGCTCGAACCACACGGTCTTGCCGGTCTTTCCGCGCCGGGTCCCCCAGCGGCGGGCGGAACACGCCACCAGTTGCAGCCCTCTGCCCCCTTCGTCCTCCGGTCCCGCCATACGTTCGGTGGGCGGATCCGGAAGCGGATCGGAGACTTCCACGAGCAGTCCGGGATGGGCGGAGGGGGCGTCACCGTTGAGATGAGGGCGTACCAGGCGCACGCCGATGGGCCCCGATGTATAGCGCATCGAGTTGGTGACCAGCTCACTGACCAGCAGAACTGTCACATCCCCGACCGCGGCGTCGAGCCCCCAGGCGCTCAACGCCCCATGGACCGCATGCCGCGCGGATCGCACGGCGCCCGGCTCAGCCGGAAAGGTCCACTCGGCGCAGTCGCCTTCACTGTCGATCACGCCGATCACTTCCCAAGACCAGCAGCGGGGAACGCCCTGTTTACAAGGGCTATTCAGCACATACCCGATATTTGGGTTGAACTATCGCCGGGATCGACACGTGGGGCGTACGGGTGTATGGCCGCGCACACGAACAGATGTGCCCGGGTGGAAGGGGCGCACGAGGCGGCGGTCACGCGCTGCCGCCTTGGCGCCTGCCCCGGTCGACCACCCCCCGGGGCCCCCGCGTACGGGCCAACTCCCGCGCGGCTTCCGCCCCGTTCGGGCCGCCGGTGCGGGGCGGGCAGGGCAGGCGGGCAGGCGGGCAGGCGGGGCGGGGCGGCTCAGGCCAGCGCGCCCGAGGACTTGAGGTCGTCGAAGAGCAGTTGGTCGACCGGCGGGACGAGCGGTCGGTCGGCGTAGGAGAACCACGCCATCTCCTCGATCTCGCTGCTGACGGTCAGCGTTCCCCGGTACTCGCCGGCGTAACAGCTCATGCGCACGACCACGCCGTCCGGATGGCCGTGCGCCTGCGCCTCGTACGTACCCATGTGGGACACCGTCGCGGGGAGGATGGCCACGGCCAGCTCCTCCTCGACCTCGCGCAGCAGGGTCTGCAGGTCGGTCTCCCGGCCCTCCCGCTTGCCACCGGGGATGTAGAAGACGTCCTTCCCCCTCGGTCGCGCGCAGAGAATCCTGCCGTTCTCCACCCGCACCCATGCCACCGTGTCGATCAGGACCGACATCACTCCGCCTTCGTTCATACGCAACCCGGTCGGACCGACCCTAGCCGGGCGGTCGGCGCGGACGTACGACGAGCGGTCGGCGCGGGCGACGGGCGCGGGCGGGCGGGCGGACAAGCGGTCGGCGAGCGCGGGCGGCGAACTCGGGCACGGGCACGCGCCGGAGCGCGATCACCGCCCCGCCGCACTCCTCGCGCTCGCGCTAAGGCCGGGCGCTCTGCCCGACGCGCTCCACCCAGTAGAGCTGCTTGTGGCCGTGCTCATCGAGCTTGTCGGCGATCTTCTGGGCCTCGCCCTGCGTGGCATACCTGCCGACGCGATAGCGATTGCCGTTGTCGTCCTGCCTTATCACCTGCCACGAGAGCACGGCACCGCTGTCGCTCATCGTGTCCCTCCCGAGCATTGCGCCCCTCCCTCGAACGGCGTGCACGTCAGTAAAGATCCCCAGGAAACCGCAGTACGCATATGCCCGAGCGTACGCCTGACCTTTACTCAACGGATACGTAATTACACAAAGAGATACGGGTCCGGCCGACAAGAGGGGGCGCACCCGGCCGGATGCGCCCCCTCTGTGCCATGGCGCCCGTCGGCCACCCCGGGTATCGCCCCCCCCTGAGCGCCGGCCGCCCCGAACGCCGGAAGCCCGGCCGGTGCACCGGCCGGGCTTCGCCTCCACCTCCCGACGCACGGACACGGACCGGGAAGCAGGATCAGGACATGACAATCAAAAGGGACCGGCGATCACTCCTCGGTCAGGAGATTCCGGCCGGGCACCGACCCGGCACCGCCCCGGTTCGACCCGACCCCGACCCGACACCGACCCGATGGACCGCGCCGGGCGCCGCCCGTCGCGCACCGCTCACCTGACCGGAAGGTGGTAGGCGACCCGGTAGCGATCGGCGGGCACCACCACGTCCGCCGTCTCGACCGGGCGGCCCGACGCGTAGTACGTCCGCTCGATCACCATCACCACATGCCCCGGCACGCCGCCGAGCGCCAGGAGCTCCTCCGCCAGCCCCGGACGCGCGCCGACCTGTTCGGCCACGTTGTCCACGACGACATCGATCGCGGCCATCCGCTCGACCACCCCGCAGCCACCCAACGGGCCCTCCTCCGGCAGCATCACCGGCGTACGCCCCGTCACGGCGAGCGGCTCCCAGGAGGTGGAGAGCATCATCGGCTCCCCGGCCTCGCGGAAGGTGTACCTCGTCCGCATCACCCGGTCACCCGGCTCGACACCCAGGCGCTCGGCGATCTCGACGCTCGCCCCCTCCTGTTCGCTGCGGGACTCCCACGTCCCGTGCACCCCCTCCGCCGTCTGCTCCTGGCGGAACGGACTGGCGCCGGCCGCGGACCGGTATCCGGAGCGGGCGATCCGCCGCGGGACCGGGCGCTCGCGCACATAGGTGCCGGAACCGGAACGCCCCTCCACCAGACCCTCGGCCATCAACACCTTTCGCGCCTCCAGCGCGACGGTGTCCGAGACTCCGTACTCCTCGCGGATACGGGCCTGCGAAGGCAGGCGCGTATGCGGCGGCAGCGAACCGTTGACGATCTTCTCTCGCAGATCGCTTGCAACGCGCAAATACGCGGGCTGCTCACCGAAAGTCACAGGCCACTCCCAACAGGTTGACAGTCTGCAACAGCCTGACAACCGTCGGTTGTGAACCGCAAGCACAGGCCAAGGATTCACTCGAAGTGATGATTCGCCCTGCCCTTACGCATATCCGGCCATCGGCCACCAGAGGGTTCTCAGCTCTTCTCACGCCTCCTCCCCCCGTCCGGTTCACCGCAACCGCGTCCGTCGCTTCCTGCATGAACCCGCACGCGAAGGAGCTCGCACGAGAACACGGGAGTGGGACGGCCGCCGAAGCAGCCGCCCCACTTGTTCGGCGCGTCAATTGCTCACCGCGTCAGGGACGCACGGTTCCCGCCGGCCCGTCGGACTGCCGGCCCGTCGGACTGCCGGCCCGTCGGACTGCCGGCCCGTCGGACTACCGGTCCGTCGGACCGCCGATCGGTCGGACCCTCAGCTCGATCGGACCCTCAGCCGGTCGGGCCGTCAGCCGGTCGGGCCGTCAGGCGGTCAGAACTGCAGACCCCAGGAGTTGATCTTCCCGGTGTCCGCCGCCGCGTTGTCCGCGACCCGCAGCTTCCACGTGCCGTTGGCCACCTCCGACGAGGCGTTCACGGTGTAGGTGGTGTTCACGTTGTCGGTGCTGCCGCCGCTCCCGGTTGCCTTCAGGCTGTAGACCGAACCGTCGGGCGCGACCAGGTCGATCTTCAGGTCACCGATGTAGGTGTGCGTGATGTCGACGGGCACACTCAGCGTGGCCGGCGCGTTGCCGGTGACCCCGCTGACGGTGATCGGCGACTCGACGGTGGCGTTGTCGGCGATGGTGTAGCTCGTCGTGCTCTCGAACTTCTTGCCCGGCGGCGTGGTGGTGCCGGTGCCGACGTTCAGCAGACGGTTCGGCGAGCCCGTGCCCGGGCTGGTCACCACACCGGTGCTGGCCGCGGCGACCAGTCCGGCCGAGACCTGTGCCGGGCTGTCGCTCGGGTGCCCGGCCAGATAGAGGGCCGCGGCACCCGCGACGTGCGGGGTCGCCATCGACGTACCGGAGATGGTGTTGGTGGCGCTGTCGCCGGTGTTCCACGCCGAGGTGATCGACGAGCCGGGGCCGAAGATGTCCAGCACGCTGCCGTAGTTGGAGAAGCTGGAGCGGGCGTCGGTGTTGGTGGTGGAGCCGACCGTGATGGCCTCGGTGACCCGCGCCGGGGACTTCGTGGAGGCGTCGGTGGACTCGTTGCCCGCGGCGACGGCGTAGGTGATGCCGGACGCGATGGACTTGCGTACGGCGGCGTCGAGCACCGAGTCCGCCCCGCCGCCCAGGCTCATGTTGGCCACCGCGGGCTTGACGGCGTTCGCCGTCACCCAGTCGATGCCCGCGACGACCTGCTCGGTCGTGCCGGAGCCGCTGTCGTCGAGGACCCGGACGGCGACGATCTTCGCCTTCTTGGCGACGCCGTACGCCGAACCGGCGACGGTGCCCGCCACGTGCGTGCCGTGGCCGTAGCCGTCGTCCGCGGTGTTGTCGTTGTCGATGGCGTCGTAGCCGTAGGAGGCCCGGCCGCCGAAGTCGGTGTGGGTGATCCGCACACCGGTGTCGATGATGTACGCGGTCACACCCTCGCCCCCGTTGTCGGGGTAGGTGTAACTCTGGTCCAGCGGAAGGGACTTCTGGTCGATCCGGTCGAGTCCCCAGGAGGGCGGCGAGGGCTGGGCGCCGGTGACCCTGAAGGTCCGGTTCTGTACGACGGACTTGACGGCGGGGTCCGCGGCGAACTTCTTGGCCTGCGCGGCGGAGAGCTCGACCGAGTAGCCGTTGAGGGCGGCGCGGTAGGTCTTCTTGATCTTGGCGCCGTACTCCTTGGCGAGCGCCTTGCCCTGCGCGGAGCCGGCCTCGGCCGCCGAGTCGTTCAGCGCGACGATGTAGCTGCCGCCGATGGTGCCCGGGGCGCCCGCGTTCTCGATCCGGCCTTCCGGCGCGGTTCCGGACGCGGCGGCGGGGAACACCGCCGCGGTGGAGAGCGCGAGGGCGGCACCGGCTATGACACTCGCCGCGGCCAGTCTTCGACGCGTGTGGGGGGTGCGACGCATCACTGACATGTGGGGGGTCCTCCTCGATTGCGGTGCACTGGTGGGGGGTTGCACACGGAGCAGAGACGGAACGGACAAAAGCGGAATAGCATGGGCATGACAAACAACTGCCGCGAGTTCCGCACCACCCGCTCCCTGTCGACAGCGAAAGATTGACCGATACATGGGAATCGCACAAGGGTCCGATGGGCTCTGCAATACCTTCGCCATGGGTCTGCCACGCGCCTGACATGCTGACGGGCATGCCCGCATACATCTGCCCGCAGGACGGCACCCGTGCCGACACCACCGCTCTCACCTGGTGCTGCCCGGTCTGCCGGGGCCCCTGGGACCTCGAATTCGGGGCCGCCGGCGCACTCTCGCTCAACTCCCTGACCGGGCGCGTCAATTCACTGTGGCGTTACGAAGAGGTGCTGCCGCTCTCCTCGCCCACGACCACGCTCGGCGAGGGCCGCACCCCGCTCGTCCCGGTCACCGGCACGGTCTCGGCCAAACTCGACTTCCTGATGCCGACGCTCTCCTTCAAGGACCGCGGCGCGGTGATGCTCGCCGAGCTGGCCCGTCGGCTGTCGCCCGAGCGCGTCGTCGCGGACAGCAGCGGCAACGCGGGCACGGCCGTCGCCGCGTACTGCGCCCGTGCCTCGCTCCCCTGCACGGTGTACGTCCCCGAGGGCACGTCCCCGAAGAAGACCGAGCAGATCCGGGCACACGGCGCACACCTGGAGATCGTCCCCGGCGACCGCGAGGCCACCGCGGCCGCCGCCCGCGCCGCCGCCGACGTCCCCGGCACGTTCTACGCCTCGCATGTCTTCAACCCGTACTTCCTGCACGGGACGAAGACGTACGTGTACGAGCTGTGGGAGGACCTCGGCGGCCGCCTTCCGGACGCCATCGCCGTACCGGTCGGCAACGGCACTCTGCTCCTCGGCGCGGCCCTGGCCACCGCCGAGCTGCACGCCCGGGGGCTGATCGACCGGCGCCCGGAGCTGATCGCCGTGCAGGCCGAGGCCGTCTCGCCGCTGGCCGCCGCCTTCCGCGCGGGCGCCGAAGACCTGCTGCCCGAAAACCCGCTGCCCGAAGACCTGTTGCCCGACGGCCCGGCCGGCCCCGCCGCCGCCACCCTCGCCGAGGGCATCGCCATCCCGCGCCCGCCGCGCGCCCGCGCCATCCTGGCCGCGGTCCGGGAGTCGGGCGGCACCTTCCTCACGGTGACCGAGGACCAGATCCGCGCCGCGCAGCTCGATCTGGCGGCGCGCGGGTTCTACGTGGAGACGACGGGCGTCGCCTGCTGGGCCGCGGTCGGCGGCTGGACGGACCGGAGCGTCGTCGTACCCCTGTGCGGCGCGGGCCTCAAGACCGGCCTCGCGGGCTGAGGAGGCGGCCGCCCCGCCCCATCAGCCGTTCACCCCGCGCGCCGCGCACCGCCGCGCGGCGCGCGCGTCCCTACCTTCGTACGGTGAGCCTCTCGCGCCTCTTTCTCCTCACGTCCCTCACGTCCCTGGTCGCGGGCGCCCTGATCGCGCCTTCGGCCCCCGTCCCGTACGCGGCGCCTCCTGCGACGGCGGCGCCTCCCTCCGCGACGACCGCCTGCGGCCGGGACACCGATCCCGCCTGGGCGCCCACGTCCACCCGGTTCGGCGAGGCGGCCGGATACGACCCCTACACCGGCAACGGGTACCTGGGCCACCGGGTGCCCGCGGCGGGCGCCGGATACGCCGCGTCGGGCGAGAAGACCGGCTGGCCGCTGTTCACCCCGCGCTACGACGGCGCGTTCGTCTCCGGCCTGTTCGGGCGCGAGAAGGACCTCGCCGCCGGCCGGGAGGTGGTTGCCGCGCTGCCCAGCTGGACGAACCTGGACGTGCGCGTCGGCGCCGAGACCTACGGCTCCGACACGCCCCCCGGCCGGATCTCGCACTACCGCCAGACGCTCTTCCTGCGCTGTGGACTGGTGCGTACGTCGCTGCGGTGGACCACGGCCGACGGCCGCGCGACCGATCTGACGTACGAGGTGCTCGCCGACCGGTCCGATGTGCACACGGGTGCCGTACGACTGCGCATGACCCCGCACTGGAACGGCACCGCGACCGTCACCGGCCGGCTCGACCCGAGGGGCGCACGCCGGATCACCCTCGCCGGCGACGGTACGTTCCGCACCCGGGGCACCGGCACCGAGGGCGCGATCGTCCAGGAGCTGCGCACCGGAGGGCCCGGGCCCGGGGCGCCGGTCGCGCCACGGAGCGCGCACCGGGTGCGCGACGGGCGTACGTACACCTTCGAGAAGTACGTCGGTATCGACACCGCGCTCACCTCCGCCGCCCCGCGTCCCGCCGCCCACGAGGCCGCCCGGCGCGCGGCCGGACGCGGCTGGTCCGGGGTCCTCGCGGCGAACAGCGCGGCCTGGCGGCGGGCCTGGGCGGCCGACATCGCCGTACCGGACCATCCCGAACTGCAGAAGTGGCTGCGGGCGGCGCAGTACGGACTGCTGGCATCCGCCCGGACCGGATCCCGCGACAGCATCGCACCGGCCGGTCTGACCAGCGACAACTACGCCGGCATGGTGTTCTGGGACGCCGAGACCTGGATGTACCCGGCGCTGCTCGCCACCCGCCCCGAGCTGGCCCGCCCGGTCGTCGAGTACCGCTACCGCACCCGCGACGCCGCCCGCGCCAACGCCCGGAAGCTCGGGTTCCGGGGCCTGTTCTACCCGTGGACGAGTGCGAGCAGGGGCGATCTGTGGTCCGAGTGCCAGAGCTGGAACCCGCCGCACTGCGTCACCCAGAACCACCTCCAGGGCGATGTCTCGCTGGCCGTCTGGCAGTACTACCTGGCGACCGGGGACCACGAGTGGCTGGCCGGGCGCGGCTGGCCGCTGCTGGAGGGGATCGCCGACTTCTGGGCCTCGCGGGCCACCGCCAACGACGACGGAAGCTACTCGGTGAAGGAGGTCGCGGGCCCCGACGAGTACAGCAACGGCGTCACCGACGGGGTCTTCACCAACGCGGTCGCGGCCACCGCCCTGCGCAACGCCACCCGCGCCGCGCAACTGCTCGGACACACCGCACCGGTCGAGTGGAAGCGGGTGGCGGACGGCCTGCGCATCCCGTACGACCCGGCGCGCAAGCTCTACCTCCAGTACGCGGGCTACAACGGCTCGACGATCAAGCAGGCCGACACGGTGCTGCTGATCCACCCGCTGGAGTGGCCGATGGAGCCGGGCGCCGCCGCCGCCACGCTCGACTTCTACGCGGCGCACACCGACCCGGACGGCCCGGCCATGACCGACTCGGTCCACGCGGTCGACGCGGCCACGATCGGAGCGCCCGGCTGCGCGACGTACACCTATCTCCAGCGCGCCGTACGCCCGTTCACGCGCGGGCCGTACGCCTTGTTCAGCGAGGCCCGGGGCGCGAAGGCGGGCGCCCAGGACCCGCTTTCGGGATTCCCCGCCGACGACTTCCTGACCGGGAAGGGCGGCTTCCTCCAGGTCTTCACGTACGGCCTGACGGGGTTGCGGCTGCGGGAGGACGGGGTGCTTCTCGATCCGATGCTGCCGCCGCAGCTGGGCAGCGGTGTCACGCTGACGGGCCTGCGTTACCGGGGCCGTACGTACGACCTCGCGATCGGCCCCCGGACGACGACGGTCCGGCTGACCTCCGGCGCCCCCTTCACCGTCCGCTCCCCCGCCGGCCCCCGCCTGCTCACCGGCACGCTCACGCTCCCCACCCGCCGCCCGGACCTCGCCGCGACCACCGACGCGGCCCGCTGCCGCCCGGTGACGGCGACGTCGGAGTCCCCCGGCCTGTACGCGGCGGCCGCGGTGGACGGCAGCCCGGCCACCGCCTGGTCCCCGGACGGCGCGAAGGGCGCGCTGACGGTGGACCTGGGGCGCGCGGGCGCGGTGACATCGGCCGAGCCGGAGTGGTCGGACGTGCGGCCGTCCTCGTACCGGCTGGAGACGACGTCCGACGGCACGCACTGGCAGCCGTACCGGGCGGGCGCGGTGGCCCGGACGGTACGGCTGACGGTCGAGTCGGAGGACTCGCAGAAGCCCGCGGGCGTAACGGAGTTGAAGGTCGTACAGCCGTGAACGGCCGGGCGGACGGGGCGTCAGCCGCGGGCGCGGAGCCTGCTGCCGAAGCCGTAGTAGAGGCCGAGCAGCACACCGCCCACCGCCGCGACGATCCCCGTCGCCCTGCCGGAGCCGAGGGCCCCGGTGAGGACGACGGCCGCCGCGTACACGCTGGGCAGCCACCAGTTGAAGCCGGATCTCGCGGCCGGGCGCCGTTCCATGATTCCCCCTGATCGGTGGTGGCCGGCCGCGTGGGTGCGGCCGAGCGCTGCCGATCATGTCATCCGGTCCCGCCCAGCGGAATGGAGCGCGGCCCCGCGCGTGGAGGGCGCCCCGAGTGGCGGGTTCACATCGGAGGAACCGGCCCGCTTCGAGGCGTACTTGGAACGGGCGATCACCCTGCTCGACAACGCGACGTGGACCGAGGCCGGCCACGCCGATCCATCACTCGCCGCCGCGGCGAGGACTCCCCGGGATCGCGGCGAACCGGGTGGCGAACGGCGCACTCGGGGACGACCTGCTCTGAAGGTTCGTCGCGAGGGTCCGGATGGCGGGGAGCCGCGCGAACAATGCCTCGCCGGGACAGTTGGTGGCGAAGCCGTCGCGGTGGCCGGAGATGGCGTCGAACTCGGCCGAAGTGCCCTTGGCGTAACGGCTCTTGCCGTTGGTGGAGGTGAGCCGCACCTTGCCCGCGGGGTCGACGCCGCCCAGTCCGAGCTTCCAGGCCGCGAGGGCCGCGATCGCGTGCTCCATGGCCGCCGGTACCGGTGTCCCCGGCCCGAAGGTGCCGATGGCCGCGATCCCCGTGGTGCCCTGGTTGAACCCGAGGGTGTGGGAGCCGACGACGGGACGGTCGGCACCGCCGGCGCGGCCTTCGTAGATGGTGCCGCACTTGTCGACGAGGAAGTTGTAACCGAGGTCTCCCCAACTCCGGTCGCGGGTCTGGCCCGTGTACAGATTGCGCAGGGTACGGGGGACGCCGGCGCAGTCGTAGCCGTTGGGGGTGTCGGTGTGATGGATGAAGACCGCCCTGACCCCTCCCGCGTAGTGCGCGTGGGGATCCCGCTTGGTCTCGTCGGCCCGCCACTGCGCACGCGAGACGATGGCGGGCCGGGGCGCCACCCGGGGCAGCGCCATCGACGCCGCCCCGAGCGCCGGGAACGGAGACGCGGAATCGGCCACCGGCTCGACCGGTTGCGTGGCCGGTTCGGGCCGCCATACGGAGAGCGGCCCTTCCGGAGCCGTATCGCGAACGGCGCGTGCCGCCGTCACTCCGGCGGGTGCCGCGAGGAGAGGAAGCGCCATGGGAACCGTGGCCCACAGCGCTATTCGGTACAGACGCACAGGAAAAACCTTCTTCGTCTTTCGCCGGGATGCCGGCGGGAGCGCGTATGCCCACAGCTTTGCGGCGCCAGGATCGCCGCGCGCGCCGGATTAGTGCAGACAGGCGAGCACTGCGGCTCCCCGACCGGCAGCCACGAAGAGTGACGAAGAGACGAAGGGGCCGGCGGCCGCCACGGCCGCCGCCGACTCTCGACAGATCTCATAAGAATCCCCTGACCTGGTAATTCGTAGCCAACACGCATCACCTTCCCGGGGCTCTCGGGTGACCGCCCGCAGAACACACGCCCATCGCGACCATCACCGAACGTTCAACATCCGGGCGGTACGCACCTCGGCCCGGAGATCCACGGCCCGAGGCACCGAGCCGCTGGCGCACCGGCGGCTTCCTACCGGCGCGCACCGAAGTACGCGCCCGGGGTGGTGCCGGTCTCACGTCGGAACGCCGCGACGAACGCGCTGACCGTCCCGTAGCCGACTCCGCGCGACACCCGGTGGAGCGGCTCGCCGGCGGCCAGGGCGGGCAGCGCCGCCTGCAGGCGGACGAGGGTGCGCCAGCGGCCGAACGACATGCCGGTGTCGGCCAGGAACAGCCTGGCGAGTGTGCGCCCGGAGGTACCGACCCGGCGCCCCCACGCGTCCACCGCGAGCGCACAGGCGGGATCGTCGAGCAGTTCCCCGGCGACCTGGCGGGCGCGTGGGTCCGTGGGGAGCGGGGCTTCAAGAGCGGTGGCCGTCACGGGACGGAGCAGGTCGAGGAGCACCGCCTCACCGTGCGCCCGGCGCTCGGGGCCGAGGTCCGGATCGTCCAGGTAGCCGATCAACTCGGCCAGCAACGGTGGGACCAGGGTCGGCCGGACCGTGCCCCACTGCCCCGGGTCGGCAGGCGGCGATGTCAGCAGATAGAGCGAGGTCATCGTGGTGTGGCTGGCCGAGACGACCTCGTGCGGCACCCCGGACGGGATCCACAGGGCGCGCGTGGTGGGCAGTACCCACCGACGGGAAGCCACGTCGACCGTCAAGGTGCCGCGGGAGGCCCAGGCCAGCTGATGTGTCCGGTGGGTGTGCTGGGTGAACCGTGTTCCCGCCGGCATGGGGAACGTCCCGATGGAGACCAGTGCGTCGCCCTGTCCGTTTCCCGACATGAGTTGGAAGGTTACGTCCTTCCGGACAGCGGCAGCCCTCCCTAGCGTTGTCGTCATGAACACCGACCACGCTGAACTGTGCGCGAGCCCGGAGTGGGCCGCCCATCTCCATGACGAGGTACTGCCGCTGGCCGTCGCGCGTGCCGATCTCGGGAAGGAGCTGCTGGAGGTCGGCCCCGGTCCGGGAGCGGCGACCGAATGGCTGCGGACCAGGGTCGACCGCCTGGTGGCCGTGGAGATCGAGGCCGAGGCGGCGTCGCTGCTGGCCGGCCGGTTCTCCGGGACGAACGTGGAGGTTCACCGAGGGAGCGGCACCGCGCTGGAGTTCGCGGACGGCTCCTTCGACTCGGCGGCGTCGTTCACGATGCTGCACCACGTACCGACAACGGCTCTCCAGAACGCCCTCCTCGCGGAAATTTTCCGGGTGCTCAAACCGGGCGGAGTGCTCGTCGGGGCCGACAGCCTGCCGAGCCAGTCGCTGCACGCGTTCCACAAGGACGACACCTACAACCCGGTGGAGCCGGCCGCGCTCCTCGTACGCCTCCAGACGTTGGGCTACGTCGACATCACGCTCTGCGTGGGCAGCCGGCTGACGTTCTCCGCGCACAAGCCCCCCGCTCAGGACGAGCGAGCCGCCTGACCCCTGATCCCGTCGAGCACGATGTCGAGCATCCGGTCGAACTCCGCGACGGATCCGAAGTCGGCCCACCGGGGTGCGAGGGCGGCCATGCCCGGGTGTGTGCCGGAGTCGAACTCGGGCACAGGAGCCGGCCCGTCGGGGCCACCGCCGGTGCAGGCCAGCAAGTGCCCGTTGAGGAAGCCGAACAGCACCATCGGGGCGTCCGCCGCCACCCGCTCGGGCAGGCCGGCCGCACGCATCGCGGCGACCAGGCTCTCCAGGGCGGAGATGGCCACCGGCGAGGTCTGGGCGCGGGTGGCCAGCATCGGGAACACCCGAGGATGCCGGTACGCCATGTCCCGGTAGGAGTGGGCCGTTCGCCGGGCGACCTCCTCCCAGTCGTGCGGCGCGCCATCGGGAGCGGGTGCCACCACCTCGGTGAGCACGGCCTCGCAGATCACGTCCAGCAGCGCGGCTTTGCCCTTGACGTGGTGGTAGAGCGACATCGGATCGACCCCGAGCTCCTCGGCGAGTCGCCGTACCCCGAAACGCTCAAGGCCGTCGCGATCCACGAGCGCGACGGCTGCGGTCGCGATCCGCTCCCGGTCGAGCCCCGCCGAGGTGCCCCGTGCACGTCTGGCCACACCCACTCCTCCCTGTCCCCCTTGCCTGTCCCCCTTGCCAAACCTACGTCGTAGAACTTAGCGTGCACAACGAAACCTACGCCGTAGGTTTCGTTGTGTTTTGCCGAAGGACACGGAGGAGAGACATGAGCGGGACCACTGCCGCGGAACGGCCACCCCAGCCGGACTGGTCGTCGGTGACGGCCGAGAGCCTGGCCGCCTACCGGGTCGCCGAGAACCGTTTCCGGGCGTCCGACGCGGCCCGGTCGGTCCTGGGGCGGCCCCATCCCGGCGCCACGATCGACTGGCAACAGGTGACGCTGCCCGGCCATGACGTTCCGGTGCGTGTGTACCGGCCCAGCGGCGCATCCCAGGACCCCCTCCCCCTCGTACTCCATGTGCACGGAGGGGGATTCGTGGGCACGGCCGCCCAGTGCGACTGGGCCAACAGCCACCTCGCCGCCCGGCTGCCCGCGGTCCTCGTCTCGGTCGAGCACCGGCTCCTGGACTGGGAGACCTCGCTCTCCGCGGCCGCCGACGACGGCTGGGACGCGCTCCAGCACGTGGTGCGGCACGCCGAGCGGTGGGGTGTCGACCCGGCGCGGGTGGCCGTCTTCGGCGAGAGCTGCGGCGCGTTGATCAGCGCCCTGTCGGCGATCCGCGCCCGGGAGGCCGGCCTGCGGCTCGCGGCGCAGGTGCTGGTCAACCCCGCGGTCGATGTGACCGGGACGATGTACGAGTACGAGTCGATGGCCGAGTACGGGTACGGCCAGGGCCTCGCCGTCCCACAGCTGAAACTGTTCCAGCGCCTCGCCGTACCGCCGCAGGCCGATGCGCGCAAGCTCTCACCGTTGTACGCCGAGGAGTTGGGCGGGCTCGCGCCGGCGCTCGTGGTGGTACCGACCCAGGACGCGGTGGCCGATCACGGCCGCCGCTACGCCGAGCGGCTGCGCGCGGCAGGAACGGCGGTGCGGCTCACCGAATACCCGGAAGCGGTGCACGCGTTCCTCAGCCTGCCGGGGGTGCAGCCGCAGGCCGAGCCCGCCCGCGCGGAGATCCTCGAATTCCTCCGCGCGGCCCTGATGGAGTGAGGGTCGACCGATGTGCTCCGACGGACGTGACATGGCACGGAACGGAAGTACTCCGATGACGAAGACAGCCCACACCCGAGGGGCAATCGGCGTGATGTACACGGGACTTGGGCTCACCGTCATCGCGGCTGCCGCCCCGTACGCCGACCGCGCCACCACCCATCTGCTGGCCGACCACGTCCGAGCCGGATATCCGGCCTACTCCCAGGCCCGGGTGGACTCGGCCGTCAGCACCTGCCTCGTCCTGCTGTCCGTCATCGGAGCGCTCGGCATTCTGGCCTGGTCCGCGGCGGCCCGGGCCGTCACGGCGGGCAGACGATGGGCCCGCCCCGCCTCGACCGTGCTGTTCGTGCTCGGCACAGGCACCGGACTGATCGGGCTGCTCACCAGGGACACCTCCGGCACAACCGGCCTGCCACCGAGCCTGGGCTGGGCCGGGGTCGCCCCTTGTCTGGCGGGCGCCCTGGCAATCACCCTGCTGTGGAGGAATCCGCGAGACCTCACGGACGCGGGCCACGGCCACCACACACCGGAGCGGACGACACCGTGAAACGTATCGGCATCATCGGAGTGGGAGAGATCGGCCGGGCCCTCGTGGAGGGCCTGTGCGACGCGGCCTGCCCGGCGCCCGAGGTGTTCCTCTCGCCGCGCGGCGCCCGCACCGCCGCCGAACTCTCCGAGCGGTTCGACGGCGTACACATCTGCGTCGACAACCAACAGGTCGCGGACCGCGCCGAGTTGATCATCATCGCCGTACGCCGCGAGGACCGCCACGAGGCGCTGAACGGTCTGCGAGTGGACGGCGCCAAGGTGGTGGTCAACGTGATGGCCGGGGTCTCGAACGACAACCTGCGCGGCATGCTCGCCACCGACGCCCCGCTGGTACGCGCCATCCCGCTGCCTTCCGTGCGCGACCGCCGCTCCGTCACTGTGACGTACCCGGCGCACCCGGCCGTCGACGCCTTCTTCGAGCAGCTCGGCGGGGCACTTCCGGTCGCGGACGAGGCAGCCTTCGACGTCTTCTCCGCACTGACCGGGACACTCACCACCCACTACGCGTACCTCGCCGCACTCACCTCATGGGCCGCCGGACACGGCATCCCCGCCGCCGACGCGGAACACTATGTGCGGGGTCTCTTCCAGGCCGTCGGCCGCGCCCTGGGCGACGAGACCCGCTCCCTGCGACAACTCGCCGCCGACCACGAAACTCCCAAGGGCAACAACGAACGCATCCGGACCACTTGGTTCGACCACACCAATGCCGCCACCCTCGACAGCGCACTGGACGGCCTCCTCACCGACCTGCGGTCCCGGCAGGATCCCGGCACAGGCCCCGCGACAGAATGAGAGACAGCACGCCCGGCCGATCGGCGTCAGCGTCGCTGCCTGGGCGCCCCGGACCGGCCGCACGCGGGCGGATCGCGCACGGACAGGCAACGCCGGAGGCGCTGTACCGGCAGAACCGCCACCCGCGCGGAACGACCGGGCCGTATCGTGGGCCAGGAACGCTCACTGCTTCTCAAGCCATACCGGTACCGTCCATCGGAATGACAGGCCCCATGAAGAGCATCGATCACCCCTACTTCGGGCACCTTGAGGCTCCGTCGGCGGACGAGACGGAAGTCATCTGGGAAGGCGCGGCCTCGCTGGGAAGCAGCAAGGTCGAAGCCTGGCTGTGGGCCGGCCCCGACTCCGGGCTGGACGTGGGCGAACTGGACGCGTTCGCGACGCACCTGGCCCATCTGCCGGCCCTGGACACCGCGGCCCGGGCGGCGATCCGCGAGAACCTGCGGCAGGATCGCTACTTCATCGACCACCACGCCGACGAACTCGACGACGCCGAAGTGATCAGGCGCCTCACCCGTGAAGCGAACGGCGAAGCGATCAGCGCCGACGCGTTCACCGCAGCCATGCACCCCGTTCGGATCGGGCTGTGGCACCTGACCGGCGAGGCCAAGGCCCGGATCGTCATGGACTACACGATCGACGCCGAGACCAGTGACGAGCTCCTTGCCGTCAAGATGGCCGACGACGGGACCGTGGCATCCGTCGACTGGGAAAGCTGACGGCGACGGCGTCAGCCCCGCTTCGGCGGCAGCGACCCGGCCAACAGGGCGGAGCGCGTTGTGTGTTGTGCAGCCTCTCAGTGGCGAGCGCGCCAGACCTCAGGTTCGACCATGCCGTTGCCACCACCCTCGACAGCCCGATCGACGGCCTCCCCACCGAGCCGCGGTGCTCGAACAAGGAGCGCGACCCAGGTCACACCGCGAACCGACCCGTGCCCCGACGAGCCATCCCGCGATCCCAGCACGGAAAGAAAGCCAGAGGCTCGACCCCGAAGAAAAGCCAGAGGCTCGACCCCGAAGAGAGGACGACGCCATCCGGTTTCGGTGACTCACCATGGATAGCGGGGCGAACAAGGTCTCCCTCATACATCAACGACCTGGCCGAAGACTCCCGCACCTGCCCCCTGCCGGAAGCCTCCGAAGCTCCCGCCGGCGACAACGTCTTCGCCGCCCCCACCTGGATCGACGAGCGCTGCGACTTCGTAAACACCCGGACCCCGCCCGTGATCCTGTCATCCTCGATCGCTATGCACCGATCGCGGTCGACCCCGGTCACTCCAAGAAACGGACGGGAACAACGGAGAACGAAAGAGGCAACGGGCAACACCGCCGAACCCTGATTCTCCAGGCGCGCGTCGTGCCGGACTCACTTTCGGATGCGGACCGAAACGACGCCGTCACAGCAGGTGTTCGCCGTCGGGTTTCGTGTCGACCGGTGATCGTCGGACGACGGCTCCCGTGAGGGCGGACGGCTCTCGCGGTCACTGTTCAAGGGGAGGCTGACGCGGAACCCTCTGATCACCGCCCGACGCGTCGCATCGCGCCCCGGTTTCTTCGGGCTGCCCGCGACCGGTGACGCACCAGGCGGCGTCCCTCCATCCGCACGCCCTCCCGTGGATGCGCCATGCCGTCCACACAGTCGGGACCTCATGGCCCGGGCGGACCGGAGTCCCGGTCCACGGCCCCGTGCCTGTTCACCCCGTCCTCCTTTCACGAAGGGAACCTTCATGCCCGACATCTTCGTCAACTACCGCACAGGCGACGAGGAGTCCGCAGCGACCGTGATCGCTCGGGAACTCGCCCTTCGGTTCGGCGACGAGCGGATCTTCTTCGCCGGCAGCTCGATCGAGCCCGGACGCCGTTTCCCAGTGGAACTGGTCAGGGCGGTGGAGGAGTGTGAGGCTCTCCTCGCCGTGATCGGCCCGCGCTGGGCGGAGGTGCGGGGGCCGACGGCCGCCCCGCCCTCGAAGCCGAGCAGGACTGGACGCGTCGCGAGATCCAGACCGCGCTCGACCGCGGGATCCTGGTGATCCCCGTGCTCGCCGGAAAGGCCACGAGGATCGACCGCTCCGTCCTTCCGGACGATCTGCTGGAGCTGGCGGACCGCCAGTACCGGGCGTGTGTAGTTGAGGTACAGGAAATCCCGGTGAGAACGATCATGGTCGTCTAGCGCACGTGATCGGCCTGTTGCGGGGGTTCGGAGGAAGATCCTCGATCGCTGTCGGGGCATGGCTACCGTCCGCCGCATGCCAGTGGAATTTTTAACTGATGAGCAGGCCGAGGCGTACGGGACGTTCACCGAGGTGCCCACCCGCCCGGAACTGGAGCGGTTCTGCTTCCTCGACGATGACGACCGTGACCTGATCGCCCTGCGTCGTACGGACGCACATCGCCTGGGCATGGCCTTGCAGATCTGGTGTGTTAACTGCACCAGTGTCTCCGATCACGGAGCGAGATGATCTCCGCCTGCAAGGAAGAGTCTGTTGCAAGACCTGCATCGCCAGCTGATCGAGGGACGGGCCGATGTGCCGCGCGTCGGTTCGGTCGTCGAGCTGGAGTCCATACCTCGGTACACCGTTCTCGACGCTGACGGGTCTGCCGTCGCCCCCGTCGTTCCGTACCTCCGCGGCCTGATCCTGGACGACAACCGGCCGCTAACCGCCAAGAGTTACGCGTACGACCTGTTGCGCTGGTACCGGCTGCTGTGGTTCCTCGGCGTCCCCTGGGACCGGGCGACCGAGGCAGAAGCGTCCGCGTTGGTCGGATGGCTCCGGGTCGCCCCGAATCCGCAGCGCCGCCGACGGAACCCGAACGCACCGCTGCCCGGCTCGGTGAACCCCCGCACGGGCAAGCCGTACCTGAAGGCCGGCTACGCCCCCAGCACGATCAATCATTGTCTGACCGTGGTCAGCAGCTTCTACGCCTACCATCGGCATTACGGCCGGGGCCCGCTCGTCAACCCGGTTCCGGAGTCACGGGCGCAGCGCCGGGCCCTCGCTCACCGGGCCCCGGACAGCGAGGTCCCTCAATTCCGGCGGGCCAGGCTCCGCCAGCGGGTCCGGCGGACCGATCCCCGCTCGATTCCCGACTCGATGTAGGACGAGTTCTTCGGGGCGATGACCTGCGACCGTGACCGGGCCGCGGTCCTGCTCTACGTCTCCAGTGGCTCCCGCGCCAGCGAACTCCTCGGGGTCACCCCGGGAGACATCGACTGGGCCAAGCAACTGATCTGGGTGATCACCAAGGGGACCGACGACCGCGAGCCGGTCCCAGCCAGCGCACAGGCACTGACGATCCTGGCCGCATACCTCGACCACATCGGGCTGCCGCCGGCCGAGGAGCCGGTTCTCCGCACGCGGCGGGGCCCAGACCGGCCGCTGACCTACTGGGCGATGCGGCGTGTGATCCAGCGCGCGAACGAGAGACTCGGCACGAACTGGACCCTGCACGATCTGCGGCACACCGCCGCGACTCGGATGGCGAACGACCTCAACCTCAACCTCGCCCAGGTCCGCGCGATCATGCGGCACACGGACCTGGCCACCACCGGCCGCTACCTCAATGCCCGAGTGGAGGACCTTTTCGACGCCCTGCAGGCCCACTACAACCGCCCGCGGGTGCAACGGACCTTCGCCGCTGGTTACGACCCCGACGACGTCAAGGCGGTGTTCGGTGCCTAACCGCACGACGGTAGAGACCTATACAGTCCGCAACCGGCGCCAGAACTACGACCCGGCGCCCAATCAGACGGAGCCGAGAAGGTTCACGAGCGCATCGCTGAAGGCGGCCCCAGCTCCCCGGCCCGCGAAGCCTCCGGCCCCGTTCGGGGACCTGTCGCAGGCCAGCATCGACGATCTGTGCGGGCTCGCTCGTCACGCGTGGCCGAACCAGGGCCGCTCCCTGGTGGAGAAACGCACGGCCGGCATCCGGATGCTCTTCGGGCACCTGGAGTCGCTGGCGGGGCAGACCTGGCAGGAGCACTGGGAAGCCAGCGGGTTCAACGCGGAGAACGCCCTCTCGGTCAATGTCCTGGGACGGCCAGGGGCCGGCTACGACGGCAGCAACATGGTCTCGGCGCTGAAGATGGCGTTCGCCGCCCGGATCATCCAGCCCTCGCTCTCCGGGTTCCGGGCGAACAAGTTCTCCGACTACGCCGAGCCGTTCCGGAAGATCCAGCAGGACCACCGGCTGGACGAGTTCTTCAAGACTGTCGACGCTCAAGAGCGGCTCACCACGATGCACCGGCAGCGGGCGAAGTTCGATCTGACCTGCGCACTCACGACGCAGGGCCTCGACCTGGAGGGTCTGACCCCGTCGGCCCTGCTGCACTACTCGCTGGAGAACAAACGTCTGGGGCTGACGCCCGGTGCGACCAAGAGAACCACGCGTTTCGCGGCCCTGGGCGCCTGGGAGATCCTGCACAGGATGGGGCACTTCCCTCCTGGAACGGCCCCGACCCTGAGGACGTTCATCTATGACGGTCAGCGAAGCGTCGAGGAACTCGTCGACCGCTACAACATCAAGAACGCCGCAGTCCGGCAGCTCCTGATCGACTACCTCGCCCGGCGCAAGGCCGACACCGACTACATCACCCTCGAAGGTCTCGCCCGTCAACTGGCCAGCTTGTTCTGGGCCGTCATCGAGGAACTCAACCCCGAGCAGAAGGACCTGAACCTCAGCCAGGAGCTCTACGACCAGTGGCGGGCCGAGATCCAGTACTGGCGGAAGAACGGTAAGACCGACCGGACCCGGCTGCGAAAAGACGCTGCCTCTGTGCTGCTGGCCGTTCGCTGCCTCTACGTCGACCTTCACAGTTGGGCCGTCGCCGAACCGGAGCGGTGGGCTCGGTGGGTGGCTCCCTGCCCGATCCTGCCGCGAGATCTCAAGGGGTTAGGCAAGCGGCGCCGCGAGATCAACCGGCGGATGGCCGACCGCACCCGCGCTCGCCAGCCTCTGTTGCCAGTCCTCGTCCGACACGTTGAGGACCGTTACGAGCACCTGGCGGACCTGCTCGAGGCTGCCCGTCCCGTCCCCTTGGGCAAGCCCTTCGAGCATCAGGGCGTCGCTACAGCCGCACAGATTCCCGCGAGGACCGCCGCCGGGCCAAGACCTTGGCCGAGCCGTCCGTCCGGATCATCGACCACAGCACCGGCGAGATGATCAACGTGACCATGGCGGAGGAATCCGCGTTCTGGGAGTGGGTGGCCGTTGAGATCCTGCGGCACAGCGGCATCCGGGTCGAAGAGCTCGTTGAACTCACCCACCTCAGCATTCGCCAATACGAACGGCCCAACGGCGAGGTCATCGCCCTCCTGGTCGTCGCCCCGTCGAAGAGTGAACGCGAGCGGGTCATCCCGTTGTCCGCCGAGCTGTTCCATGCCGTCGCGCAGATCATCCGCCGCCAGACCCGCAACGGCCAGGCCATTCCCCTCGTGACCCGCTACGACTCGCACGAGAAGCTCTGGTCAGAACCCATGCCGTTTCTGTTCCAGCGTCAGTTGGGGACAGTCCGCAACGTCATCGCCCCGCACACGATCCTCAACATGCTCGCGCGCAGCTGCGAGGAGACAGCCGAGAGCACCCCGGCATTCGTCGGCACCAAGTTCACACCGCACGACTTCCGCAGGCTCTTCGCGACCGAGATCGTCAACGGCGGCCTCCCCATCCACATCGGTGCCGCCCTCCTCGGACACCTGAATCTCCAGACGACACAGGGTTACGTCGCGGTCTTCGCCGAGGACATCGTCAAGCACTACCAGGAGTTCCTGAACCACCGCCGAGACCTGCGTCCCGAGCACGAGTACGGCGATGTCACCCCAGAGGCGTGGGCGGAGTTCGAGGAGCACTTCGACAAACGCAAGGTCGAACTCGGCAACTGCGCTCGTCCCTATGGATCGCCCTGTCAGCATGAACACGCCTGTGTACGTTGCCCGATGCTGCAGGTCAGCCCGAAGATGCTGCCGAGGCTCACAGAGATCGAGAAGGACCTGATCCTCCGTCGCAAGCGAGCCGAGGAGGAGCAGTGGCTCGGTGAGATCGAGGGCATCGACCTGACCCTTACCTTCGTCCGCACCAAGCAGGCCGACGCCGCCCGCCTCACGCGCCGAACCCCCGTCGCCCTCGGCATCCCAACCGTCCCATCCCCGAACAGATGACGCCCAGGGGCGGACTTCCGGCGGTGACACTCCCGAAAGGCGGAGGCCACGTCGTGAGTGAATAGGGGGCATGCTCTTCGACTTCACGCACGACCACGACGGTGAACGGCTCAGCGGTGTGTACGGCGGTGATCCTTCCGGGGTCACCGCCGTGGTGCTGCATGGCGCGGGCAACAGCAGCATGGAGCGACTGCTCCCACTGGTGCGGGAGTTCGTGGCCCACGGCTGCCGAGGGGTCGCCTTCGACTTCTCCGGGCACGGCAAAAGCACCGGAAAGCTCAGTGAGTTAAGCCTGCGGCGACGGTTCGAGCAGGCCGTCGCGGTGATCGACGCGTATGGCGGGGCGGAGGGGCCGCTGGTCCTGATGGGTTTCAGCATGAGCGGGCAGACGGTGGCGGATCTCGTCGCCCACTACGGGGATCGGGTGGCGGCGCTGGGGCTGTGCGCGCCCGCCGTGTATACCGTCGAGGCGTGGGACGTGCCCTTCGAGGACGGGGACGGCCGGTTCAGCGGGATCATCCGGCGGCCGGACAGCTGGCGTGAGGCGCCCGCGTTTCAGGTGCTGCGGGCGTACGAGGGCCGGGCGGTGCTCGCCGTGCCGGGCACGGACGCGGTGATCCCGACGGCGGTGACCGAGGCCGTACAGGACGCGCTGGCCGCCCGCTCCCAGTACACGCGGTTCGACCTTCCGGACGCACAGCACCAGCTGGGGATGTGGTTCCGCGATCACAGCGAGGACCGGCGGGAGTTCGTTGAGGCGGTGCTGACCGGCCTCGACGACCACGGCTGGTCAGCTACACATGCGTGGGTTGCCAAGCAGCTCGGCAACGGCCGCAAGGTCACCGGCTTGCGCCTCCTGTCCGGTGGCTGGAGCTCCCAGATGCGCCGGCTCACGCTCGACGACGGCACTGCCCTGGTGCAACGGACCTTCGTAAAGCCGTTCTTCCGCCACCACGGGCCCGGACTGCTGGCCCGCGAGGCGTCCGTCCTGACTCTGCTCATCGGGCAGGAGAGCATCCCGGCGCCCGATTTCGTCGCCGTGGACGCCACGGCCGAACACTGCAACCACCCGACCCTGTTGATGTCAGCGCTGCCTGGACGCGTCCGTGTGGACGAGGACGACCTCGACCGGCGCCTGGACCTGCTCGCGGCCCAGCTCGTCAGCATCCACAACGTCCTACCGGACGAAAGACCGCGCACGTACCAGGCGTGGACGTCCCCGGAACGCGTCCGCACGCCGAACGGCCCTCTGTGGGAGCGGGCCGTCGACGTGATCCGCCGCGACCCGCCGCCGTACGACGGCTGCTTCCTGCACCGCGACTTCCACCCCGGGAACGTGCTCTTCACGGGAGCCGGTCCCAAGCTGCGTATCACCGGTGTCGTGGACTGGGTCGAGACCTCATGGGGACCTGCCGACCTGGACGTGGCGCACTGCTCGACCGCGCTCGCGCTGCTGCACGGGCCGGCGTACGGGCTGGACTTCCGCGAGCGGTACGAGGCACACGGCGGCCGCGGCCTCGCCGACAACCCCGACCACCTGTACTGGCGGCTGCTCGACGCCCTGCACTACTGCCCCGACGCAGCGAAACTGGCCGGGCCGTGGCGTGAACTGGGCCGGGATGATCTGACGTCCGATGTGCTGGCAGAACGGCTGGAGGCGTACGTGGACGGACTGCTGCAGCGATACGCCTGACCGACCCGTGGATCACTCGTCTGACACCGACCCGAGGAGACGTGCGCATTGGCCGCCGTGGTGCTCGTTCATGGCCTGTATCACCGTCCCGAACACTTCGCCCTGGTGGCAGAACCTTTGCGGAATGCAGGAACGGAGATCGTCGTTCCGGAGCTCCACAAGGGCTCATTGTCGGCTGACACAGCCGCGGTCCAGGCCGTCGTCGACTCGCTACCGGAGCCTCCGATTGTGCTCGGTCACTCCTACGGCGGGTCAGTGATCACTGGGCTGCGCGGGGCGGGACACCTGGTCTACCTGGCAGCCTTCGTGCCGGATGCCGGCGAAAGCGCGGCCACTCTGGGTGGCGCCTCCCCGCAGCTCAAGGAGGCGATCAGCCCTGAGCCTGACGGCTCGACCAGCCTGTACCCCGACCGGGCTGCCGACACCCTCTACAGCGACTGTCCCGAACCTCTCGCCGCCTGGGCGGTTGGCTTGCTGCGTGCGCAAGCCTCCGGCTGCGGGCGCGGCATCCCAGAGCGCCACAGCTGGAAGCACGCGTCCTCCACCTACATCGTCTGCGCGCAGGACCGGGCCATCGACCCGGTCCTGCAGCGGAAGATGGCCTTGCGCTGCACCTACGTGCGCGAGTGGCAGACGGGCCACTCCCCATTCGTAGGACAGCCCGATCTCATCGTCGAACTCCTGCAGGAACTGCTCGCCGCCAACACCTCGCGCCAGCCAGATGATGGAGTCACGACCGCTCGTTGATATCCCAGGTGCAGACAGCTGCGCGATCAAGCGGTGGACTTGGCCGCGATCCCTCGCCTGCCAGGCCTCCGCCTTCAAAACTCGCCCGGCTTGACTTAGTGCAGAGAAGCACGGTCCGCTACATCGGCCGGTTCTTGGGTGAGGACCCACTCGCGGTGCCGTGGGAGGCCGTGGAGTACCTGGCCGGGCAGCTCGGCATCGCCGACGCCTCGTGCGTGAAGCGGTACCCGGAGCGCCGGTCGACGGTGTACGAGCACGCGGCGGAGATCCAGAAGCGGTTCAAGTACCGGGACTTCACGGATCGGAAGTGGGGTCGGGAGTTCCGCGGCTTCCTGTACGGGCGGGCGTGGACGCATGCCGAGGGGCCTGTGGCGCTGTTCAACCACGCGGTGACGTGGCTGCGGAAGAACCGGGTGCTACTGCCCGGAGTTTCGGTGTTGGCCCGGCAGGTGTCGGAGGCCCGGACGGTTGCCGAGCGGCGCTTGTACGAGGCGGTGGCCCGCGCCGCGTTCCGGGCCGATACCCTCGCCGCGGCGAACGCCGCGCTGATCGCCGCGCAGTCCCGCATCGAGCTGGCCCAGATGTGGGGCGGCGGACTGCTCGCCTCCGTCGACGGCCTGCGGTTCGTCGTCCCCGTCAAGAGCATCAACACCGGCCCTTCGCCCAAGTATTACGGTTACAAACGCGGCGTGACCTGGCTCAATGCAGTAAACGACCAGGTGGCGGGGATCGGCGCGATGGTGGTGCGCGGCACGCCGCGCGACAGCCTGTACACGCTGGACACCCTGCTGAACCTCGACGGCGGGGTGAAGCCGGAGATGGTCGCGACCGACAACGCCTCGTACTCGGACATGGCCTTCGGCCTGTACAAGATGCTTGGCTTCCGCTTCGCCCCGCGCTTCCGGGACCTGGAAGACCAGCGGTTCTGGCGGGCCGACCTGCCCGACGACGGGGAGACGCCGGCCGCCGGGTACGGGCCGCTGGAGGCCGTCGCCTGCAACAAGGTCAACCTCAAGCGGATCGCCACGCACTGGCCGGACATGCTCCGGGTCGCCGGGTCGCTCATCACCAACCAGGTCCGGGCCTACGACCTGCTGCAGATGTTCGGCCGTGAGGGCCACCCCACCCCGCTGGGGGCCACGTTCGCCGAGTACGGGCGGATCGACAAGACCATGCACCTGCTCGCCTTGGTCGACCCGGTGGACGACACCTATCGCCGGCTCATGAACCGGCAGCTTGCCGTGCAGGAGTCCCGCCACCGCCTGGCCAGCGCGATCTGCCACGGCAGCCGGGGGCCAGATCCGACAGGCGTACCGTGAGGGCCAGGAGGATCAGTCGGCCAGTCCGGGTCTCGTTCTCAATGCCGTCGTGCTATGGAACACCCGCTACTTGGACGCTGCTGTTGCCCAACTCCGCGCCGAGGGCCACGACGTCAAGGACGAGGACGTCGCCCGGCTCTCCCCGCTCAAGGACAGGCACATCAACTTCCTGGGCCGCTACCTGTTCAACATCAAGGCCAGCGGCCCCGGCCAGGGCCTGCGCCCCTTCCGCGACCCCGACGCCGCTGAGGACAACGAGGAAGAGGCCTGACATCCCGGGCGTATCCAGGACGTCAGGCCGTTCGTTCGCTGCTTGCTACCGGGCCCTGGGGCCGGGGGCGGGCGGGGTGCGCGGTCGCAGGCGCTCTCCCTGCGGCCCGAACATGATCAGGTACTCGACCGGGCCGCCGGGGCCGGCGTTCGCGACCCCGTGGGGATTGCGGGTGTCGAACTCGGCGACGTCCCCGGCACTCAGGACGAGGTCCTGGTCGCCGAGTGCGAGCCACAGCCGCCCGTACAGGACGCACAGCCATTCCCAGCCATCGTGGGAGACCTGCCGGGGCCGCGCGGGCGGCTCCTGGACGGCGGGCAGGACGTGTTTGTGGGCGTGCAGGCCCCCGACGTACCGGGTCAGCGGCAGCACCGCCTTGTCGTCGCCGAAACGCTGGAGCGCGGAGGTGCGGGGCTCGGCGGCGGGGGCGGTGCCGGTCAGCTCGTCCAGGGAGACGCCGTACTCCTTCGCCAACTTCAACACCGCTTCCAGGGTGGGCTTGCGTCGGCTGGTCTCGATCCGCGACAGCGTGCTCGGGGAGATGCCGGTCGCGCAGCTGACGCCGGTGAGCGTGGAGCCGCGGTGTTCGCGCGCGGCCCGCAGCCGGGGGCCCATCGCCGCCAGCGTGTCGGCCACGTCGTCGCCTGTCACCCGCTCTGCCCCCTTCCGGACGTGCCGCTCCACCATCCTGTCCTGCAAGTTTGCCAGAGTGGCAAGGGTAATCGCGTCGGACGGTCGTCGCGCCGCATGATCGATGCGTACCTGCATCCACCCGCGAACCGAGGAGAAGCCCCCATGCAGCCCGAGCCGTCCGCCGCACTCCGCCACCGCACCGTCGAGGCCCCGGCCGGGCGCCTTCACCTGGTCGAGCAGGGCACCGGCCCGCTGGTCCTGCTCGTGCACGGCTTCCCCGAGTCCTGGTACTCCTGGCGCCGCCAGCTCCCGGCCCTCGCCGCGGCCGGCTACCGGGCGGTGGCAATCGACGTGCGCGGCTACGGCCGCTCCTCCAAGCCTGCGGCGACCGACGCCTACCGGATGCTGGACCTGGTGGAGGACAACGTCGCCCTCGTGCACGCCCTCGGCGAGGAGAACGCGGTGGTCGTCGGCCACGACTGGGGCTCCAACATCGCCGCCGCCTCCGCCCTGCTCCACCCCGAGGTCTTCCGGGCCGTCGCCCTGCTGAGCGTCCCGTACGCGCCACCCGGCGGCCCCCGCCCCACCGACATCTTCGGCCAGATCGGCGGCCCCGAGCAGGAGTTCTACGTCTCCTACTTCCAGGAGCCCGGCCGGGCCGAGATGGAGATCGAGCCTGACGTGCGGGGCTGGCTCGCGGGCTTCTACGCCGCCCTGTCCGCCGACACCATGCCCGCCCAGGGCGAGCCCGACCCGCACTTCGTCGCCCATGGCGGCCAGCTGCGTGACCGTTTCCCCGTCGGCATCCTCCCGGTCTGGCTGACCGAGGACGACCTCGACGTCTACGCCGGAGAGTTCGAGCGCACGGGTCTGACCGGCGCCCTCAACCGCTACCGCAACGTGGACCGCGACTGGGAAGACCTCGCCCCCCACCGCGGCGCCCCGATCAAGCAGCCGTCCCTGTTCATCGGCGGCGCCCTGGACGCCTCCACCACCTGGATGTCCGACGCTATCGACGCCTTCCCCACCACCCTCCCCGGCCTGACCGCCTCCCACCTCGTAGAGGGCTGCGGCCACTGGATCCAGCAGGAACGCCCCGAGGAGATCAACGGTCTGCTGACCGGCTGGCTCAACACCCTCAGGGGCTGAACCGTCAGGCGCGGCCGGGGCTTCTGTACACGGAACAGTTCGGCCCGCGTACCCAAGCGCAGCGGCTACGGCCGGGTGCTGCGTGATTCTCACGAATGATCAGTTGCGAGAGTTCTGCGAACGCCCCGGAGCCGCTCACGAATCCGCAGGTCGCCGTTTGCAGAACCCCTCGCAGAACCAGCATGTTGTGCGAGACGGTTCTGACAGACTGCGCGGGTGGATCTGACGCCCGATCAAGCGGCAAGCAGATCTTCTCCGAGAAGATCTCCACCCGGATCAAGACGCGGCCGGAGCTGGAGAAGGCGCTGAAGCTCGCGTACGACATCAAGGAGGCCGCCCCCGACCAGGAGGTGATCCTCAACGTCCACGAACTCAAGCGCCTCGCCCGCAACGCCGCTGAGCTGATGCCCCTCTCCGGCCAGCTTCAGGACGCCGGCGTCCAGCTCGAACTCCTCACCGGCCCGCTCACCGGCATCTACGACCCCAACGGCATGGGAGCGATGTTCTTCGCCGTGCTCGCCGTCGCCGCCCAACTCGACCGCAACTACATCCGAGAGAAGACCCTGGAGGGCCAGCAGACCGCCGCTGCCAAGGGCAACCACGGCGGACGCCCCGGGGTCGTCGGCGACGGCATGCTCACCTTCGCCGTCGCGCTGAAGAACAAGGGTGCCCCTGTCCCCGACATCGCGAAAAAGCTGTCGCTCAAGGCGGGCAAGAACGCGGGACGCCCCCGTCGGTCGCCTCTCTGTACCGGGCGCTCGCCGAAGCCGAGGAAGCCGCCACGTCCGACGACGCACAGGTCATCGGCCCGCGCCGCCCGGTCCGCACTCGCATCACCGGCCGCGGATGCGGCACCGACCCGGAGCTGATGGAACGGCTCACCGCACAAGTCCTCGACGGCGACACCGTGCTGGACGACCTGGCCCGCCAGGCTCAGCACGGCACCGATGACGTCATGGCCCAGCTGCTCTCACAGGCCCGGAACGGAAACTCGCAGTGATCCCCATGCCGCTGCACCGCTGGAAGGACCCCGGCCTCCTCGGCGCCACCGGCCCCGGGGAACGCGGTCCCTTCGGCCCCTGGCCCGAACCCGAAGAGGATGAGACCGCTGCCGTATGCAGCACACCCGGGCCTCATCAGGAGTGTGGAACCGCAGCAAGATCAATCTCGCCGGGATTTCCTGTACCTCAACTACTCACACCCGAAGTCCCTCCGGATCGTCCGAGAGGACCGGGTGCGCCTGGCCGACCGGTTCGTTCGGCCGGTGGGCTATCGCATCGCCGCCGACTGCCTGGAGAAGCCCGGATCGGTGGTGCTGCTGGAGGCTGCGCCCGGCAGCGGCCGGCGCACCGCAGCGATCATGCTGCTGCACGAGCTCGGTGAGGACGCAGACGCTGAAGAGGAGCAGGAGGAGGACCGGTTCGAGGAGCTTCCCGCCACGGACAAGGACGAGGCCACTCTCGCCCCCGGCGAGGGGGACCGCTTCCTCCTCGACCTCTCCGGGATCGCCGACGAGGAGGCGTATGCCAAGGCCCAGCGCCTCCTGATCGTGCGCCGGTCACAGGTCCAGGAGGCGGGGGCCCACATGGTGGTCGTCCTGCCGTCGGGCATGGAGCACGCCCACGTACCGGAGCTCGAACCGCACACGGTGGCGCTGGGGCGCCCTCGGGGGATCGCCGTCGTCACCCGGTACCTCCGTATGGACCGGATGGCCTTCCACTCCACGGACCTGGGGAGCTACGACCTGCAGCGCCTGTGCGAACGCTCCCCCATGCGGGAACTGGCGCGGCTCGCGGGGCTGGTGAGGTCTGCTCGCGACAGCGGCCGGTTCGGCATCGACTTCGCGGGATGGCTCGACCAGGCGATGCACACGGTGACCGACCGTGCCGGTGAGGTGGGCCGGCGGGTGGCCACGGTCCGCACTGCGCCCGAGCGGGCCCTGCTGCTTGCGGCGGCAGTGTTCGAGGAGGCCCGCGCCGACACCGTCTACGAGGCGTGGCACGGCTTGATGAGGACGGTGAGGCACCACGAGGAAGAAACGACAACCGAGCTCGCACGGACGGATTTCGGGGAGCGACTGGCGACGCTCGGGATCGAGCGGGACCTGGAAGGGCGGCTCCACTTCGGGCGGCTGGCCTACGCCGACGCGGTACGGACGTACTTCTGGGCGGACTTCCCCGGGCCGCGCGACGACCTCATGAATTGGATCGGTCATGCCACCGGGCTCCGCGGTCTGACCACCGACGACCGGGTGAACGTCGTCGTCCGCTTCGGCGAGCGGTCCCTGGCCGTCGGGCGGCCCGACCACCTCTTCGACCTTGTGGTCCGCTGGGCGGACCACGAGACCGGGCGGCCATCCTGCGACCCACGGGCCGTGGCGGCCCTCGAACTCGATCTCAGCCACGAGAGATTCGGGGGATGGTTCCGCAGACGGATGTACGAGTGCGCGAGATCCGGCCCCTTGTCGGACGGCCGTACCTCACCTGGCATCCGCCACTCACAGCGGCCAGGCAGTCAGCAAATCGCCGGGGCCGTAGATGGCGTCGAGCCCCGGACAATCGACTCCACTACGCGAAACCGCCACGACTGGAACAGGTTCGTCGGTGAGGGCGGCCCGGTGCCGATGCAGAGCGGCCAAGTCATGCCGGTCGAAGGGCGACTGCTCCAGCCACTTGATGGAGCCGACGAAGAACAGCTCCTTGGCGATGGGGGCGCGGTCGGCCCCGACGATGTCGATCTCGATGTCGTTGGTGCGGGTCCAGTAGCCGCCCACTGCGGGGGCCGCGGGCAGCCGGTCGTCGGGCAGGATCCGTGCCAGGGCCTCACGGACAAGAGGCTCGACGGCCCGACCACGCCAGCTGGTCCAGTTCTCCCGGATGCGCGCCAAGGTCAGATCGCCCCGCCCCCGCTCGATCTCCTCCATCGACGGGCCGAGCATGTGCAGCCAGAACCGCAGGTACGGATCTGTCACCCGGTAGCGGCGGTCCTTCGACGGGCGCAGCGATACAGGCAGCTCGCCGACGACGATCCGTTTGTCCGTAAGCAGCTCCAGAGCTCGCTGCAGCGGCGTGGCCCCGATCCCGCCGGCTGCACGGGCGATATTGGTGAAGGTCCGCTCGCCACTCCCAATGGCCGCCAGCACCTTGCGTGCCTGTACCTGCGGGGGAAATTCGGCGGCCAGCGAACGCTCGGCCGACACCAGCAGGGCCGAGACCGGATCGCTCAGCACCTCGCCGAGGAAGTCCCACAGCCCTGCGCCGCGCGGCCACTCCGCGCAGATCAGCGGCAGCCCGCCGGTGACCAGTGCGGCGTCGAAGGCTTCCGCCGGATCCAGCCCAAGCATCTGCCCCACCTCGGCGGGGTCGAGCGGTCCCAGCACCATCTCCCGGCCGCGCTGGTGGAAGGGGCGTCCGTAGCTGTTCAGTGCCTCCATCATCGACAGATCGGAGCCGATGAGGACCAGCAGCACCGGCTTGGTCTCCAGCACCCGGTCCCAGGCCCGTTGCAGCATCCCTTCAAAGGCGCCGTCGGTATCCATCAGATACGGCACTTCGTCGATGATCAGAACGCTCACCCGGTCGGCGGGCAGCGCTGCGGCCAGCACATCGAACGCGGCATCCCAGTTCTCCGGCCGCGCGGCGGCCACCAGCCCCGCCAACGGCAGCGTCGACACTTGGGCGTCCCTGGCCAGCCGTGCCAGATCATCCCTGGGGGATGCGCCAGTCGCAGCGAAGAACAAGAAAGGGGCTCCGGAGCGCTCCGCAAACCGCTCGACCAGCCGCGACTTGCCCACCCGGCGCCGCCCACGCAACATCACGCACCGACCGGGCCGCTCCCCGCCGATCCCTGCCGCCACCTTCTGCAGCTCTCGCTCCAACGTCGCCAGCTCCTGGCGACGCCCCACAAAATCCACCACGTCTGCTCGACCTCCGCCCATGACACTAACAACAATGTTAGCAACATGGAGGTTAGCGATGACCTTCGCGACTCTTGGCAGACACACCGACTGACCCTTAGGGCGCGGTGGCAGTCTGCACATAGTCGCGCACTCGGGGTAGTCGTTTCTATCGCGTCGTCCACACCATCGACAACGGGGAACTGGCGGTGTGGGCCATAGACGTCGGTCACCGCTCCACGGTCGACGACGCGCAGCCGCTTCCGGTTCTGCGGACTGCTGCGGACAGCTGCGGACAGCACAACGGCCTGACCTGTCTTCTCCAAGGTCAGGCCGTTGTTCACGTCCAATCAGACGTTGAAGCGGAACTCCACAACGTCCCCGTCCTGCATCACGTAGTCCTTGCCCTCCATGCGGGCCTTGCCCTTGGCGCGGGCCTCGGCGACGGAGCCGGTCTCGACCAGGTCCTCGAAGGAGACGATCTCCGCCTTGATGAAGCCCTTCTGGAAGTCGGTGTGGATCACACCGGCCGCCTCGGGGGCCGTGGCGCCCTTCTTGATCGTCCAGGCTCGGGCTTCCTTCGGGCCTGCCGTGAGGTAGGTCTGGAGGCCCAGGGTGTCGAAGCCGACGCGGCCGAGGGTGGCCAGGCCGGGCTCTTCCTGGCCCATGGACTGGAGGAGCTCCAGGGCCTCATCGTCGTCGAGCTCGATCAGCTCGGACTCGATCTTGGCGTTGAGGAAGATCGCCTCGGCGGGGGCGACCAGGGCGCGCTGCTCGTTCTTGAAGTCCTCGTCGACCAGCTCGTCCTCGTCGACGTTGAAGACGTAGAGGAACGGCTTGGTGGTGAGGAGGTGCAGCTCGTGGAGGAGGCGGCCCTTCTCGGTGGAGGCCGTGATGCCGGCGTGGAAGAGGGTGTCGCCCGCTTCGAGGATCTTCTGGGCCTCCTCGACCGCGGCGAGGACCGCGACCTTCTCCTTCTGGAGGCGGGACTCCTTCGTGAGGCGGGGGACGGCCTTCTCCACGGACTGGAGGTCGGCGAGGATCAGCTCGGTGTTGATCGTCTCGATGTCGTCCTTGGGCGAGACCTTGCCGTCGACGTGGACGACGTTCTCGTCCTTGAAGGCGCGGATGACCTGGCAGATCGCGTCGGACTCGCGGATGTTCGCGAGGAACTTGTTGCCCAGGCCCTCGCCCTCCGAGGCGCCGCGGACGATGCCTGCGATGTCGACGAAGTCGACCGTCGCGGGAAGCAGCCGCTGGGAGCCGAAGATCTCCGCCAGCTTGTTCAGCCGGGCGTCCGGGACGCCGACGACGCCGACGTTGGGCTCGATCGTGGCGAACGGGTAGTTGGCCGCCAGCACGTCGTTCTTGGTCAGGGCGTTGAACAGGGTCGACTTGCCGACATTCGGCAGGCCGACGATTCCGATCGTGAGCGACACGTTGGCGACTTCCTGAGGAGTGGAGTGGTAATGCGGGCCCGGGTGGGTCGATTCTCCAGTTTACGGGCGGGGGCGACCGGGTCCCCACGGGTCCGGTCGGGCGCCGATTCGGCTCCGCGCCGGGTGCCGATTCGGTTCGGTGTCCGGTGCCGATTCGGTTCCCGTGCCGGGTGCCGATTCGGTTCCCGTTCGGCCGTGTGGCATCGAACTCATCCCCCAGGTCGCGCAAAGGGCGTGTCCTGTACCTGCTTCCTGCTGCCCGGCGACCTACGTTGTCCCGGTGGAGCAGCACAGGACACGTCCCCCGCAGCGCAGGCAGTCTCGCCAGGCCCCGCTGTCCCCGTCCCCGTCCCCGTCCCCGCAGGGCACCATCGAGGAGACCGCGACCGTCTACCGGGTGGTGAGCGCGCCGGAGGGCCGTTCGCGTCCGGTGCCGCCCGTCGTTCTCGCGCTGCGCAGGCTGCCGAATCCCCGGCTGACCGGGATCGGTGCCGGGCTCTTCGCCGCTGCCACCATGTTCGTACTGGCCTGCCTCGACCTGCTGGTCCTCGACGGTTCGTCGGTGGTGTTCGGTGTGCTCTTCCTGCCGGTCTGCGCGCTGACCGCGCTGTGGGTGCGGCCCGCGGACCTGGTGACCGCGCCGATCATCGTGCCGATCGCGTTCGCCGTCGGCGTCGTCCCGATCGCCGGAGGCACGGGCGGGTTCGGCGGCCAGACCATGGCGGTCGTGACCGCGCTCGCCATGCACGCCGGGTGGCTGTACGGCGGAACGCTCATCGCCGGGCTCATCGCGACCGTACGGAAGGTACGGCTGATGCGTCAGCGGCAGCGTCGCATGCTGCTCGCCGCGCAGACGGCGCGCCCCTCCTCGCAGGGACCGCGCCGCCCGCGCCGGTGAGCGGCGCGGAGGGCCGACGCCGGGCGGACAGGGTCTAGCTGCCGCCGGCCGCCATTGCGGCGCCGACGATGCCCGCGTTGTTCTGAAGCTCCGCGGGGACCATCTCGGCCCGCACGTGCTCGATCAGGGGCAGGAACTTGTCGGCCTTGCGGCTGACCCCGCCGCCGATGATGAAGAGCTCGGGCGAGAACAGCATCTCCACATGGGCCAGGTACTTCTGCACCCGGTGCGCCCAGTGGTGCCAGCTCAGGTCCTCGTCCTCCTTGGCCTTGGTGGAGGCGTGCGTCTCCGCGTCGTGGCCGTTCAGCTCCAGATGGCCCAGCTCGGTGTTGGGTACGAGCCGGCCGTCCACGAAGAGGGCGCTGCCGATCCCCGTACCGAGCGTCAGCACGATCACGGTTCCCTTGCGGCCCCGGCCCGCGCCGAACGTCATCTCCGCGACGCCGGCCGCGTCCGCGTCGTTCAGCACGGTGACGGGGAGGCCCAGCCGGTCGCCGATCAGCCCGCGGGCGTCCGCGTCGATCCAGCCCTTGTCGACGTTGGCGGCGGTACGGGTGACCCCACCGGTGACGACGCCCGGGAAGGTCACGCCCACCGGGCCCTGCCAGTCGAAGTGGCCGACGACCTCGGCCACGCACTCGACCACGTCCTTGGGCGTGGCCGGGTGCGGTGTCAGTACTTTGTGGCGCTCCTGCGCCAGGTCTCCGCGATCCAGGTCCACGGGAGCGCCCTTGATCCCGGATCCGCCGATGTCCACACCGAAGATCTGCATGCAGTCCACGGTACGGGCAGGGTGCCCGGCCCACTTCCCGAAAGCGGAACGTCCCGGAAGCGGAGCAGAGCGATGCCCGGGCTCTACTTCTCCGAGAGGGCGGCGGCCTCGGCGCGCAGATCGCGGCGGAGCTCCTTGGGCAGCGAGAAGGTGATGGACTCCTCGGCCGACTTCACGATCTCCACGTCCTCGAAGCCACGCTCGGACAGCCAGGCCAGGACGCCGTCGACCAGCACCTCGGGAACCGACGCCCCGGAGGTGACGCCGACCGTGGAGACACCCTCCAGCCAGGCCTCGTCGATCTCCTCGGCGAAGTCGACCAGATGGGCGTCGTTCGCACCGGCGCCGAGGGCGACCTCGACCAGGCGGACCGAGTTGGAGGAGTTCTTCGAACCGACGACGATCACCAGGTCGGCGTCCGCGCCCATCTGCTTCACCGCGATCTGGCGGTTCTGCGTGGCATAGCAGATGTCGTCGCTGGGCGGCGAGATCAGCAGCGGGAACTTCTCCTTGAGCGCGCCGACCGTCTCCATCGTCTCGTCGACGGAGAGCGTGGTCTGGGAGAGCCAGACGACCTTCGACGGGTCGCGCACCTCGACACCGGCGACGTCCTCGGGGCCGTCGACGAGCGTGATGTGGTCGGGGGCCTCGCCGGAGGTGCCGATGACCTCCTCGTGGCCCTCGTGGCCGATCAGGAGGATGTCGAAGTCGTCCTGCGCGAAGCGGACGGCTTCCTTGTGGACCTTGGTGACCAGGGGGCAGGTCGCGTCGATCGTGGCGAGCTTCCGCTCGGCCGCCTCCTCGTGCACGGTCGGCGCGACACCGTGCGCGGAGAACATCACGATCGAGCCCTCGGGAACCTCCGCCGTGTCCTCGACGAAGATCGCGCCCTTCTTCTCCAGGGTCTGTACGACGTACTTGTTGTGAACGATCTCGTGGCGCACATACACCGGGGAGCCGTACTGCTCCAGGGCTTTCTCCACGGCGATCACGGCACGGTCCACGCCCGCGCAGTAGCCACGGGGAGCGGCGAGCAGGACGCGGCGAGGTGTCGTAGCAGTCATGCGACCCATCGTAAGGCCGAGTCGAACGCGCGGAAGATCGGCCCGGTGGCCAGACTGACGAGACTGATCCGTACGCGATCCAGGGAGGGCCCATGTCGGAGAGCGGCAGCGGCGGCAGCGGCACGGGCGGGGGCGCGGAGGCGACGACGGGGGCGCATCAGGAGGGCGGCCGGCTGCGGCGGACCCTCGGGTTCCGGGATCTGGTGGTCTACGGGCTCCTGTTCATCGCGCCGATGGCGCCCGTCGGGGTGTTCGGCACGCTCGACGCGAAGTCCGACGGCGCGGTCGCGCTGGTCTATGTCGCGGCGACCGTGGTGATGGCGTTCACGGCGTTCAGCTACGCCCAGATGGTGCGGGTCGCCCCGCTGGCGGGTTCCGTCTTCGCGTATGCGCGCAAGGGGCTCGGGGAGGGGCCGGGGTTCATCGCCGGGTGGATGGCGATGCTCGACTATCTGCTGATCCCGGCGGTCGCCTATCTCTTCTCCGGGATCGCGCTGAACTCTCTGGTGCCCTCGGTGTCGCGGTGGGTGTGGACGGCGCTCGCCGTCGTCGTCACCACACTGCTGAACCTGTGGGGCGTGCGGGCCGCCGCCCGGGTCGGCTTCGCGGTGCTCGCCATGGAGATCGTGGTGCTGCTGGTGTTCCTGGTGGCGGCGGTGGTGGTACTCGCACGGGACGGGGCGCAGCGTGGCTGGCTGACCCCGCTCACCGGTGATTCCGGCTTCTCCGCCGCGGCGGTGCTCGGGGCTGTGTCGGTGGCCGTGCTGTCGTATCTGGGCTTCGACGCGATCGCCTCGTTCGCGGAGGAGGTGACCGGGGGCTCGGCGAAGGTGGCCCGGGCGCTGCTGTTCTGTCTGGTGCTGGCGGGTGTGCTGTTCGTGGCGCAGGCGTATCTGGCCGCGCTGCTGGAACCGATGACGTCGGCGGAACTGGCCGCCGATCCGGCCGCGCAGGGATCGGCCTTCTACGACACGGTGGACTCGGCGGTCGGGAGCTGGCTGCACGATCTGGTGGCCGTCAGCAAGGCGATCGGGGCGGCCTTCGCGGCACTGGCCGGGCAGGCGGCCGCCGGCCGGCTGCTCTTCGCGATGGCCAGGGAGCGGCGGCTGCCGTCGGTGCTCTCCAGGGTCGATCCGCGGTCCGGGGTGCCGCGGATCGCGATCCTGCTGGCCGCGACGGTGACGCTGATCGCCGCGGTGTGGGCTGCCCGGCGGGACGACGGGCTCGACCATCTGGTGTCGGTCGTCGACATCGGCGCGCTGACGGCCTTCGTGCTGCTGCACGCGTCGGTGGTCGGCTGGTTCGCCGTACGCCGGATGGCGGGGCCGCCGAGCTGGTGGCGGCATGTGCTGGTGCCGGTGGTGGGTGCGGGGGTGCTGATCGCGGTGATCGTGGAGGCGACCGGGAGCGCCCAGGTGGTGGGGGCGTGCTGGCTCGCGGTGGGGCTGGTGGTGCTCGCGGTGCAGTGGCGGCTTGGTGTACGGGCCGGGGCGGCGGGGTGAGGTGAGTCGGGGGTGGTGCGGGCCGGGGGCGGTGGGGGTGGCCCGTTGGTCGTTGGCCGTGAGCGGTGTACGTGGTGAGGGCCTGGCGGTGTGGAGGGGCGTGAGTCGGGCGGGCGCGGTCTTCGCGCTGCCCTTGTCGTGGCCGCTGTCGAGGTTGCTGTCGTGGCAGCCCGGTTGTCGGCGGGGCGGATGGCGCCCGGTCTGTCGGTGGGGGCGGATACGCTCGCTCGCATGGCTCTCCAAACGTCCGCGGAAGCTCCGCTGCCCGTAGGTGATGTGTCGCGGCTCATCGGCGGCTGGATCGACCGGCTCGGTGCGGTCTGGGTCGAGGGGCAGATCACCCAGCTGTCGCGGCGTCCGGGTGCCGGGGTGGTGTTCCTGACGCTGCGCGACCCGTCGCAGGACATCTCGGTGAGCGTGACGTGCTTCCGGCAGGTCTTCGACCGGATCGCGGATGTGGTGACGGAGGGTGCGCGAGTCGTCGTCCTCGCCAAGCCGGAGTGGTACGCGCCGCGCGGCCAGCTGTCCCTGCGGGCCACGGAGATACGGCCGGTCGGCATCGGTGAGCTGCTGGTCCGCCTGGAACAGCTGAAGAAGTCGCTGGCCTCGGAGGGGCTCTTCGCGCTCGACCGGAAGAAGCCGCTGCCGTTCCTGCCGCAGCTGATCGGTCTGGTCTGCGGGCGGGCGTCGGCGGCCGAGCGCGATGTGCTGGAGAACGCCCGGCGGCGGTGGCCCGCGGTGCGCTTCGAGGTGCGCAACGCGGCGGTGCAGGGTGTGCACGCGGTCAATCAGGTGGTCCAGGCGGTGAAGGAGCTGGACGACCTGCCGGACGTCGATGTGATCGTCGTGGCGCGGGGCGGTGGCAGCGTCGAGGACCTGCTGCCGTTCTCGGACGAGCAGCTGATCCGGACGGTGGCCGCGTGCCGCACGCCGGTGGTGTCGGCGATCGGCCATGAGCCGGACTCGCCGCTGCTCGACCTGGTCGCGGACCTGCGCGCCTCCACGCCGACGGACGCGGCGAAGAAGATCGTGCCGGACGTGGGCGAGGAGCTGGACCGGGTGCGGCAGCTGCGCGACCGGGCGCTGCGCTCGGTACGGGGGCTGCTGGACCAGGAGGAGCGGGGGCTGGCGCATGCCCTGGGCCGGCCGTCGATGGAGCACCCCCAGCGGATGGTGGACGAGCGCGCGGCGGAGATCGACGCGCTGGTCGGGCGGAGCCGGCGGGTGCTGGGGCATCTGCTGGACCGGGCCGATTCGGAGCTCGCCCACACCCGGGCGCGGGTGGTCGCGCTGTCGCCCGCGGCGACGCTGGAGCGCGGTTACGCGGTGCTGCAGCGGCCCGACGGCCACGTCGTGCGGGCTCCCGAGGACGCGGGAGCGCCGGGCGAGGTGCTGCGGGCACGGGTCTCGGGGGGCGAGTTCGCGGTGCGGGTGAGCGGGTGAACGGGGTCAGGATCATGGACGGACGAGGTCACGGGCTCCCCGTGGGCCGGAACGTAGGGTGGGACGCATGACGGACGACGCGACTACGGCGGCTGGTGCCACGGGCACGCTCGGCTACGAGCAGGCACGTGACGAGCTGATCGAGGTGGTGCGCCGCCTGGAGGCCGGCGGTACGACGCTGGAGGAGTCCCTCGCGCTCTGGGAGCGGGGCGAGGAGCTGGCGAAGGTGTGCCGGCACTGGCTGGAGGGCGCGCGCGCCCGGCTGGACGCGGCACTGGCCGGTCCGGCCGACTCCCAGGACAGCGGCGGTGGCGGCACGACAGCAGCAACGAAGACGGCGACGGCAGCGGCCGACAACGGCTGAGACTCACGGGGACGCCCGGTGACCTCCGGGACACCCGGTGGCCGCTGTGGCCGCCAGGACCGCCGGGGCACCCGGGACGTCCGGTGACTGCCGGAACGTCCGGTGGCCACCGAGCCCGCTCCGGCGCCTGTGGTCCCTGTGGCTGCCGAGGCCACCCGGTGACCCCCGGGACACCCGGGACACCCGGGCCGGTGTGGAACTGATCACCCCGAGACACTTTTAGTTGAAAGTTAACCTATCTCCGGGCTACCGTGATCCGCGTCAGTCGATCCATGTGTACGTCCGGAAGGCAATACGCACGATGTCCCTCGCTCTTGACCCCGCCGCCCAGGACCTCCTCTTCCGTGAGGCCCGCACCGCCAACACCTTCACCGACGAGCCGGTGACCGAGGAGCAGGTCCAGGCGATCTACGACCTGGTCAAGTTCGGGCCGACCGCATTCAACCAGTCGCCGCTGCGCGTCGTCCTGGTCCGCTCCGACGACGCCCGCGCGCGCCTCGTGAAGCACATGGCCGAGGGCAACCAGCCGAAGACCTCGACCGCCCCGCTGGTCGCGATCCTGGCCACCGACAACGAGTTCCACGAGGAGCTCCCGGCCCTGCTGCCGCACTTCCCGCAGGCCAAGGACGCGTTCTTCTCCGAGCGCCCGGTCCGTGAGTCGGCCGCCGCGCTGAACGGCGCGCTGCAGGCCGCGTACTTCCTCATCGGCGTCCGCGCCGCCGGCCTGGCCGCCGGCCCGATGACCGGCTTCGACGCCTCGGGCATCGAGAAGGAGTTCCTGGACAGCGACCACAGCCTGCTGATGGTCGTCAACATCGGCAAGCCGGGCGAGGACGCCTGGTTCCCGCGTCTGCCGCGCCTCGGCTACGACGAGGTCGTCACGACCGTCTGAGTCATCCCGTCCGAGTCGGACCGCCCGAGGTCCGGCCACCGCCGCGCCCGCGGCGTACGGAGAAGGCCCTGAAGCACCGGATTCGGCGCTTCAGGGCCTTTCCGTACGGCGTCAGGAAGTCTTGAGTGCGGCGACCATCTCCGCCAGCCGCTCCGGCGAGGCGGAACCCGTGACCACGGTGGTCGAGCCCTTGTCGTGGCGCACCAGGGCGTCGTACTTCGAGCCCTCCCAGTGCTGCCAGGTCTCGCCCGCCACCTGCTTCGTACGCCCGGTGTTCCGGGCGTCCTGGCTGACCTCGGTGACGTACTTCTTCGCCGGGGACGTGGACTGCTCCACCGCGACGTACTTGCCCTCCGGGTCGAGGAAGCCCAGGTGCCAGCTGTTGCCCGCCTTGCGGTCGTAGCTGACCGAGGTCGGCTTCCACTTCTCGGCCAGTCCGTCCGGGGCAGCCACGGGGTACGGCGCCGCGCGGCGGGCCGTCAGGAGCTCGACCCGGTAGTCGACCGCCTTGACCGGGTTGGCGTTCTCGTCGTGCGGAACGAAGATGTAAACAACCCCCGCCGCAGCGGAGATGACCGCCATCGACAGGAACATGTCCCGCACCGTCTGCTTGCCTCGCTTGCTAGCCACGGGTCCATGGTCGCATTAGGCCTGGCGGGCCCGACCTGGGGGCAGCCGCTCATAAGTGACCCGGTCTGCTCATTTTGTCGACCTGACGATAGAGTCACAGCACCCTCTTCCGGTCGTCGCCGTACAGAAAGGTGCGCTCCGATGTCCGAGCATCATCTGCCGTCCCAGCTTGAGGTCTCCCCCGAGGCCCCCGACCGCAACCTCGCCCTGGAGCTGGTCCGGGTCACCGAGGCCGCCGCCATGGCGGCGGGGCGCTGGGTGGGCCGCGGCGACAAGATCGGCGCCGACGGCGCCGCCGTGAAGGCCATGCGGACCCTCGTCTCCACCGTCTCGATGAACGGCGTCGTCGTCATCGGCGAGGGCGAGAAGGACGAAGCCCCCATGCTGTTCAACGGCGAGCGCGTCGGCGACGGCACCGGCCCCGAGGTCGACATCGCCGTCGACCCGATCGACGGCACGACCCTGAACGCCAAGGGCATGCCGAACGCGATCGCCGTACTGGCCGCCGCGGACCGCGGCGCCATGTTCGACCCGTCGGCCGTCTTCTACATGGACAAGCTGGTCACCGGCCCCGAGGCCGCCGACTTCGTCGACATCAACGCCCCCGTCTCGGTGAACATCCGCCGGGTCGCGAAGGCGAAGAACTCCGCCCCCGAGGACGTCACGGTCGTCGTCCTCGACCGCCCGCGCCACGAGGGCATCGTCAAGGAGATCCGCGAGACCGGCGCCCGGATCAAGTTCATCTCCGACGGCGATGTCGCCGGCTCGATCATGGCCGCCCGTGAGGGGACCGGCGTCGATCTGCTGATGGGCATCGGCGGCACCCCCGAGGGCATCATCTCGGCCTGCGCCATAAAGTGCCTCGGCGGTGTCATCCAGGGCAAGCTCTGGCCGAAGGACGAGGCCGAGCGGCAGCGCGCGCTGGACGCCGGGCACGACCTGGACCGGGTGCTGTCCACCGACGACCTGGTCAGCGGCGACAACGTGTTCTTCGTCGCGACCGGCATCACGGACGGCGAGCTGATGCGGGGCGTGCGGTACCGCGCGGAGACGGCGACCACCGAGTCGATCGTCATGCGCTCCAAGTCCGGCACCATCCGGAAGATCGACTCCACGCACCGGCTCTCGAAGCTGCGCGCCTACAGCGCGATCGACTTCGACCGCGCGAAGTAGGGAACCAGGACGGTCCCGCAGACCTGGAAGTCCGCAGGCCCGGAGGCCCGGAGGTCCGCAGGCCCGGAGGCCCGGGAACGGTCCCGCCCCGTCCCGGAGACCGCCGGCAGCAGAACGCGAAGAGGCGCCCCCCATGTGCGGTGGGGGCGCCTCTTCGCGTAGCGGCCGTACGGGGCCCGACCGGCCGGCTCCGGTCAGCCCGCCGCAGCGATCCGGCCCGTCGCGCCGGCGGCGGCGGACGAGGCCTTGCGCTCCATTTCGCGACGTCTGCGCCGGGCCAGCACCACACGGCGCTCGGCGGCGGTGAGCCCGCCCCACACCCCGTACGGCTCCGGCTGCATGAGCGCGTGTTCTTGGCATTCGATCATCACCGGGCAGCGCGCGCAGACCCGCTTCGCGGACTCCTCGCGGGCGAGCCTGGCAGCAGTCGGCTCCTTCGACGGGGCGAAGAACAGCCCGGCTTCATCCCGGCGGCACACCGCCTCCGAATGCCAGGGGCCGGCCTGGTCCTCCCGCGCGGGGGTGCGCTGGGGAGGGACGGCGGCGACCTGCAGGGGCTGATGCGGCAGTTGCAGCACGGTCTACTCCTGACGACGGCTTCGCGAGCGAGAGACGATGCAGCAGTCCCTACCCGCTGTGCGCACGCCTATGCACTGAGTGGCAGTCAGCACGGGCTGCGCAATAGCGTCCGACCAGGAATCTGGCTTGTTTTCGAAGCAGTTCCGAAGCAGTTCCGAAGCAGTTTCTGCGGAGTTCCTGCGGAGTTCCGAAGCAGCTCTGGAGCAGCTCTGGAGAAGTTCCCGCGGAGTTTCGAAGGACGGTCCGGAGCGGTTTCGGAGGAGCTATCCGAGGTATTTGCGCAGCCGGTCCTGGAGGTCCGCGATGAACTTCCCGCGCTTGGGCTTCGCCTCCACACTGCCGAACACGGAATAGCCGTTGACCACGACCACCGGCGCCTCGGGGTCCGCGGATTCCAGTGTGGCGACTTCGAAATTGCCGAAGACGCCCGTACCGCTGCCGCGCAGCGAGATGTTCTCGGGGACCTTGATTTCGACGCTTCCGAAGATGGAGGTCGCGTTGATGACCGTGAGTCTCTGACCGAAAAGCGCCTCGGTCAGATCGACCTCCACACTACCGAAGAGCGCGAAGGCGTTCGTACGGCCGCCGACCCGCCAGCGGCCCTTGCGGGTCGAGCTGCTGAAGATCGCCACCAGGTTCTCGGCGGGGCCGGTGGGGCTCTCGTGACCGTAGGTGCCGGGGGCGGCGGCCGTACGGGCGGCACCACCCGGGGCGGGCAGGTCCCGTACCAGCGGTTCCAGCTCGCCGACGGTCTTGGCGCGATAGACCGCGTCGACCCGCTCGGCGTGCTCGTCGGCGGTGAGCCGGCCCTCGGCCATGGCTTCCCGCAGGATGTCCGCGATCCGGTCCCGGTCCGCGTCGGAGGCGCGGATGCCGGCCGGTTCCACCGGGGCCACCGGCTGCTGGGGCTGCTGGGGCTGCTTTTCGAGGTCCACCGGCCCAGCGTACCCAAACGCGATAGATCGCGACTACCCCCTGCCCCGCCTCCGCCGTGTCGCATCCCGCCCTCGCGACGGCCGTCCCGTGACGGCGATACCGCGACAGCCCTCCCGCGACGGCCGCCCCGGGGTGGCCGAACTGAGCCTTACCTCACAGCTTCGCCGCTCGTGCGGCGTTCTACCCTGGTGGGTGCGCTGCCCAAGGGAGGTCAGCCGCCGTCTGCCGAGTGAGGAATGGCCGTAATGCCAGAGTTTGCGTACTCCGATCTGCTCCCGCTGGGAGAGGACACCACGCCGTACCGTCTGGTGACCTCCGAGGGTGTCTCCACCTTCGAGGCCGACGGCCGTACGTTCCTCAAGGTCGCGCCGGAGGCGCTGCGCACCCTGGCCGCCGAGGCCATGCACGACATCTCGCACTACCTGCGCCCCGCCCACCTGGCGCAGCTGCGGCGGATCGTGGACGACCCCGAGGCCTCGTCCAACGACAAGTTCGTCGCGCTCGACCTGCTGAAGAACGCGAACATCGCGGCGGCCGGCGTGCTGCCGATGTGCCAGGACACCGGCACCGCGATCGTCATGGGCAAGCGCGGGCAGAACGTCCTCACCGAGGGCGGTGACGAGGAGGCGCTGTCGCACGGCATCTTCGACGCCTACACCAAGCTCAACCTGCGTTATTCACAGATGGCTCCGCTCACCATGTGGGAGGAGAAGAACACCGGCTCGAACCTCCCCGCCCAGGTCGAGCTGTACGCCACCGACGGCGGCGCGTACAAGTTCCTCTTCATGGCGAAGGGCGGCGGCTCGGCCAACAAGTCGTTCCTCTTCCAGGAGACGAAGGCCGTGCTGAACGAGGCCTCCATGATGAAGTTCCTGGAGGAGAAGATCCGTTCGCTGGGCACGGCCGCCTGCCCGCCGTACCACCTGGCGATCGTCGTCGGCGGTACGTCGGCCGAGTTCGCGCTGAAGACCGCGAAGTACGCCTCCGCGCACTACCTGGACGAGCTGCCCGCCGAGGGCTCCCCCACCGGCCACGGCTTCCGGGACAAGGAGCTGGAGGAGAAGGTCTTCGAGCTGACGCAGAAGATCGGCATCGGCGCGCAGTTCGGCGGCAAGTACTTCTGCCACGACGTGCGCGTCGTCCGCCTCCCCCGGCACGGTGCCTCGCTGCCCGTCGCGATCGCCGTGTCCTGCTCGGCCGACCGCCAGGCCACCGCGAAGATCACCGCCGAGGGCGTCTTCCTGGAGCAGCTGGAGAAGGACCCGGCCCGCTTCCTCCCGGACACCACGGACGAGCACCTCGACGAGGCCGGGGCCCACGGCGAAGCCGCTGAACGGCACAGTGTGAAGATCGACCTCAACCGGCCGATGGACGACATCCTCGCCGAGCTGACCAAGTACCCGGTCAAGACCCGGCTCTCGCTGACCGGCCCGCTGGTCGTGGCGCGCGACATCGCGCACGCCAAGATCAAGGAGCGGCTGGACGCGGGCGAGGAGATGCCGCAGTACCTGAAGGACCACCCGGTCTACTACGCGGGCCCGGCGAAGACGCCCGAGGGGTACGCCTCCGGCTCCTTCGGCCCGACGACGGCCGGCCGGATGGACAGCTATGTCGCGCAGTTCCAGGCGGCGGGCGGCTCCAAGGTGATGCTCGCCAAGGGCAACCGGTCCAAGCAGGTCACCGACGCGTGCGACGCGCACGGCGGTTTCTACCTGGGCTCGATCGGCGGCCCGGCGGCCCGGCTCGCGCAGGACTGCATCAAGAAGGTCGAGGTCGTCGAGTACGAGGAGCTCGGCATGGAGGCGGTCTGGAGGATCGAGGTCGAGGACTTCCCCGCGTTCATCGTCGTCGACGACAAGGGCAACGACTTCTTCACCGAGCCCGCCCCGGCACCGACGTTCACCAGCATTCCGGTGCGGGGCCCGGGTCTCGCCTGACCCGTCGGTACGAAGCACGGCCCCGCGGAGTGTCCGCGGGGCCGTGCTCATGCCTCCAGCAGGCCCGACGTCGCGACCAGGTAGCCGAGTTGGGCCCGGCTGTTGCTGCCCAGCTGCTCGGAGACCCTCCGTACGTGCTCCGCGACGCTGCGGCGGCTCATGCCGAGCCGGCGGGCGATCGACTGGTCCGTCTCGCCGCCCACCACCGCCTGCAGGATGGTCCGTTGCAGGTCGGAGGTGACGACCGGGGTGCGCAGCGGCACCCGTTCCGGGCGGACCGGGACCGAGCGGGCCCAGGCTTCGTCGAAGTGCCGGGCCAGGAAGCGGACCAGGGACGGGTGCTGGATGCGCAGGGCGCTGTGCGGCTCGTCGGAGAACGGGACGAACGCCAGGCTCCGGTCGAAGACGATGATCCGGTCGGCGACCTCGGCGAGCGTTCTGACCTCGGCGCCCTCGGTCGTCACCCGCTCTATGTAGGCGAGCGTCGTACGGTCCGAGCGGACCGTGTGCTGGTAGATGGTCCGCTGCCGGATGCCCCGGCGCAGATTGCGTACGTCCCTGGGCAGCGACTCCTCCAGCACGTGCACGGGACGGCCACCGCCCGGGTGGGCGGTGCGGACCTCCTCGCGGCAGCCCGCGACGCCCGCTTCGAGCGCCTTGCCGATGACGGCCTCGCCGGAGAGCCGGGTGAGCGCGGACGGTTCGAGGCGGTGCGCATCGGCGTACAGGCCCTCGAACACGGTCAGCGCGGCGCGGGCCGAACGCAGTGTGCGGCGCTGCCGGGCGATCGCCGCCTCGATGGGCCCGAGCACATCGAACGAGGCGGTTTCGGGCGGTACGGGGACGAGCCGCCCCGGGGCGTCGCGGTCCTCCACCATCAGATGCAGGGCGCTCAGGCAGCCGGGCACCTCGTCCGCCGGAAGGCTTCCGTCCGCGAGCGCGCGCCGGTAGGCCGCGAGGGCCGGGTCGCAGACGCGGTTCGGCGACGATTCGCGGTAATCACACGCCCGTGGGCCGGAATGATCGTCCTTCACAAGGATGCAGATTACATTCGTGCAATCGCGGGCTCGTGGGTGAGCGCGACCGCTCGGTGAGTATGAGCCGGTGACGCAGGAAATCGAGCAGGCGGACGACCGGCCGGACCGGGCACCGAAGGGCGACGGGGCCGGTCCCGTGCGCGGGGAACGCCGCTACCGATTCCTGATCGCCGGATATGCCCTGTCCTCGTACGGCACTTTCCTGAACATGGTGGCGCTCAATCTGTTCGTCTACGAGACGACGGGCAAGGCGCTCGCGATGGGCCTGTTCATGGCCGTGCGGCTGGCGTCCGGATTTGTCGCGGGACTGACCGCCGGTGGTCTGCTCGCCCGGTTCACCGCCAAGCGCGTCATGCTGTGGACGAATGTGGCGCAGGCGGCGGTGATGCTGCTGCTCGTCCTCGCGCCCGGGGGGATGCGGACGGCCGCGCTGATGGCCGTTTCGGTGGTGGCCGGCGGCTGCGGAACGCTTTTCATGGTGTCGTTGCGCAGTTCCATTCCCGAGATGGTCGGCGACGACCGGCGGTCATGGGCGAACTCCCTTTCCATCACCGGGCGTTCGCTGGCCATGGTGGCCGGTTTCGCGTCCGCGGGCGTGGTGGTCTCACTCGTCGGATACACCGCCGCTTTCGTGGTGGACATGGCCACCTTCGTGGTCTGCGCCGCGACGGTGGCGCTGCTGCCGATCGCGGGCGGGGGCCGGGGAAAGGACGCCCGGCCGGAATCGGAGGGGGATTCCGGCGGGGACAGGGGGAAGGAGCGGACCGGTGGCCGGGGGAAGCCGGGCCGGTGGCGGCGGCCGGGCGTGCTTCTCGCGTCGGCGGCCGCGCCGGGTCTCGGTCTGATGGTGGTGCTGCGGAGTGTGGACGCCTTCGGCTCCTCCTCGCACAACGCCGCGCTGCCGGTCCACTCCGCCGCGCTCGACGCGGATCGCCCCGCCGTGTTCGTCAGCGCGTTCTGGTGCCTGTGGGCGCTGGGGAACGTCGCCGCGCAGCAGGTGATCCAGCGATACGTCCGACGCACCGGGCGGACGGTGGGAGCGCCGGGCTTCGGGTACGGCACCTGTCTGATGTCCGGGGCGTTCATCCTGGCGTTCGCCGGGTTCCCGTGGGCGGCGACCGCCGTGATCGCGCTGGTGGCGGGGGCGGCCGACGGGCTGACGGAGATCTCGTACACCTCCCATCTGCAGACGCTCCCCGCCGATCTGCGCGCGCATGCCTTCGGGCTCTCCGCGACCCTGGAGAACCTGGGGTTCGGCGTCGGCATGGTCCTGGTCGCGGCGGCCCTCGACAGGTACAGCCCGCCGGCCGTCGTGGGCTGGTCGCACGGGGCGGCCATCGTGGTCGCCGTGGTGTTCCTGATCAGGGTGTCCGGGGCGCGCGGGCGGGCCGCCGTCCCCGCTCCCCGTTCCGGCGCCGATCGCGTCGGGCCGGAGCGGTGAGGATTCCCGTACGGCGTTATTCAGCCAATCTCGGGGGGACCGGCGGGGGGCCGGGCGCCCGCCGTGCCGTCCCGCACGCTCCCGGTGCCGGCCCCGGCACGCCCCCGCCCGCCCGGGGGCCCGCCGCCGCCGCGGCCGGTCCGGCACCGCCGCTTTCACGCAGCGGGCCGCGCCGCGGACTTGCGCCGTACCGGCCCGCTTTGGTGGGTTGTCGGACGTTCCTGAACCACTCGGCCGCGCCGGCCCCGGGACACCCGCCCCGGCCAACCGGCAGACAGCCGCGGGCCCCGGGCGGTCCCACCGGATCGCCCGGGTGACCCGGGACCGGCCGCCACCCCCGCGCCGTACTCCGCCCGCACCGTGTGCGGCGGCCCGGCGCGGGTTCCTCCACCCTCAACGTCGAACACCGGAAAGGCGGACGCCCGATGACGCCGCTTCCCCACCGCAGCCACACCGATGACCTGCTGTCCTTCATCAGCACCAGCCCCTCCCCGTACCACGCGGTGGCCAGTGCCGCCCAGCGCCTGGAGAAGGCCGGCTTCCGTGAACTGCGGGGCACGGACGACTGGACGGGCACGACCGGCGGCAGCTTCGTCGCCCGCAGTGGTGCGCTGATCGCCTGGTACGTCCCCGAGGGGGCCCCGGCACACACCCCCTTCCGGATCATCGGCGCCCACACCGATTCCCCGAATCTCCGGGTCAAGCCCGCTCCCGACACCTCGTCGGCGGGCTGGCGGCAGGTCGGTGTGGAGATCTACGGCGGCGTTCCGCTGAACACCTGGCTCGACCGCGACCTGGGCGTCTCCGGGCGGCTCGCGGTGCGGGCGCCGGGCGGCGGGGTCGCGTCCCGGCTGGTCCAGATCGACGAACCGCTGCTGCGGGTGCCCCAGTTGGCCATTCATCTGGACCGTACGGTCAACGAGGCGCTGACGCTCGACCGGCAGCTCCACCTCGCCCCGGTCTGGGCGCTCGGCTCCCGTGCGGAGGGTGCGCTGCTGCGCCGGGTCACGGCGGCCGCCGAGGTGGACCCGGACGAGGTGCTGGGCTGGGACCTGATGCTCCACGACACCCAGCAGCCCGGATATCTGGGCGCGGAGCGGGAGTTCGTGGTGTCGGCGCGGCTGGACAATCTGGTCTCGGTGCACGCGGGCGTCACGGCCCTGACGGGTGCGGCGACCGCGGCCGAGGAGCCGGCGTACATCCCGGTGCTGGCCGCCTTCGACCACGAGGAGGTCGGCAGCGGTTCGGCGACGGGTGCGCAGGGGCCGCTGCTGGAGCGGGTCCTGAGCCGCTCGGTCACGGCCCGCGGCGGCAGCCCGGAGGACTGGTCGCGCGCCCTGGCCGGGGCCTTCTGCGTCTCCGCCGACATGGCCCACGCGGTGCACCCCAACTACGCGGAGCGGCACGACCCGGACCACCGTCCGCTGCCCAATGGCGGCCCCACGCTCAAGGTCAACGTGAACCAGCGGTACGCCACCGACAGCACCGGCATGGCGGTGTTCGCGTCGGCGTGCGAGCGGGCGGGCGTGCCGTGGCAGCCGTTCGTCTCCAACAACGCGATGCCGTGCGGTACGTCGATCGGCCCGCTCACCGCGGCCCGGCTGGGTGTGGAGACGGTCGACGTGGGGGTGCCGGGGCTGTCCATGCACTCGGCGCGCGAGCTGTGCGGGGTCGACGACCCCGGCCATCTGGCCGCCGCGCTCGGCGCGTTCGTGACCTCCGGCTGACCGGCCGGCGCCGAACGGCCCGGGAGGTGTGGGGCGGCCGAGGCCGCCCCACACCTCCGCGCACTGCTACACGAACCGCTGCTGCGCGCTGCCGTCGCAGTTCTGGAGCTTCAGCGGGTCCTTCGCCGCCGCCAGCGTCAGGCACAGTCCGGTCGAGGCGGCCGGGCGCAGGGTGCCCGACTGCTTCACGAACTGCTGGTTGGCCGCGCCCGAGCAGTTGTACAGGATGGCCGTGGCGCCGGCCTTGTAGTCGGCGCCCGGCACGTCCAGGCACCGGTCGTGGCTCAGCTCGGTGCGGAGGGTCTTCGTACCGGAGTCGTACCACCAGCCCTGGTTGCGGCCGCCGTGGCAGTCCCAGCCGCCGATCTTCGTGTCATTGCGGGTCACCGAGCCGGGGGCGTCCACACAGGTGCCCGTCGCCTCGTTCTTCAGGGGCTTGAAGGAGTCGTCCCACGCCCCGGACCGCAGGAGCGGCTTTCCGGTGCTCGCCGGGTCGGCGCAGCTCGCCTCGCGCAGGTTCGAGTTGTAGATCTGGGTCAGGCAGGACGCGAAGGCGCCGTGGCCGCTCGCGTTCGGGTGGAAGGACTGCCGCAGGGAGTTGGAGTCCGGCGGGAAGTGTCCGAGGTCGATGTAGAGACCGCGGGCCCAGGTGGACTCGCTGCACACCTCGTGGCCGTGGAAGAGCCGGGAGTTGTCGAGGTAGACGGCTCCGGTGTCCGCGGCCGCCCTGCGCATGCCTCGCTCGAAGGCGGGGACGGCCACGTTGCGGCCCCAGGCGGCGTCCGAGTCGTACCCGGCGCAGCCGCCGGGAAGCTTCCCGGGGAAGTTCGGGTTGTCGTAGAAGTCCGGGCCGATGGGGCTCGGGTACCCCATGACCACGAGCTTGTAGTCGCCGGCGCCGTACCCGGCGCCGGACATGACGGTCTTCAGGTCGCGCACCGTCTTCTCGACCTTGGGGACGAGTCCGTCGACGCGCGCCTGCCAGCCGCCGTCGTACTTGGGCTCACAGGTGCCCTGGGAGAGCACCCAGCGCGTGACGCAGTCCGTCATGACCGGGCCGAACTGGAGGTCGTCGTTGGCACCCGCCACCAGCACGATCATCTTGATGCGGGTGTTGCGGGCCTTGATGGCGAGGTTGTCGCTCTGCACCAGTTCGTCGGAGTACTGCTTGGATCCGCCGATCACGATGTTGCCGGTGTACGCGCCGGAGCAGGAGACGTTGTACGTGACGTCCGCAGGGATGCCGGTGCGGTGGATGGCGGAGTCGGGCGAGCGGTGGCACCAGTTGTCGGGGCCGTTGGTGCCGGCCTCGTACGTGCCGACGCCCTCGCCGGAGATCTCGCTGTCGCCGAGCGAGATCAGCCCGGTCTTGCGGTCGGCGAGCGGTCGCTCGGCCGGGTCGCCGTACAGCTTGGTGGCCTCCGCCGCGCGGACGGCCTCCAGTTCCGGCGACAGAGGGGTGGATGCGGTAGTGCTGGTACCGGACCGGTCCGTCGCGCCGGCCGGTCCGGCGGCCACGGCCATGCCGCCGATCGCCGCCGCCATGGCAGCGGCGGCCGCGACCGTACAGCGAAGTCTGTGCCTGGTGCGCCTCATTGCGCCTCCCCGGGTTGTGGTTACCCCCGGTATTTACTGGTCGGTAGGCGACTTGGGAATAGACAGAACAAGACAAGTGCTCAACTTTTTCAGGAGGTTGAACGAGATGGACGAGTCACGGAACGGCGAACAGTCCCCCGCGGGCGGCGGAGATTTCCGCGTCGAGCACGATTCGATGGGCGAGGTGAGGGTGCCCGCGAAGGCCAAGTGGCGGGCCCAGACGCAGCGCGCGGTGGAGAACTTCCCGGTCTCCGGCCAGCGCCTCGAACGGTCCCACATCGAGGCCCTGGCCCGGATCAAGGCGGCCGCGGCCAAGGTGAACGCCGAGCTGAAGGTGCTCGACCCGGACATCGCCGCGGCCATTCAGGAGGCCGCCGCCGAGGTGGCCGACGGGCGCTGGGACGACCAGTTCCCGGTCGACGTCTTCCAGACCGGGTCGGGCACCTCGTCCAACATGAACACCAATGAGGTGCTGGCCACCCTCGCCACCGAACGGCTGGGCCGCGAGGTCCATCCGAACGACCATGTCAACGCCTCGCAGTCCTCCAACGACGTCTTCCCGTCCTCCATCCACATCGCCGCGACGGCCGCCGTCACCGGCGATCTGATCCCGGCACTGGACCGGCTGGCGACCGCCCTGGAGCACAAGTCCGCCGAGTTCGCGACGGTGGTGAAGTCGGGGCGTACGCACCTGATGGACGCCACGCCCGTCACCCTCGGCCAGGAGTTCGGCGGCTACGCGGCACAGATCAGGTACGGCATCGAACGGCTGCGCGCCTCGCTCCCCCGCCTCGCCGAGCTGCCCCTGGGCGGCACGGCCGTCGGCACCGGCATCAACACCCCGCCCGGCTTCTCCGCCGCCGTCATCGCCGAGGTCGCCCGCGCCACCGGTCTGCCCCTGGCGGAGGCCCGCGACCACTTCGAGGCGCAGGGCGCGCGGGACGGGCTCGTGGAGACCTCGGGCCAGCTCCGTACCATCGCCGTCTCGCTCACCAAGATCTCCAACGACCTGCGCTGGATGGCGTCCGGCCCGCGCACCGGCCTGGCCGAGATCAACCTCCCCGACCTCCAGCCGGGCTCGTCGATCATGCCCGGAAAGGTGAACCCGGTCATCCCCGAGGCCGTGCTGATGGTCGCCGCCCAGGTCACGGGCAACGACACGACGGTCGCCACGGCGGGCGCGGCGGGCAACTTCGAGCTGAACGTGATGCTTCCGGTCATCGCGAAGAACCTGCTGGAGTCGGTACGGCTGCTGGCCAACGTCTCCCGCCTGCTCGCGGACCGCACGGTCGACGGGATCACGGCCAACGCCGAACGGGCCAGGGAGTACGCCGAGTCCTCACCGTCCGTCGTCACCCCGCTGAACAAGTACATCGGCTACGAGGAGGCCGCGAAGGTCGCCAAGAAGTCCCTCGCGCAGCGCCGGACCATCCGCGAGGTGGTGCTGGACTCGGGATACGTCGAGCGGGGCGACCTCACCGTGGAACAGCTCGACGAAGCACTCGACGTACTGCGCATGACCCACCCCTGACCTGCGTCGCGGTCCCGGGGGCGGGGGCCCCGGGGCCGGAGGCCCTAAGATCCGTCCATGGCAGGTACCGGAGACATCGAGCACTGGGCGCCGGGTGATCAGATCCTGTGGCGCTACCGCCGCAACGGCACGCCGGCCGGGGCCGGGGTGTCCGGGGGCGGGCCGGATCCGTTCCACATCTGCCGTCCCGTCACCGTCGTCCAGGACACCGACGAACTGCTCGCGGCGTGGGTGGCGCCCGGCACCGAGTGTGTGAAGCCGGTACTGGCGAGTGGCCGGGACGTGCATGCCGAGCCGCTCGCCACCCGCTACACGGCCCCGCGCACCACCGCCCGCTCCACCTGGCTGGGAAACGGTGTGCTGAAGCTCGCCCGGCCCGGTGAGCCGTGGTCGGTGTGGCTGTTCTGGGAGCCGGGCTGGCAGTTCCACAACTGGTACGTGAATCTGGAGGAACCGCACGCCCGCTGGCAGGGTGGCATCGATTCCGAGGATCACTTTCTCGACATCTCCGTCTACCCGGACCGCAGCTGGGTCTGGCGCGACGAGGACGAGTTCGCCATGGCACAGCGGGCCGGTCTGATGGCCCCGGAGACCGCGCGGCGGGTGCAGGAGGCGGGCCGGGCGGCCGTCGGGCTGATCGAGGAGTGGGGGGCTCCGTTCCGGGACGGCTGGGAGGACTGGCGGCCCGATCCACAATGGCGAGTTCCCGCGCTTCCGGATGACTGGGACCGCACCCCCTCGTATACGCCGTCGTGAGACCCTTGATGCACCCCAGGGGGACAAACGTAGGATCGTCCTCCGGAGAGCCGCGCCACCCCAACCGGGAGGCTCGGCACCCGACCTGACCACAAGTCATCGCACGAGCACCGCGCACTGCATGAGCTGTATGAGCCACATCAGTCGTATGAATCGTATGAACCACTACGAGGGGGTGGAGACGTGCTCGCTGTTGCCCGCCCCGTCGCCGGAAACGTTGTCACCGGCCAACCCCACAGGCATCCGGTTTCAGCCCCTCGTTCCGGGGCATCCGGTGACAGCCGTTGTTATCGCCGCTCTTGCCGGGGCACAGTAACGCCCCACGAGGTGATTGCCTCATACAACCGGCCCGGACGGACGGAACCCCACGCGTGACGGAGCACCCCACCTCCCACGAAGGCCGGCAGCCTCTCGCCGCCCGGTCGCAGGAACGCACCCGGCCGCGGCAGCAGGACGCCGCGCCGGCCGCTTCCCCTGCCACCGCCGCGATCCCCGGCCCGGCCGCGGCTCCGGGGTCGGCAGCCGGTCCCGCAGGACTCGACCCACAGGCCGCGGCCCGGCGCGAGGGCGACCGGCTGCGTTTCGTCGGGGCCGCCACCCGGCGGATCGCCCGCGGCATAGACCTGGACGAGATCGTGCTGGGCCTGTGCCGGGCCAGTGTGCCGACGTTCTCCGACGCCATACTGGTCTACCTCCGCGACCCGCTCCCGGTCGGTGACGAGCGGCCGGTCTCCCCCTTCGTGCTGCGGCTGCGCCGGTCCGACCGGCTGCGGCTGAGCGAGGAGGAGACGGACAGTTCGTCGGAGACCGAGCGGCTGCGGCTGCCCGTCATCGACCCGCACGGCGATCTGACGCCCGCGGCCGAGCTGTGCGAGATCCGCTCCGGCGGCGCGCTGGCCGAGGTGCTGCGCGGGGTGCGGCCGGTCTTCGGGGACTCCGCGGCGGCCCGCGCCGCGCTGCCCGAGCTGCTCGGCGCCGGCCGGATCGTACCCACCGGACACCGTGCGATCCTCGCTCCGCTGCGCGGACGGCGGCGGGTGATCGGTGCCGCCGTCTTCCTGCGCGGGACCGAGCGGCCGCCCTTCGAGTCCAACGACCTGCTGGTCGCCGCCCAGCTGGCGACGCACACCGCGCTCGGCATCGACAAGGCCGTGCTGTACGGGCGCGAGGCGTACATCGCCGACGAGCTCCAGCGCACCATGCTGCCCGACTCGCTGCCGCAGCCGACCGGCGTCCGGCTCGCCTCCCGCTATCTGCCGGCCGCCGAGACGGCCCGGGTCGGCGGCGACTGGTACGACGCGATCCCGCTGCCCGGGAGCAGGGTCGCCCTGGTCGTCGGCGACGTCATGGGCCACTCCATGACGTCCGCGGCGATCATGGGCCAGCTGCGCACCACCGCGCAGACCCTGGCCCAGCTCGACCTGCCGCCGCAGGAGGTGCTGCACCACCTCGACGAGCAGGCCCAGCGGCTCGGCAGCGACCGCATGGCGACCTGCCTGTACGCGGTGTACGACCCGGTCGCACACCGGATCACCATCGCCAACGCCGGGCATCCGCCGCCCGTGCTGCTCCATCTGGGCGGCCGCGCCGAGGTGCTGCGGGTGCCGCCCGGTGCCCCGATCGGGGTCGGCGGGGTGGACTTCGAGGCCGTCGAGCTGGACGCGCCCGCGGGCGCCACGCTGCTGCTGTACACCGACGGTCTGGTCGAGTCCCGGCTCCGGGACGTGTGGACCGGGATCGAGCAGCTGCGCGAACGGCTCGCCGCCACCGCCCGGCTGACCGGCCCGGACCACTCGCCGCCCCTGGAGGCGCTCTGCGACGACGTGCTGGACATGCTCGGTCCGGGGGACCGGGACGACGACATCGCGCTGCTCGCCGCCCGGTTCGACGGGATCGCGCCGAGCGATGTCGCGTACTGGCACCTGGAACCGGAGGAGACCGCGCCGGGCCGGGCCCGCAGGCTGGCCCGCAGGGCGCTCAGCCGCTGGGGGCTCGACGATCTCTCCGACTCGGTGGAGCTGCTGGTCAGCGAGGTGGTGACCAATGCGGTGCGTTACGCGGAGCGGCCGGTGACGCTGCGGCTGCTGCGCACCGACATCCTGCGCTGCGAGGTCGGCGACGACTCCCCGCAGCTGCCCCGGCAGCGCCGGGCGCGTGACATGGACGAGGGCGGACGCGGCCTGTTCCTGGTGAACCGGCTGGCCAGGCGGTGGGGGGCGACGCGCCTGTCGACCGGCAAGGTGGTCTGGTTCGAGATGCCGTCCCGGGGCCAGTAGCCGGACCGGCGAAGAGGACGGCGAAAGGATACGGAACGGGCGCGGGGCAGAGCCCTGTACGCACGGTAGCGAAATGTTGCCGACCTCCTGTCGGCGGGTTTGACTTCAGTCGTGAACGAGACGGCCTGACCGAAACCCCCACCGACGGGAGGACGCTCGTGTCCGAGGAATCGAAGACCAAGAACACCCCGTACACCACGAACAACGCCGGAATCCCGGTGGAGAGCGACGAACATTCGCTCACTGTCGGAGCCGACGGACCGATCCTGCTCCAGGACCACTACCTCATCGAGAAGATGGCCCAGTTCAACCGTGAACGGGTCCCCGAACGAGTGGTTCACGCCAAGGGATCCGGCGCGTACGGCACCTTCAAGGTGACCAATGACGTCAGCCAGTTCACCAAGGCCGACCTGTTCCAGCCGGGCAAGCAGACCGCCATGCTGGCCCGCTTCTCCACCGTCGCCGGTGAGCAGGGCTCTCCCGACACCTGGCGGGACCCCCGCGGATTCGCCCTGAAGTTCTACACCGAGCAGGGCAACTACGACATGGTCGGCAACAACACGCCGGTCTTCTTCGTACGTGACCCGATGAAGTTCCAGGACTTCATCCGCTCGCAGAAGCGGCGCCCGGACAACGCGGTGCGCGACCACGACATGCAGTGGGACTTCTGGACCCTGTCCCCCGAGTCCGCCCACATGGTGACGTGGCTGATGGGTGACCGGGGCATCCCGAAGACCTACCGCAACATGAACGGCTACAGCTCGCACACCTACATGTGGGTCAACGCGGGCGGCGAGCGGTTCTGGGTGAAGTACCGCTTCAAGACCGACCAGGGCATCGACTACTACACGCAGGACGAGGCCGACCGGATGGCCGGTGTGGACGGCGACGTCCACCGCCGCGACCTGTTCGAGGCGATCGAGCGCGGTGACCACCCGAGCTGGACGCTGTACATCCAGGTCATGCCGTTCGACGACGCACCGGACTACCGGTTCAACCCGTTCGACCTGACGAAGGTGTGGCCGCACGGCGACTACCCGGAGATCGAGGTCGGCCGGATGACGCTGAACGAGAACCCGGAGGACTTCTTCGTCCACATCGAGCAGGCGTCCTTCGAGCCGTCGAACCTGGTGCCCGGCATCGGCCCGTCGCCCGACAAGATGCTGCTCGGCCGGCTCTTCTCGTACCCCGACACCCACCGGTACCGGATCGGCCCGAACTACGCGCAGCTGCCCCCGAACCGCCCGCGGTTCGGCCGGAACTCGTACGCGAAGGACGGTCCCATGCGGTACGAGCCGTCCCGTACCGGAGCGGTCTACGCGCCGAACTCGTACGGCGGCCCGGAGGCGGACACCGCGCGCTACGGCGACCCGGCCGGCTGGGCCACCGCGGGCGAGATGGTCCACGAGGCGTACAAGCTGCACAGCGAGGACGACGACTGGGGCCAGGCGGGCACGATGGTGCGCAAGGTCCTGGACGACGCGGCCCGCGACCGGCTGGTGTCGAACATTTCCGGCCATCTCCTCGACGGGGTGAGCGCCCCGGTCCTGGAGCGCGCGCTGCAGTACTGGCGCAACGTGGACAAGGACCTCGGCGACCGGATCGCCAAGAAGGTCAACGGCGGCTGACACCGGCGGTACGTACGGGAAAGGGCTCAGGGGCGGTGCCGGCCGGCACCGCCCCTGAGCCCTTGTCCACACCGCCTGCTCAGGTGCTCAGCGCGCGGGAGGAGCCTTGTCGGCGACGTTGTTCTCGCTGCCGTCCCCCGGCTTGCCGGGGACCCCGCCGCCCGGCGGCTCCGGGGACTGGCTCGTCGGCACGTCCGGCGACTGGGACGTGGACGGCACGTCCGGCGACTGGGACGTGGACGGCACGTCGGGCGACTGGGTCGCGCTCTGCGAGGGCTTGTCCGGCGACTTGGACGGGGTGGTGTCGCTGCTCGCCGTCTGCGAGGGGGTCGTCGACGGCGAGGCCGGCACGGTGACCTCGCCGCGCTCGACGTCCTCCAGGTCGAACTGCGCGGTGGACCCGCCGCCCAGCGCGCCGAGGGTGTAGTCCGCCCAGATCTCCGCCGGGAAGCCGCCACCGTTGGCCCGGCCGGAGTTGGCGGTGCCGGTCAGGCTGACCTGGCCGCCGCCCTCCTTGGGCGACTCGCCGAAGAGCGCGACGACGGTGGTGAGCTCCGGGGTGTAGGCCGCGAACCAGGCCGACTTGTTGTTCTCCGACGTACCCGTCTTGCCGGCCGCCTCGTACGCCGAGGTGTCGGCCGCCCGGCCGGAGCCCGCGTCCACCACGCCGGTCAGGACGGAGGTCACGGTGTCGGCGGACTTGCGGCTGATCACCTGGCTGCCGATGCCCTCGACCGGCTCGGCCGTCCGCTCACGGTGCTCGGCCGACTTCACGATGAACGGGGTGACCTTCTTGCCGTGGTTGTCGAGCGTGGCGTACGCGCCCGCCATGTCCCAGGTCGAGGCGTTCATGGTGCCGAGCGTGATGGCGGGGCGCTCGGGGAAGTTCTTGTCCGGTACGCCGAGAGCCAGTGCGGTCTTCTTCACCGCGGGCGGGCCGACATCGACGACCATCTGCGCGAAGGCCGAGTTGATCGACGCGTTCATCGCCTTCTGCACGGTGACGCTGCCGTAGCTCCGGTTGTCCTCGTTCTCCGGGGCGAACGGGGTGTCGCTGCCCACGACGGGCCGCTTGCTGGTGCCGTCGTAGCGGGTGTTGACGCCGATCAGGTCGCCGTTCTGGGTCTTCGACTCGTTCTCCAGCGCGGAGGCGAGCACCAGGGGCTTGAAGGTGGAGGCCGGCTGGTAGTCCCGGCGGGTGGCGTTGGAGAAGTAGTGCTGGGTGTAGCCGACCCCGCCGTACATCGCGACGACGGCGCCGGTCTTCGGGTTCACGGAGGTGGCGCCCGCCTGGACGGTCGCGTCGACCTTGTTGTTCTTGCGGTCCAGCTTGGACTCCAGCTGGCGGTCGACGGACTTCTCCAGCTCCTTCTGCCGCTTCTTGTCGATGTTGAGCGTGAAGGTCCAGCCGCCGGCCTGCCGCATCTCCGCGGTGATGCCCTGCTTGTCCAGCTCCTGATTGGCCGCCTCGACGAGGTAACCGGTCTGGCCCTCCATGCCCTTGGCGGGCTTGGGCTTGTCCGGTTTCGGGAACGTGAGCTTGTCGCGCTCGGCCTGGCCGAGCCAGTGCATCTCGACCATGTTGTCGAGCGTGTAGGCCCAGCGTTCCTTGACCAGCTTCTTGCCGGTTTCGCTCGCGGTGGCCCAGTCGTACTGGCTGGGGGCCTGGAGCACGGAGGCCAGGTAGGCGCCCTGGTTGACGTCGAGGTCCTTGGCGTCGACCCCGTAGTAGGCCTGTGCGGCGGCCTGGATGCCGCTCGCGCCCCGCCCGTAGTAGCTGGTGTTGATGTACCCGGCGAGGATGTAGTCCTTGCCCTTCTTGTTCTCGATCTTGAGCGAGATCACCAGCTCTTTGAGCTTCCGGCTGATCGTCGGGTCCTGCGTCAGGTAGTAGTTCTTCACGTACTGCTGGGTGATGGTCGAGCCACCCTGCTTGCCCTTGCCGCTGAGGGTGTTGATCAGGCCGCGCGTGATGCCCTTCAGGTCGACGCCCTTGTCGTCGTAGAACGACTTGTTCTCGGCGGCGACGAAGGTGTGCTGCACCTCCTTGGGCACCTCGGCCAGGTCCACGATCTGGCGGTTGACCCCTTGGCCGGTCCGGGTCAGCAGTGACCCGTCGCTGTACTGGTAGACGTTGCTCTGCCGCTCGGCCAGGGCGTTGGCCTTCGGGATGTCCACGTACATGTAGAGCGCGACGAAGGCGCCCATGACCAGCAGGCAGAGCCCGAAGAAGGCGCCCAGCATCTTCTTCCAGGTGAAGAGTCTGCGTATGCCGCCGCTCTTCGGCGCCCGCCGCGCTCCGCGCCGCTGGGCTCGTCGCGCATCCGCTCGACCCATCGCTGTGTTGCTCCCGTTTCTCTGCTCGACCAGATCAGCTCAGCCCAGCCAGCTAACACCGTCGGCGAGGACAAAAAGCGAGCGTTGCGGTCTTTTACGGACGTGACAATCAGCACCCGTTCTTAAGGGAACCGACTCATGAAGGGTGCCCAGGGTTGCGAACCCAGGTAATGTGTAATCACATTGCTAGCACCGAAGCAGTACTTCGAAACGGGGGATCCCATGTCCGACCATGACAATCCGCGCGCCACGACCACCCTTGCCGCAGACCTCACGCCCGACACACCGCAGATGCCCGAACCGCAGGTGAGAGAGGTCACGGCGCACAGCATTCCCGGCGGTCTCGGCCTGCTGCTGACCGTGGTCGGCGTGATCGCCGGCATCGGCCTCGCGATCGTCGGCGGCGTCGTCGGCTCGAACGGCAACAACGGCCTGGGCATCCCGGTCTGCATCTTCGGGGTGCTGCTCGTCGTCGTCTCGTTCTTCTGCATGACGGGTGTGAAGATGGTCGCACCGGGCGAGGCCCGGGTGATCCAGCTCTTCGGCCGGTACGTCGGCACCATCCGCGCCGACGGGCTCCGCTGGATCAACCCGCTCACCAGCAGCCGGAAGATCTCCACCCGGGTCCGCAACCACGAGACCGCGGTCCTGAAGGTCAACGACGCCTACGGCAACCCGATCGAGCTCGCCGCGATCGTCGTCTGGAAGGTCGAGGACACCGCGCAGGCGCTCTTCGAGGTCGACGACTTCCTGGAGTTCGTCGCCACCCAGACCGAGGCGGCCGTCCGGCACATCGCGATCGAGTACCCGTACGACGCCCACGACGAGGGCGGCCTCTCGCTGCGCGGCAACGCCGAGGAGATCACCGAGAAGCTGGCCGTGGAGCTCACCGCCCGGGTGCAGGCCGCCGGCGTACGGATCATCGAGTCGCGCTTCAGCCACCTCGCGTACGCCCCGGAGATCGCCTCCGCGATGCTCCAGCGCCAGCAGGCCGGCGCGGTGGTCGCGGCCCGGCAGCAGATCGTCGAGGGCGCGGTCGGCATGGTCGAGATGGCGCTCACCCGGATCGCCGAGCAGGACATCGTCGAGCTCGACGCGGAGCGCAAGGCGTCCATGGTCAGCAATCTGATGGTGGTGCTGTGCGGTGACCGGGCGGCGCAGCCGGTCCTGAACACGGGCACTCTCTACCAGTGACCGAACAGACTCCGCCGGCCCGCAGGACCCCGCCGCAGCGCAAGCAGATGCTGCTGCGGCTGGATCCCGCGGTGCACGACGCGCTGGCCCGCTGGGCCTCCGACGAGCTGCGCAGCGCGAACGCCCAGATCGAGTTCCTGCTGCGCAGGGCGCTGGCGGAGGCGGGTCGTCTGCCCGGCTCGGCGGGTCCGATCCCCCGCCGGGGACGGCCCCCGAAGGACGCGCCGGGCCCGCCCGGCACCTAGGGGGACGGGGGGCCTGCCCCCGGCACCCGGGTATACACCGGGGGTATACACACCGTGTACAGTGCTCGGCATGTCAATCGGTCACACCCTGCTCGGACTCCTGGAGTCCGGCCCCCGCCACGGCTACGACCTCAAGCGCGCGTTCGACGAGAAGTTCGGCCACGACCGCCCCCTGCACTACGGGCAGGTCTACTCGACCATGTCCCGGCTGCTCAAGAACGGCCTCGTCGAGGTGGACGGCGTCGAGAGCGGCGGCGGCCCGGAGCGCAAGCGGTACGCGATCACCGAGGCCGGGATCACCGATGTCGGCGCCTGGCTCGCGCAGCCGGAGAAGCCCGAGCCGTACCTCCAGTCGACGCTCTACACCAAGGTCGTGCTGGCCCTGCTCACCGGCCGCAGCGCCGAGGCCCTGCTGGACACCCAGCGCACCGAGCACCTGCGTCTGATGCGCATCCTCACCGACCGCAAGCGCAAGGGCGACCTCGCCGACCAGCTGATCTGCGACCACGCCCTCTTCCACCTCGAAGCCGATCTGCGCTGGCTGGAACTGACCGCCGCCCGGCTCGACCGGCTCGCCGCGGAGGTGGGCGCGTGATCCCCTCCGGCTCCCTGCTCAGCGCCGACGGCCTGCACAAGGCGTACGGCCCGACGCCCGCGCTCGACGGCGCGTCGTTCTCCATCCACCCCGGCGAGGTCGTCGCCGTGATGGGCCCCTCCGGCTCCGGCAAGTCGACCCTGCTGCACTGCCTCGCCGGCATCGTCACCCCCGACCGGGGCACGATCACCTACGCGGGCCGCGAACTCTCCGCGATGTCCGACGCCGAACGCAGCGCCCTGCGCCGTACCGAGTTCGGCTTCGTCTTCCAGTTCGGCCAACTCGTTCCGGAACTGACCTGCGTCGAGAACGTCGCACTGCCGCTCCGCCTGGCCGGCGCCAAGCGCAAGGAGGCCGAGCGCACCGCCCGCCACTGGCTGGAGCGCCTGGAGGTCGAGGACGTCGCCGCGAAGCGTCCCGGCGAGGTCTCCGGCGGCCAGGGGCAGCGCGTCGCCGTGGCCCGCGCGCTGGCCGCCTCGCCCAAGGTGATCTTCGCCGACGAGCCGACCGGCGCCCTGGACTCCCTCAACGGCGAACGGGTCATGGAGCTGCTCACCGAGGCGGCCCGGTCCGCCAACGTCGCCGTGGTCCTGGTGACCCACGAGGCCCGGGTCGCCGCATACTCCGACCGTGACGTCACCGTGCGCGACGGACGGACCCGCGACCTGGAGCACACCGTATGACCCTGCTCGACCGCAAGAAGGCACCGGCCGCGGCCCCGCTCCGGCCCGCCGGACCCACCGGCATCGCCGCCTGGTTCCGCGACCTCGGCCTCGGCATCCGGCTCGCCGCCGGCGGCGGGCGCGAGGGCTGGACCCGCACCACGCTGACCGCCGTCGGCGTCGGCCTCGGTGTGGCACTGCTGCTGACCGCCGCCTCCGTACCGCATCTGCTCGAAGAGCGTTCCGCGCGCGAGCAGGCCCGCGTCGAGAACCGCGTCCCCGGCGGGCCCGACGCACAGGCCAAGAAGTCCGACACCTCGGTACTCCGGATCGACAGGGAGACCGAGTACCACGGCCGCACCGTCAACGGCTATGTGATGCGCGCGGACGGCACGCACCCGGTCGTCCCGCCGGGCGTCGCACACTTCCCCGGCGCGGACGAGATGACAGTCTCCCCCGCGCTGAAGAAGCTGCTGGACTCCCCCGAGGGCCGCCTGCTCAAGGAGCGGGTGCCGTACCGGATCACCGGCACGATCGCCGACTCCGGCCTGGTCTCGCCCGGGGACCTGCTCTACTACGCGGGCAGCGACACCCTGACGTCCGCCGACGGCGGCCACCGGATCGCCGCCTACGGCAACCCGGACGGCGGCAAGGAGATGCCGCCCGTCCTCATCGTGCTGATCATCATGATCAGCGTGGTGCTGCTGGTACCGGTCGCGATCTTCATCGCGACGGCGGTCCGGTTCGGCGGCGACCGCCGCGACCGCAGGCTCGCCGCGCTGCGCCTGGTCGGCACGGACATCCGGATGACCCGCCGGATCGCGGCGGGCGAGGCCCTGTTCGGGGCGGTCCTCGGCCTGCTGATCGGTGGGGTGCTCTTCCTCGTGGGGCGTGGCTTCGTCGGTCACATCGAGGTCTGGAACGTCAGCGTCTTCCCGTCCGACCTGGTGCCCTCCGCCGCACTGACGGCACTGGTCGCCGTCTCCGTTCCGGCGGCGGCGGTGCTGGTCACGCTGGCCGCCCTGCGCTCGGTGGTGATCGAACCGCTGGGCGTCGTACGAGGCGGCCGCAACCGCAGGCGCCGGCTCTGGTGGCGGCTGCTGATGCCGGTCGCGGGCCTGGCGGTGCTCCTGCTGAGCGACAAGGTCGAGCCGTACGCCACGGTCAACCCGTACCCGATCGCGGGCGGCGCCGTGCTGGTCCTGGTCGGGCTCGCGCTGCTGCTGCCGTGGCTGGTCGAGGCGTGCGTCAACCGGCTGCACGGCGGTCCGGTGCCCTGGCAACTGGCCACCCGCAGGCTCCAGCTGAGCAGCGGCGCGGCCTCCCGCGCGGTCAGCGGAATCACCGTCGCGGTCGCGGGCGCGGTGGCGCTGCAGATGCTGTTCGCCGCGGTGGGCGACGAGTTCAGTACGCAGACCGGGCAGGACCCCTCGCGGGCCCAATTCTCCACGTACTCCGAGAAGGTCGGCCCGGGGGCGGCCACCCGGACCATCGAGGAGTTCAAGGCCACCAAGGGAGTGACGGCCGTCATCGGCAGGGTCGAGGTGTACGTCACCCGGCCCGGCAAGTACGGCGCGGACGAAATCCAGCCGACCACCAGTCTCATCGTCGGCGACTGCGGAACCCTGCGCGAGCTGGCCCGGATCGGCTCCTGCACGGATGGCGACACCTTTGTGGTCCACCCCACGAACGACAAGGAGATGTCCGACTGGGTGGACCAGACGGCCCGCAAGGGCAAGGAGGTCGAGATCGACCCGGGCGCCGGCCGGAAATCGATGCGGTGGACCCTGCCCGCCGACTCCCGGACGGTCGTCACCCGCAACGATCCGCTGGGCGAGGACTCCTGGGGAATCATGGCCACCACCGGCGCGGTCGACCCGAGCACGCTGCCGGGCGCGATCACCCATGCACAGATCCGGGTCGACGAGAGCGTCCAGGACGTCGCGGAGTACGTACGGAACACCGCCGCCCGGATCGACCCCGGGATGCGGGTGGCGTCCCTCAAGTCGGTGGTCCGTGACGAGAAGTACGCCAGTGTGCAGCGCGGCCTCCAGGTCGGTGCGACCATGACGCTGCTGCTGATCGCCGCCGCGATGCTGGTCTCGCAGCTGGAGCAGCTGCGCGAACGCAAGCGCCTGCTGTCGGTGCTGGTCGCCTTCGGCACCCGGCGGTCCACCCTCGCCTGGTCGGTGCTCTGGCAGACCGCCGTGCCGGTGCTCATCGGGCTGGCGGTGGCCGTGGCGGGCGGACTCGGCCTGGGTGTGGCACTGATCGCCATGCTCGACAAGAAGGTCACCGACTGGTGGCTGTTCCTGCCGATGACCGGCGCGGGCGCGGCGCTGATCCTGCTGATCACGCTGGTGTCGCTGCCGCCGCTGTGGCGCATGATGCGCCCGGACGGCCTGCGCACGGAGTAACGGAGCGAGACGGTGAGGGGGTGCGGTCCCGCGGGACCGCACCCCCTCAGTCGTTCTGCCGCCCGTCCGCCACCCGTACCGGCAGCACCCGCATCGCCTCCCGCAGCGCCGCCGCGAACTCCTCGAACTCCTCGTGCCGCGCCGCCCCGGTCCGCATCCCCAGCGCCACCCGCCTCGACGGCGCCGGCTCCGCGAAGTACCCGGTGGTCAGCGCGTCGTTGCGGCCGGTCTCCACCGTCACCGCGGTGCGCGGCAGCAGTGTCACGCCGAGCCCGCCGGCGACCAGCTGGACCAGCGTGGAGAGCCCGGCCGCGGTCGTGGTGACCGGTGCGCCTTCCGTGCGTCCCGCCTCCCGGCAGATGTCCAGGGCCTGGTCGCGCAGGCAGTGCCCCTCGTCGAGCAGCAGCAGCGGGAGCTCGCGCAGCGCCTCGCGGGGGATGTCGGCGCGCCCGCCCAGCCAGTGGTCCTGCTCCATCACCAGCACGAAGTCCTCGTCGAAGAGCGGGAGTTCGGTCACCGCCGGCACCCCGAGCGGCACGGCGAGCAGCAGCAGGTCCAGCCTTCCTGCGGCCAGCCCCTCCAGCAGCGAGGAGGTCTGTTCCTCGTGCACCTGGAGGTCGAGCTCCGGGTAGCGCTCGTGGACCAGCCGCAGCACTGTCGGCAGCAGATACGGGGCGACGGTCGGGATCACGCCGAGCCGGAGCACCCCGGTGAACGGCGCCCGGACCGCCTCGGCCTCCTCCATCAGTTCACCGACGGACTCCAGTACCGCCCGCGCCCGCACCGCGAGCCGCTCCCCGGCCGGCGAGAGCAGTACCTTGCGCGTCGTACGCTCGATGAGCTGGACACCCAGTGCCTCCTCCAGCGCCGAGACGGCCCCGGACAGTGCCGGCTGACTCATCCCGATTGCTGCCGCGGCGTCCCTGAAGTGCAGATATTCGGCGACGGCCACGAAGGCGCGCAGCTGCGACAGGCTGGGTTGTTTGGGGCGACTGCCCTGATTGCCCTGGGCCACTGATAGGCACCTCCGATCATCACGGAAGAGTGTAGCTATTTCCGTGATCAATGCACCCTGTGCCAAGGTGGACTCCGTCCAACCCTCAGGAAATCCCCCAAAAAGGGACTTCCTACGCTACAAGGAGAGCGCGTGCTCACTGTCGGTGACAAGTTCCCCGAGTTCGACCTGACTGCTTGTGTCTCGCTGGAGAGCGGCAAGGAGTTCGAGCAGATCAACCACAAGACCTACGAGGGCAAGTGGAAGATCGTCTTCGCGTGGCCGAAGGACTTCACCTTCGTGTGCCCCACCGAGATCGCCGCCTTCGGCAAGCTGAACGAAGAGTTCGCCGACCGTGACGCCCAGATCCTCGGCTTCTCCGGTGACTCCGAGTTCGTGCACCACGCCTGGCGCAAGGACCACCCGGACCTGACCGACCTGCCGTTCCCGATGCTGGCCGACTCGAAGCACGAGCTCATGCGTGACCTCGGCATCGAGGGCGAGGACGGCTTCGCCCAGCGCGCCGTCTTCATCGTCGACCAGAACAACGAGATCCAGTTCACGATGGTGACCGCCGGTTCCGTGGGCCGTAACCCCAAGGAGGTCCTGCGGGTCCTGGACGCCCTGCAGACCGACGAGCTGTGCCCGTGCAACTGGACCAAGGGCGAGAACACCCTCGACCCGGTCGCGCTCCTCTCGGGCGAGTGAGCTGACAGCGACATGGCACTCGACGAACTGAAGGCCGCCGTTCCGGACTTCGCCAAGGACCTGAAGCTCAACCTCGGCTCGGTCATCGGCAACAGCGAGCTTCCGCAGCAGCAGCTGTGGGGCACCGTCCTCGCCTGCGCGATCGCCTCGCGCTCGCCGAAGGTGCTGCGCGAGCTGGAGCCGGAGGCGAAGGCCAACCTCTCCGCGGAGGCGTACACCGCCGCGAAGTCGGCCGCCGCCATCATGGCGATGAACAACGTCTTCTACCGGACCCGGCACCTGCTGTCGGACCCCGAGTACGGGACGCTCCGCGCGGGTCTGCGGATGAACGTCATCGGCAAGCCCGGCGTGGAGAAGATCGACTTCGAGCTGTGGTCGCTCGCCGTCTCCGCGATCAACGGCTGCGGCCAGTGCCTGGACTCCCACGAGCAGGTGCTGCGCAAGGCCGGCGTGGACCGTGAGACCATTCAGGAAGCCGTCAAGATCGCCTCGGTGATCCAGGCGGTCGGCGTGACCCTCGATGCCGAGGCCGTGCTCGCCGAGTAGGACCAGCAGTACCCCCTGTACGAGAAGGGCCCCGTGGACGACCGACCGTCCCCGGGGCCCTTCTCCCTTTGTGCCGGGAAACCTAGGAGCTGCCCTTCGTGCCGCCGCCGGCGCCGTTCTCGTCGTCGCGGTCGCCGTTCTCGGGCGGCGAGCCCGGCGCCGGGGTCGGAGCGACATCGAGCGCGGTCGCCCCGCGCGGGGACGGCGCGTATCTCAGAGCCTGTTCCTGCCCGTACGTCCGCAGATAGCCGACCACCGTGTTGGTGACCGCGACCAGCGGCACCGCGACGACCGCACCGCCGATGCCCGCGATCATGCCGCCTGCGGCGACCGAGAGGACGACGGCGAGCGGATGCACCCGCACCGCGCGTCCCAGGATGAACGGCTGGAGCACATGGCCCTCGATCTGCTGCACGGCGAGGACCACCGCCAGCACCATCAGGGCGGTGAACACGCCCTCGGTGACCAGCGCCACGACCACCGCCAGCGCCCCGGAGATCACGGCACCCACCAGCGGGATGAAGGCGAAGAGGAAGATGAAGACGGCCAGCGGCACCGCCATCGGCACATCGAGGAAGAAGATCCCGAGCCCGATGAAGATCGCGTCGATCAGCGCCACTATGACGGTGCCCCGCACATAGGCGGTCAGCGTCCGCCAGGCGCGCGGTCCGGCGCCCGCGACCCCCGGCCGGGCCTGGGCCGGCACCAGCTTGAGCACCCAGTGCCAGATGCGCCTTCCGTCGTACAGCAGGAAGAGCGTCGAGAACATCGCCAGCAGTATCCCGGTGAGGACCTCCACCATCACGGTGACGCCCTCCAGTCCGGCGGAGGTGATCTGCTCGGTGTTGGTGCCGATGGTGTCGCTGAGGTTCTTCGCGATGTCGTTGATCTGCTGCTCGGTGACATGGAAGGGGCTGTCGAGCAGCCAGCGCTTCAACTCCTCGATACCGTCCCGCACTTTGTCGGAGAGGGTGTCGATGTTGTCCATGACCTGCCAGACCACGAACCAGCCGACCAGGCCCATGATGACGAAGCCCAGGACCGCCGTGACGGCGGTGGCCAGGCCGCGCGGCAGCCCGTAGCCGCGCAGCCGGGCGACGGTCGGCTGGAGCATCGCGGTGACGAGCAGCGCGGCGACGAACGCCAGCACCACCAGCTGTACGGCGCTGATGACCCGCATCAGCACCCAGAGGGTGCCCGCCAGGACCAGCAGCCGCCAGCCCGCCTCCGCCGCGACGCGCATCCCCCAGGGGATCGCCGCGACCGGATCGGGCCGGGCGGCGACGGAGGGGGCGTACGAGGGCGGCGGCGGCACACGGTCGGCCGCGGCACCGCGCCGCTCCTCCCCGGCCCGCTCGTCCGCGACCCGCACGGCCCCGGCCGGAACGTCCGCGGCTGCCGCGGCGGGGACGGGCACGTCCCCGGCCGGCCCGGCGTCACCGGACTCCGGCAGCCCGGTACGCCCGGCCCCGTGCCCGGCGGCCTCGTCCCTGCGCTGCTCCAGCCGGTCGCCCAGCTCGGTCAGTTCGGCACCCAGCCGGCCGAGCCACCCCGGAAGTTTCGACATGATCGTTCCTCTTCCCCCGTCTTTCTCTCCCCACCGCTCCCCCACTGGACGGTTCGGACCGACCGTACACGCGCGAAGCCCCCCACCGTAGGACGGCGGGGGGCTCTGCGCGAGAGGAACATGAACCTCGGGAGGTGCCGGGGTTCTAGTACCAGTGGTTGGCCTGCCAGAAGGACCAGGCGGCGCACGGGCTGCCGTAGCGGCCGCTGTTCATGTAGTTGAGGCCCCACTTGATCTGCGTGGCCGGGTTGGTCATCCAGTCGGCTCCGGCCGTGGCCATCTTCGAACCGGGGAGCGCCTGGACGAGACCGTAGGCACCGGAGGACGGGTTGCTCGCCCGGTAGTTCCAGCTCGACTCGACGTTCACGATGTTGCTGAAGCACTGGAACTGGTCCGCGGGCACGATCTGACGCGCCATCGCCTGGATCTCGGCGATGGTGTACGAGCCCTTCGCGGTGAAGGAGGAGGCACTGCGGACCGAAGAACGGCTGGCGCGCTCGGCCTCGTCCTTCTTCTTCTCCAGGCGCTCCTTCTCCAGCTTGTCCTCGGCCGCCGCCTTCTTCGACTTGGCGTCCTTGGCAGCCTGGATGCGGGCCGCTTCCTCCACGGACTTCTTCGCGGCCGAGTCGGCCGCGGAGGCCTGGGCGTCGGCCTGCTGCGTCAGCGAGGCGGTCTGCACCTGGGCCTGCTGGCCCGCGGGGATGTCTGCGAGCAGCGTGGTGTCGGCTGCGGTCGCCTCGAAGTTGTTGTCGTCGACAGCAGGGGTGCTGCCCGATGCAACGCCTACGACGGCGCCAACGGTGGTCACGGCGGTGGCAGATGCCACAGCGAACCCCCGGACCGAGATCCGGCTCACACGGTGTCCTTCCAGCATCGCCCGCTTAGGTGACCTCGCGGACGCAATCGTGCCCCTGGCGCTGGCCTCCCTACTGCCTGGGTCACGGGAGGCACGGGCCCGGTGGGCGACTCCCCGGAGGGAGTGCCGCGTGGTGCTCGCGGGCGGCATACGGACGGCGTTTGTTGAGTTGTGTGCTGCGTGGCACCTCTGGAGGTGCGGGTGTGCCGTATGCGGGGCCTGACGGAAGCAAGACTCTGCCGGAACGGCGCACCGGGAAGCAATTCTCTGTTGCGTGTGAAAGCTCACACCTCGTTTGGAGCAAGTGATTTACGGAAATGGCGCCGCAGCACGGTGCCGCCCGGCTAAGCTGCTTCGCTCGCCGGGCGGCACCAACTGTCGTATCCCGTATCAGATCTGGCCTTCCTCCAGCATTTCGGTCACCAGTGCGGCGATCTGCGAGCGCTCGGAGCGGGTGAGGGTGACATGCGCGAAGAGCGGATGGCCCTTCAGCTTCTCGACCACGGCGACGACTCCGTCGTACCGGCCGACCCTGAGGTTGTCCCGCTGGGCCACGTCATGTGTGAGCACCACCCGGGAATTCGCCCCGATCCGGGACAACACGGTCAGCAGTACGTTCCGTTCGAGCGACTGTGCCTCGTCGACGATCACGAAGGCGTCGTGCAGCGAGCGGCCCCGGATGTGGGTGAGCGGCAGGATCTCCAGCATCCCGCGCCCCAGCACCTCCTCGATGATCTCGCGTCCGGCCACCGCCGAGAGCGTGTCGAAGACGGCCTGCGCCCAGGGGCTCATCTTCTCGGCCTCGGTGCCGGGGAGATAGCCCAGTTCCTGCCCGCCGACCGCGTACAGCGGGCGGAAGACCATCACCTTCTGGTGCTGCCTGCGCTCCAGGACGGCTTCGAGACCGGCGCAGAGCGCCAGCGCCGACTTTCCGGTGCCGGCCCGGCCGCCCAGCGACACGATGCCGACGTCCTGGTCGAGGAGCAGATCGAGGGCGATGCGCTGTTCGGCGCTGCGGCCATGGATGCCGAAGGCCTCCCGGTCGCCGCGCACCAGGCGCACATTGCCCTCGGCGGTGACCCGGCCGAGCGCCTTGCCGCGCTCGGACTGGAGGACCAGTCCGGTGTGCACGGGCAGTTCGGCGGCCTCGGGTACGTACAGCCTCTCCTCTCCGTAGAGCAGATCCACCTGCTCGCCGGAGAGCGGGACCTCCGACATGCCGGTCCAGCCGGAGTCGGTGATGGCGAGTTCGGCGCGGTACTCCTCCGCGAGGAGGCCGACCGAGGACGCCTTGATGCGCAGGGGCAGGTCCTTGGAGACGACGGTGACGTCGTACCCCTCGGCCTGGAGATTGCGCGCGACCGCGAGAATCCGTGAGTCGTTGTCCCCCAACCGGTAGCCGGCCGGCAGTACGCCGGGGTCGGAATGGTTGAGTTCGACGCGCAGCGTCCCGCCCAGATCCCCGAGCGGGATCGGGGCGTCCAGCCGGCCGTGGCGGACCCGGAAGTCGTCCAGCAGGCGCAGCGCCTGCCGGGCGAAGTAGCCGAGCTCCGGATGGTGCCGTTTGGCCTCCAGTTCCGTGACCACGACGATCGGGAGCACCACTTCGTGCTCGTCGAACCGGGCCATGGCGTTGGGATCGGCCAGCAGGACGCTGGTGTCGAGAACGTAGGTGCGCCTGTCGGACATGCGGCGCTTTGTGCTGGTCACCACGGAAGGACGTACCCCCTCGGACGAGGTTGGGGTGCGACGGTGTCGCGGAGCATCCCAATGGGAGAGGACGGACCGGGTTCGGGCCCCGAAGCACGGGCCGGGTACCGGCCCTCCGCGTCGGCCGCGTTGTTCGTACGGTCCTTCGTGTGCAAAGGGCCTCCCGGGCGAGCGGACTCCATGCCGCTCACTTGGACACGACGTCCGCCTGGTTTTTGACCGGACGTCGACCTGTCAGGGGTATTCCCTCGAACACGCGAAGCCATGCCGCCCGGGGCGGGCGGGGTGAGCTGGGATTTGTGCCCCGGGGCAGGTGGGTTCGGGCTCGCCATCCGCGCGGTTGTGTCCTCGAACGCCGGACGGGCCGGAAGTGGCGGACCGTCGGAAAGGGCGCCGGGCCGAAGGGCCTGCGGGGAGTCAGCCGCCGAAGCGGCGGCCCCGGGCCGCGTAGTCGCGCAGCGCGCGGAGGAAGTCGACCTTGCGGAAGGCCGGCCAGAAGACTTCGCAGAAGTAGTACTCGGAGTGCGCCGTCTGCCAGAGCATGAAGCCGGACAGCCGCTGCTCGCCGCTGGTGCGGATGACGAGGTCCGGGTCGGGCTGGCCCCGGGTGTAGAGGTGCTCGGAGATCAGGTCGGTGGAGACGATCTCCGCCAGGTCCTCGAACGAGGTCCCCTTGTCGGAGTGGTCCAGCAGCAGCGAGCGGACCGCGTCGGCGATCTCCTGGCGGCCGCCGTAGCCGACGGCGACATTGACCAGTATTCCGTCCACGTCGACCGTGGCCTGCTCGGCCTCCTTGAGCACCGTCTGGGTGTGGGCGGGCAGCAGGTCGAGCGTGCCGACGTGGTGGACCCGCCAGCGGCCGTCGGCCGCGAGGTCGCGCACGGTGTTCTCGATGATCCCGAGGAGCGGCTTCAGCTCGGACTCGGGCCGGTCGAAGTTGTCCGTGGAGAGCAGCCAGAGGGTGACGACTTCCACATCCGTCTCGCTGCACCAGCCGAGGAGTTCCTTGATCTTGTCCGCGCCGGCCTGGTGACCCTGCGCGGCTGTGCCGCCGGACGCCTTCGCCCAGCGCCGGTTGCCGTCGAGGATGACGCCGATGTGCTTGGGCACCTGGGTGTGGTCGAGGCGGGCCTCCACCCGGCGCGCGTAGAGCCCGTACACCAGGTCGCGCAAGTTCACTGAGTTCACCTCTCGGTTCCGTGCGGGCCCGCCCGCCCCTTTGCCCGGGGTCCGGGGTCGTCCCCCTGGGAATCGCCGCACGGGTCCACAGAGTCCGTCGCCCCGCCGTGCCGTGGCAGTCCCCGAAGCCGCCACATTACTGCGCAGGCGGCGTACCGGCCCAACCCGGCCTGTCACAAGTCCGTGATAAGGAGAGAAACGTGACTGATTCCCCTCTCCACTACCAGGCCGCCCCATCGCGCTACGACTCGATGGAGTACCGCCGCACCGGCCGCAGCGGTCTCAAGCTCCCCGCCGTCTCTCTCGGCCTCTGGCACAACTTCGGCGACGACCGCACGCTGGACTCCCAGCGGGCGATTCTGCGCCGCGCCTTCGATCTCGGTGTGACCCACTTCGATCTGGCCAACAACTACGGGCCGCCGCCCGGCTCCGCCGAGCTCAATTTCGGCAAGCTCTTCCGCCAGGACTTCGCCCCGTACCGGGACGAGCTGATCATCTCCACCAAGGCCGGTTACGAGATGCACCCCGGCCCGTACGGCGAATGGGGTTCCCGCAAGTACCTGCTGTCGTCGCTCGACGCCTCGCTGAACCGGATGGGGCTGGACTACGTCGACATCTTCTACTCCCACCGCTTCGACCCGGAGACCCCGCTGGAGGAGACGATGGGGGCGCTGGCCTCCGCCGTCCGGCAGGGCAAGGCGCTGTACGTGGGGGTGTCCTCGTACAACGCGGAGCAGACCGCCGAGGCGGCCGGGCTGCTGCGCGAGATGGGCGTACCGGCGCTGATCCACCAGCCGTCCTACTCGATGATCAACCGCTGGATCGAGGACGACGACCTGCTCGACACCCTGGAGACGGCCGGCATGGGCTGCATCTCCTTCGTGCCGCTCGCCCAGGGCCTGCTCACCGGGAAGTACCTGACGGGCATCCCGGAGGGTTCCCGCGCCACGCAGGGCAAGTCCCTGGACCCCGGTCTGCTCTCGGACGAGGTGGTGCGCCGGCTGAACGGGCTGAACGACATCGCCCGCCGGCGCGGTCAGTCGCTCGCCCAGCTGGCGCTCTCCTGGGTGCTGCGCGACAGCCGGATGACGTCCGCGCTGATCGGCGCGTCGAGCGTGAAGCAGCTGGAGGAGAACGTCGCGGCGCTGGCCGGACAGCCGCTGTCCGCCGAGGAGTTGACGGAGATCGACACCTTCGCCGTGGACACCGCGGGCACCAACATCTGGGCCGGACGGAGCTGACGGGGCGGGCGCCCCGCGGGGCGCCACGGGCCCGGCGTCGCGGCCCGGACAAAAAACGGGCCGGTCCGTGGGGGGGGATACGGACCGGCCCGAGGGGGGGTTTCCACCATAACCCTTCGTAAGTGATGCTGGGCGCCACGCCACTCCACAATCACTCTCCGGATTCACCGGACTCCGTTGCGCGCATCGCCGGGTTGACGTCTCAGTGCCCGCCGACCGGCTTCACACAGCCGGTTCCTTCGAGGTATTTGCCGTGCGCCTCGGCCGTGACCAGGCCGTTGACCACGCCGTCCAGCGAGCCCTCGACGCAGATGGTGCCGAGGTCGAGCACGAAGGTGTTGCGGTGCGGACCGAAGGTGCCGGTGGTGATGGCGCCGGAGCTGTAGCCCAGACCGGCGAGGGCCGCCCGGACCCGGGGCTCGGTGGTCCTGCGGCCCTCCGCGATCCCGGCCAGACCCGCCTTGACCTTCGCCACCTCGGCGTCTGCCTTGGCCCGGTCGGCCGGGGACAGCTCGGCGGTGGACTGGAAGGCGTGGTTCTCCCGGTATTTCGAGGCGTCGCTGCCGTCGACCGAGGAGTCCCCCCGGACCGGCGGGCTGCCGTTCGCGCCGGGGGCCGTGTCCCCGGCGCCCGCTCCGGCCCGCTCGGTGCCGCAGCCGGCCAGGACGGGGACGAGGGCGAGTGCCGCCGCTGCGGCGAGTATCCGGGCTGTACGTCCCGCGGAGGTCATGGGCCGAGTATGGGACAGGACCTGACCTGATGGGCCGATAGTTTCATCGCCATGACGAGCCGAACCACAACCGTGACCTGGACCGCCGCGAATGCCCGCCGGATGGCACGCCAGGGGCTCGTGTCCCCCGGTCGCCTCGCCCCCGCCGAAGTGGCCGATACGCTGCCGGCCGCGCACGCCCAGGTGATGTCGGCCGCCGAGCTCTCCGTCGGGCTGCGGACCACGGACGTGACCCGTACCGATGTGCGCGGCGCGCTGTGGAAGGACCGCACCCTGGTCAAGACGTTCGGGCCGCGTGGCACCGTCCATCTGCTGCCGATGAACGAACTCCCGCTGTGGACCGGCGCGTTGTCCGCGCTGCCGACCGGGCGGAACCCGCTCTCCAAGGATGCCCGGATGACACCGGAGCAGGTCGGCACGGTGCTCGCCGCGATCGAGGACGCGCTGACCGGGGCCGAGCTGACCGCCGACGAGCTGTCCGACGCGGTGGTGGAGCGGGCCGGGGCGTGGGCGGGGGACCCGGTGGTGCCCGCGTTCCAGGGCATGTGGCCGCGCTGGCGGCAGGTGATGCATCTGGCGGGTCACCGCGGGGTGTTGTGCTTCGCGCCGGATCGCGGCCGCAGGGTCACCTACACCCGCCCCGGTGTCGTGCCGCTCGACGGCCCCGAGGCGCTCGCCGGTCTCGTACGCCGCTATCTGCACGCGTACGGACCCGCGACGCCCGCGCACTTCGCGAAGTGGCTGGCGGCGGCCCCGGGCTGGGCCGGGGAGCTGTTCGCGGGGGCGGCGGCGCGCGGGGAGATCGAGCAGGTGGCGTACGAGGGCGGCCCGGCCTGGGTGGTGGCGGGCGACACCGAATTCTCGGCGGAGCCGGTCCGCGGGGTGCGGCTGCTCCCCTACTTCGACGCCTTCCTCATCGCGTCCCAGCCGCGCGAGCGGCTCTTCCCGGGTGCGGCGTACACGCGTGCGCTGGCGGGCGGTCAGGCGGGGAACTTCCCGGTGCTGCTGGTCGACGGCACCGCGGCCGGGGTGTGGCACCAGCGGCGTTCGGGCCGCCGGATCGCGGTGACCGTGGAGCCACTGGCCCCGCTGACGGCAGGGCAGCTGCGGGAGCTGGAGGCGGAGGTGGCGCGGGTCGGGGCGGTGCTGGAGGGGAACGCGGAGCTGACGGTGGGCAAGGTGACGGTGGGGGCGCACGCGTAGGGCGGATGGGCGGGAGACACTCGGGGCTTGTCCGGCGGACCCGTCTCTGAGGGCTGTCCCGTAATCCCTGGTGGATCAGCGTGCGGCGTCAGACGCGGTGCATCGCAAGGCGGAGGGGCGCCCGAATACTGGATGTATTCGGGCGTCCCGACAACGCGGCGAGGTGCCGTGGCTGTCGTCGCACGCCCGCCAGGGATTACGGGACAGCCCTCAGGTGGCCGCCGGGGCGCCGCGGTGGCCGCGGGTGAAGCGGATCGCGACGGTGTCGCCGCCGATGACCACGAAGCTGCCGCCCTCGCAGCGGATGACGGCCTCGCGGACCTGGCCGTTCTCGTCCCCGCGTTCCTCGGTGCGGGTGACCGTCCAGCCGCCGTCGGGCGGCTCCGGCAGGTTCGACACAGTGGCGAACTCCCACTGCCCCGACGGTACACACCAGTCGGGCAGCCGCGGCCAGGCGCCGGGGCCGACGCGCAGGGTCCCGTCTGAGGCACAGGTCAGGAGCACCGACTGGCCGTCGGCCAGCAGGAATTCGACGGCTTCCGGCTCTCCCAGCCGTCCCTCCGGGCGGTAGAAGACCCCGACCACTCCGGTGATCCGCGCGCCTCTGAGCCAGTCGGCCCTCCCCTGCCGCGGGACCCGCGGTGCGTCCTCTTCGTTCCCCACCCTCATGGCCAAGTCCTTCCCCAGGCGCTCACCGTCCAGGGTCGCATCTCCGGGCCGGGAGCGGCGGGTGCGTCTCAGGCCTTGGCATCCGGCTTGCGGGCCTCGATCAGGAATCGGGTGGTGTGGGCGAGGAACGGCCCCTCGGTCTCGATCCGGTGGTGCAGTTCGGCCAGTCGCGGCCGGTACTCCTCGACGGTGAAGCCCGGCACCATCCAGATCACCTTGCGCAGGAAGTAGACGACGGCGCCGATGTCGAGGAATTCGGTGCGCAGTCGTTCCATCCGCAGGTCGACGACCTCCAGCCCGGCCGCCTCGGCCGCCGCGCGCGCCTTCTCGGGGTCCCGGCCGCCGCGCACCTCGGGGGGCTGCGGGCCGAGGAAGTACTCGACGAGCTCGAAGACGCTGGCCGGGCCGACCTGTTGCGAGAAGTAGGTGCCGCCGGGGGTGAGCACCCGTGCGATCTCCGCCCACCGCGTGCTCACCGGATGCCGGCTGACCACCAGGTCGAAGGCGTTGTCGCCGAACGGCAGCGGCGGCTCGTCCGGGTCGGCGACCACGGCCGCGCCGAGCGGGTGCAGGAGCGCGGTGGCGCGGGCGACGTTCGGCGGCCAGGACTCGGTGGCGACGGCGAGCGGCGGCAGCTTCGGTACGGAGGCGAGGACCTCGCCGCCGCCCGTCTGGATGTCGAGCGCGGCCCTGGCCCGCCCCATCCGGTCGGCCATGGCTCGGGCGTACCCCCAGGAGGGGCGCTCCTCGGTGGCCCGGCCGTCGAGCCAGGAGAAGTCCCAGCCGTCGACGGAGACGGCGTCCGCCTCCGCGACGAGGGCTTCGAATCGTGCGCGTTCTGCTTCGGCCGATGCTTCTTCGGTGGTTCCGGACATACGGGAATGGTGTCAGCCGGCTGCCGGGTGGCGCGACTCCGATACGGCGGGGCCGCGGGCGCGGCGGGGTCAGGCGGCCAGTGCGCCGAGCAGCAGGCCGAGCAGCGCGCCCGTGATCATGAACGGGCCGAACGGGATGCCGGTCTTGCGTCCGGCCCGCTTGAGGACCATCAGCCCGAATCCGTACACCGCTCCGAGCAGGAACCCGGCGAAGCCTCCGACGAAGACCACGGCCCAGCCGTACCAGCCCAGCGCCATGCCCAGCGACAGGGCGAGCTTGACGTCCCCGAAGCCCATTCCGTTCGGGTTGATGAGGAAGAGCAGGAAGTAGAAGCCCCCGAGCGCGGCGCCGCCGAGCAGGGCGGACGTCCAGGATCCGGCGTGCTCGGGGAGGAGCGCGGCGGCGCCGAGGAGTACGGCGACGGCCCCGGCGGCGGGCAGGGTCAGCCGGTCGGGCAGCCGGTGGACGCGGCGGTCGATGGTCGCCAGGAGTACGGCGACGGGTGCCGTCAGCAGCCAGACGGCCAGTTCGGGGCGGAGCCCGGTGGCCGCCGCGAGGACGGCGCAGGCGAGCGCGGTGACGACGGGGACGAGGACGCCGGGGGCGTAACGCGCGGCGGGCCGCGGGCGGTCCGGCCCGTCGCCCCGGTCGCCCGGCCCGTCGCCCGTGGCGGCGGGTACGGGCACGGCCGCGCACCGCGCGCACCGGGTGGAGCCGAGCCAGCCGCGGGCCGCCCCGGCCAGGGCGTGGCCCTCGGGGCAGGCGTCGCGCCAGGGGTCCTCCGGTTCGACGGAGAACCGGTAGGCGGCGCGCGGGACCAGCAGTCCGGCCGCTGCGCCCCAGAGTGCGGCGAGCACTGTCAGCATGGCGTCCACGGCCCGACCCTAGGCGGGTGCCGGGCCCGGGTCATGGGTCCTGGGGCCCACTGCCCACTGTTGGGGGCCCATGAGCGGTCACCTGCCGCTACCTTCGTGGCCATGGCTCAATGGCGCAATGGCACAGGCACGTTGACGGTCACCGACGCACAGGGAGGGCCGCAGGAGGTGATACCGCTGCGGATCGCGGCCTCCTACCGGGCCCGGAGTCGCGGGCTGCTGGGGCAGGACGGGATCGACGGCGCCCTCATGATCACCCCGTGCGGGAGTGTGCACAGCTTCCGGATGCGGTTCACCATCGATGTGGCGTACCTGGACCGGAAGTTCAAGGTGGTGGCGGTCCACACGATGAAGCCCGGCCGGCTGGGGATGCCCCGGCTGCGGGCCCGGCATGTGATCGAGGCGGAGGCCGGGGCGATGGAGAAGTGGGGGATCCGTCCGGGGGTGCGGGTGACGATCGGCCAGAGGGAGGCCGACCGGTAGTGGACGGACGGACGCGTTTAGGGGCCATCCTGGCCGTCGTGGTCGGCTTCCTGGCCTTCGGCTGGGGGCTGACCTCGCTGCTCGATCCTCATGTGCGCTGCGGCGGCCAGGGCATCTACCCGGGGGACACCTGCGTCACTCGGACAGTCCGCGGCGGCGATGTCTCGTCCGACGCCCATACGTACTCGCAGCGCGACCTCGACGAGGCGATGACGCAGGAGCGCGTCATGGGCGGCGCGGGCGTGGTCTTCGGCGCGGCGCTCTTCCTGGGCGCCTGTTATGTGGCCACCCGCGACAGCCGGACGGGCCGTCCGGTCCGCGCGCGGCTGGCGCTCACGGCCGAGGAGGCGCGGGCCGGCGCCACGAAGCCGGTCGGGTTCCGGGCCAGGACCCTGTGCACACGCTGCGGTGGGTCGGGGGTGCGCGTCGGCACCGCCCGTGCGCGGTGCGTCCGGTGCCTGGGCAGCGGGCGGGGCCTGCCGGGCCGGCACTCCGTCAGCGTACGGATTCCGGGCGGTGTCCGGGACGGCAGCACCTTGCGGGTCCGTGGCAGGGGCGCACCCGGCGGCAGGGCGGAGCCCGACGGGGATCTGATGCTGACCGTGCGGATCGTGGCCCGGCAGCGGCCGGGATCGCGCCCGTCGCCGCCCCGGCCGCGTACGGAACCGCCCCCGGCGCGTACGGAATCGCGTCCGGCACCGCCCCCGCCGCAGGAACGGGTGGTCACCCCCCGTGCCGGTGAGGCCCGGCCCGGCCGGAGCGGCGCCACCGGCCCCGTCACCGTCACCGGCGACGGCGTCCGGATCACCGTGGACCGGGAGTGCGTGACCGTGCACGAGGAGCGGGGCTCCCGCACCCGGCGCGGTACCTGGGTGATCACGCGTTCGGTGCGCTGGCCGGACATCGCCCTGCTGGAGTTCGACAGCGACCGGCACGATCCGGTCGTCGCGCTGTACGCGGTTCCGGCCCGGCCCGGGAGCGGCCGTCAGCATCTGGCGGACTCGCGGACGTTCGCGTCCGGCGACTGGGAGATCCTGGCCGCCGCCGTCGAACGGCTGAGCCATGGGCGGCTCGTCCTCGACCTCTCCCGGCGTGAGGACACGCGCGGCCCGCGCGACTCCTGACGTACGGCCGGCCGTCGAAGTCTCCGGCGCGGCGCGGGCCGGGCTACGGCCGGAGCTTCGTACGGGACAGCGGCAGCGCCGGGGCGATCGACCAGAGGACCTCGGCCTCGTCCTCGCCGGGGTTGTCCCAGGCGTGCGCGGCCCGCGCCGAGAACGTCGTGGAGTCGCCGGCCTCCAGGAAGCGGGGCTCGCCGTCCACGCTCAGCCGCAGCGTGCCGCGGACCAGGTACGCGAAGACCGTCTCGGCTTCCAGGCTGTACGCGCCGCCGGAGCCGCCGCCGGGCCGCAGGATCGTCCGCATGACCTGGACGTGCCGTTCCTCGGCGGGCGTCAGCAGGAACTCCTCGATGCCGTGGCCGCCCATCTCCAGCTTGGCGCCCTCGCCGCCCCTGACGACGTCCTGGTCCGGGTAGTCGAAGAGCGTGGCGATGCCGGTGCCCAGGGCCTCGCAGATGCGGATCAGGGTCGGGACGGAGACCGAGGTCTTGCCGCGCTCGGCGAGGCTGACGAACCCCTTGGTCACGCCCGCCGTCCCGGCCACCTGGGCGAGCGTCAGGCCCTGCGCCAGGCGGAGCTCACGCAGCCTCGGGCCGATCGTGGACATGTGGGTGTCAGGAGCTTCGGGCATGGCGGACACGCTACCTGTCGGCGGGGTCACGGGCAGTGGCCGGGGGAAGACGCAGGTCGGAAGGGTTACCAGAAGGGTCTTTACCCATCGAGTTTAGTGCTGTAAAACTTGACGAAAGTTTAATGGCGCTAAACAAGGCGTCCCGGCGGGCCGCTGTGCCGCCCGCCTCCGAGCGCCGGCCGTACCGCGCTCCCCACCCCTTCCGCACCACCCGAGGAGGAAGCCGATGAGCTCCCCGTCCTTCCAAGAGAGCAGCGCGCGCACCGTGCGCGGCGTCGTCTTCCGCTCCCCGGGCCAGGAGGTGGCCGTCACCGACGTCACCCTGGCCCCGCCCGGCCCCGGTGAGGTCGAGGTCGCCGTGACGGCGGCCGGGGTCTGCCACTCCGACCTCCATGTCATCCGCGGCGAGTGGGACCACCCCACCCCGGTCGTGATGGGGCACGAGGGCTCCGGCGTGGTCACCGCGCTCGGCGCGGGCGTCACCGGGCTGGCGGTCGGCGACCACGTCGTACTGTCCTGGGTCCCCTCCTGCGGCAGCTGCCGCTTCTGCCTGGCCGGCCGCCCCGCCGCGTGCAGCCTGGTCGCCGAGGTCGTGGCGCCCGGCGGGGTGCTGTACGACGGCACCAGCCGGCTCTCGGTCGACGGCGAGCCGGCCCACCACTACCTGGGCGTCTCCTCGTTCGCCGAGCGCGTCGTGGTCCCCGCCTCCGGCGCGATCAAGGTCCGCGAGGACGCGCCCCTCGACGTCATCGCCCTGGTCGGCTGCGCCATCGCCACCGGGGTCGGCGCGGTCCGCAACACGGCGGGCGTCGAGGCCGGGGCCACCGTCGCCGTCATCGGCTGCGGCGGTGTGGGCCTGTCCTGCGTACAGGGCGCCCGGCTGGCGAAGGCCGGCCGCATCGTCGCCGTGGACGTCGTCCCCCAGAAGCTGGAGCTGGCCCGCCGGCTCGGCGCGACGGACGCGGTCGACGCCCGGGACGGCGATGTCGTCGAGGCGCTGCGCGCCCTGGTCCCGGAGGGCCTGGACTACGTGTTCGACGCCATCGGCAAGATCGAGACCACCGAGCAGTCCATCGCGGCCCTCGGCCAGGGCGGCGCCGCCGTCATCGTCGGCCTCCCGCCGACCGGCCGCACCGCGCGCTTCGACCCGCTCGCCCTCGCCGAGGCCGACCAGCGCATCCTCGGCTCCAACTACGGCTCGGTCGACGCGGCCCGGGACATCCCGGCACTCGTGGACCTCGTGGTGTCGGGTGACCTCGACGTGGAATCGATGATCTCGGCACGGCGTCCGCTGGACGAGGCGGGCGACGCACTGGCCGACCTCGCCGCCGGCCACGCCCTGCGTCAGCTGCTGATGATGGAGGACCGGACATGAGCACCGCCGGAAAGCAGTCCACCGCCGAGAAGCCGGCCGACGGCCTGGCCCACCGCTCCGTCTCCACGTTCGAGGTCGGCGCGCAGAGCGTCGCCAACGTCGCGCCCAGCGCCGTCATCGCGTTCGCCCCCGCCAGCATGGCGGCGTCCGCGGGCAACGGCGCCTGGTTCTCGTTCTTCCTGGCCATGGCCGCCGTCCTCGCCATCGCGTACTGCATCTGCGTCTTCGCCCGCAGGCGCGCCGGGGTCGGTTCGCTGTACGCCTTCTCCCGGCTCTCGCTCGGGGCCCCGGGCTCGTTCGTGACCGGCTGGGCGCTGCTCATCGGTGCGGTGTGCATCGGCTCGGGCTCGCTCGCCGGGGCCGGCTACTACACGGCGCGCGCCCTGGACCAGATCGGCATCGGGCTCTTCACCGGCATCCCCGGCCAGATCCTGCTCGATGTGCTGCTGGCCGCCGTCGCGATCCGGCTGACCATCGCCAGTGTGCGGACGGCGGCCCGGGTCGCCTCCGTCCTGGAGGTCGTGTCGATCGTCCTCATCGTCGTCGTGCTGGTCCCGGCCTTCTTCAAGAGCGGGAACATCATCGACACCGAGCAGCTGAGTCTCAGCGGCTCCACCCTCGACGGTGTCGTCTTCGCCGTGGTGCTGGGCGTGCTCGGCTTCGTCGGCTTCGAGGGCGCCGCGTCGCTGGGCGCCGAGGCCACCGACCCGTACAAGGCGATCCCCCGCTCGGTGATGGGCAGCGCGGTACTGGCCGGTGTGCTGTACATGTTCGCCACCTACGCGCAGGTCGCCGGGTTCGGCGGGGCGGACGCCCTGGCCAGGAGCGCCGACCCGATGGACGAACTGGCGGAGCTGTCCGGACTCGGCTTCCTCAAGTTCTTCCTGCACGCGGGCTTCGCGGCCTCGTTCGTGGCCGTGGTGATGGCCTGCATCACCGTCGCCGCCCGGCTGCTGTTCGGCATGGCGAAGGAGGGTGTGATGCCGGCCCGGCTCGGCGTCGCCCACCCCCGCCACCGGACCCCGTCCGCGGCCATCTGGGCCGTCGCCCCGTTCGTCGCCCTGCCCGCGGTGCTCGTGGTCGGCGCCGGGACCGAACCGCTGAACGCGACGACGTACATCGACACCATCGGTGTCTTCGGCTACATGCTCAGCTACACCCTGGTGTGTCTGGCCGCGCCACTGTTCGTACGCCGGATCGGGGCCCGCGGCCTGCTGCTCACCTGGGGCCTGGGGCTGATCGGCGCCGCCGCGATGGTCTACGTCTTCTACCGCAACCTGTGGCCCGCCCCGGCCTGGCCGCTGAACGTGCTGCCGTACGTGTTCGTCGGCGCGCTCGTCGTCGGCATCGTCGGCTTCGCCGTCCTGCGGGTCCGCAGACCGGAGGTCGCCGAGCGCGCCGGAACGTTCGCGGACGACCTGGACTGACCCGGCCGCACCCGTCCCCCTCTCCCTCGATGCCCTGCCCCGTCCGCACCTCGCGGCGGGGCGGGGCATCGCCCGTTGGGCCCGGTTTTGGGGCCAAGGGCCCAGGTCACCCGGCTCGTACGTCCGTACGCTCACGACCACACCCGAATGCGGAACTGCGGGCACAGGCATGGCAAGTGGGCGTCGGAGAGGAAGAACCGTGACTGGTGGCGGGGGCTGGGGAAGCGGAGGCGTGGGCCACATACCGCCGGGGAACGGAGGCAGATCCGACACGAGCGGCGGCGCGTTCTTCGCCCTGACCCGCAGCTGGGCCGCCGGCGCCCTGGTCTACATCGCCTCCGGGTACCTGGTCTCGCGCGGACTCGTCGAGCTGCTGGCCACCGACGAGCGGCTCATGAGCTTCGGCTGGCGGCTGGCCCTGCTGCACGTCCCCAACGTCATCACGACCGTCCTCACGGTCCTGGCCGCCGCCCGCGTCCTGCCCGACGAGTACCGCGAATCCCGTCTGCTGACGCTGCTCGCCTCCCTCGGTGTCCCGGTCGCCGCGCTGGTGTACGGACTGGCCGTGTCCTGGCACCTCGTGGGCTTCGAGGGCACGTTGATGCCGATCGTCTCGCTGGTGACCGGTGCGACCGCCGGGCTCGCCGTCGACCGGCTGCTGGACGACCGCGCGGACGAGCCGGAGCCCGCTCCGTACCGGCCGTACTCCTGGCGGGACGGCGGTGCCACCGCCATGGAGTACCTCGGGGTGGTCGTCCTCGTCGTGACGCTGATCGGCGCGATGTCCATGGCGGGTGTCGGCGGTCAGATCGGCGAGCGCATCCGCTGCGCGATCAGCGCCATGGGCGGCGGCGGTGGCGGCTGCTCCACCGGCGGCGGGGAAACCACCGCGAAGCCGAAGACGGACGCCGACTACGAGCCCAAGATGTGCCAGGTCTCCAGCATCTCCGACACCGTCGGCGACAAGGTAAAGATCGGCTGGTTCGAGTGGGGCAACGAGTACGGCTTCCAGCAGAAGGTCAGCCAGGCCAAGACCGATGTGAACGCGGACGGCAAGGTCGACGAGAACGACAAGCTGGTCTACATGACGTTCACCGACGCCGCCTCGGCCGGCGCCACCGCCAGCACCCCCGGCGTGAAGCTCGGCAAACTGGGCAAGGCCGATGTGGACGTCGGCGGCGGCATCAAGATCACCAACGGTGACACCTGGGTCTTCAAGAGCGAGGAGGAGGCCCAGAAGATGCGGGACGACATCGAAGAAATGAAGATGTGGGAGACCTCCACGAAGTACAGCGGCGGCTACGGCGGCGGCTGGTACTCCGGGATGAAGTGGGCCGACAAGAAGAAGGACGTCGAGAGCAAGATCGGCGACAAGAAGATCTCGTACTCGACCATCGGTCTCAACGCGTACGCGGACGGCGGCCTCTCCATCAGCGCGGGCGACGAGTCCAAGCTCGGCGCGAAGCTCGGCGGCAAGGCGAAGTTCTCCCCCGAGGTGACCATCACCAAGGACGACGTCAACGGCAACGAGTCGTACACGTACACCGCCAAGCTGGAGCTGGAGGGCAAGGTCAGCGGTTCGGCCGGTCCGCTGGGCGGCGCGGCCTCCGCGAAGGACAACCGGACCGGGGCGGTCACCGTCACCCGCGACCAGAAGACCGGCAAGATCGTCCGGATCGACATGACCCAGACCGCCGAGAACGGCTCCACGTCGAACAAGGGCGACATCAGCGGTGACAACGGCGAGAAGGGCAAGGACAAGCGGGGCGGCAAGGTCAGCGGCTCCGACTCCTCCGGCGAGACCGGCATCGAGGTCCTGACCAACTCGATCGTCTTCGGCAAGGACACCGACAAGGCCACCGAGGACAAGCGCGCCGTCGCCGAGCAGTGGCTGGACGGCTCCGGCAACAACACCGCCCCGTTCGAGTACATGTTCGGCGACCACTCCTTGCAGGAGAAGCCCACCGGGACCGACCCCTTCGACCGGCTGATGTACGAGGACGGCCTGTCCAGCAAGATGAACTACAACGGCCAGACGGACGCCCAGGAGTTCGGCTTCGAGGTCTCGCTCGGGATGAGTCTGGGATTCTCCATCTCCGACGAGCACAAGAAGGAGACACTGACGGACGCGGAGTTCCTCGGCGCTCCGCAGGGCGACAAGCGCTCGTATCTTCCGTACAGCTACTGCGCGAAGTAGCCGTACGGGAAGCACCGATTGGGCACGACGAAGAGGCGACAGGCGATGACGACGACCAAGAAGACGTACCGGACCATCGGCGCGACCGCGGCCGCCGCCCTCGGCCTCGCCCTGCTCACCGGATGCGGCGGGGAGAGTGCCGCGCTCCCGCAGGGCTGGGAGAAGCTCGACACCAAGAGCCTCTCCGTCGGCTACCCCGGGGAGAAGGGCTACAAGGAGCAGCCCGCGGCCGGCCGGGCGAAGGCCAACGCGGCCGTCGCGCTCAAGGAGGAGGGCGGGCTGCGCACCGGCATGGTCTCGGTGCAGCTCGACTTCGCCACGGGTGTGGACGACGCCGACGAGGCGGCGTCCGCGGCGGGCGCCGGCATCGGTCTCGGGGCCACCCGCAAGGGGACCGAGGAGGTGCGGCTCGCGGGTGCGGAGAGCGCCCGTGAGGCGCGCCGGATCGACTACGAGTTCACGTCGAGCGGCGAGGACCGGACACCGGCGCAGGGCACCCGGATGACGGGGGTCGTGGTGGCGGGCGTCGATTCGAAGGATGTGCCGTTCGCGGTCCGGCTCAATGCGGTGAAGGGCTCGCTGAGCGCGAAGGACCTGGACGCGTTCGTCGATTCGATCACGGTCAAGTAGCGGACCCGGAGCATTCGTTCATGCAGATCCTGCCCGGCGGCACGGCCACGTTCCTGCTGCTGCTCGGCCTGCTCCTCGGCGCGTTCGCGGTCCGTTCCGCGCTCCGGCTGTACCGGGTGCTGCGGCTGGTGCGGCACGGCGAACACGCCGAGGGGTGGTGCTCGGACCGCCGGACGGTCGACCGGGGGCCGGGCTCGGAGCGAGGTCACGCCACCGAGTACGTCTTCGCGTTCCGCGCCCGCGACGGCCGCGACATCGAGTTCACCGACCATGCCCCGGGCCCGTTCGGCTTCGAGGTCGGGGCGCCGGTCCGGGTCAGCTACGACCCGGCCGACCCGGCGAAGCACGCCACGGTGGCCGGGCCGGGGGCGTGGGGCCCGGTGCTGATGCCCGCGGTGTTCGCGCTCGGGCTCGGGGTGTTCGCGGCGGGGCTGCTGCTGGGGTTCGTGGCGATGCGGGGCTGGCTCTGAGGGCGTGCCCCACGCACGGGGGCACAGGGTCAGAACGTGGCCCGGGTTCGTGGCGATGCGGGGGCCTGCTCCGACGGACGTACCCCGCTCACCGGGGCGCGTGGTCAGAACGTGGCGCGGTCGAACGGCACCGGGAGCTGCTCCAGCGCTCCGGCGGCCCGCAACCGGGTGTTCGCCTCGATGACCGTCTCGATGTCCGGGGACCCGGCACCGCCACGGGTCAGGTCGATGACCAGTCCGCCGTGTGCGGTGCGGACGTACGTCGCGGGCAGATCCTCGGGGGCGAGGGCAGCCCGGCCGGCCGAGAGGAAGACCGCCCGGCCACAGCGGGGGGCACTGTTCGCCAGGTCGAAGCGCTCGGCCACCGCCTCGTACACGGGCTTGTCGTACACCTGGCCGGCGTCGATCTCCCAGTGCTCCGCGAGGACGCGCAGGATCTCCGGGGCGCGCCGGATCACTTCGGCGGTTTCGTCAACCTCGCGCGACCGGAAGACGAGGGAGACGGAATGCGGCGCGTAGCGCGATGTGCCACCCGCGTGCGTCGCCAGGGACACATACGCCGCTCCGGGATTCCGCACCCACAACGACGACGTGTAGCCCACCACGTCGAGGTCGGGGCCCGTGTTCTTCCGCTCGATGTACTCCGCCAGTGCGGGGACCGAGGGCGCCAGCACGGGGTCGGACGGGAGGTCGTCGCCGGCCTCGTGCCATACGTCGAAGGTCGTGCCGTCAATGTCCCTGAGCGCGGTGAGCGTGCCGGACCAGCGTTCGGCGATGCTCCGCACGGTTTCTTCGCGCGGGCCCCAGAGACCATTGACGACGACGTACAGCACGACACTCTCTCCTCGGGTTTCGGTTCTGCGCTCCGCTGCCCGGCCGGCGCTCAGCCGACCAGATCATCAGGGGTGTTGATGACCTTAACGTCGATGCCCTGCTCTTTGAACATCTCACGCGCCGCCTCGGCGACGTCCGGGTCGGAGAGGTGCCACTCGACCGGTTTGCCACGCGCCGCGTCGACCTGCCGTCTCGCCTGGGCGGCCCACCGGTCGGCGATCTTCGTGGTGAGCTTTCCTGTGTCGGCGTTGTAGAAATCCGGGCTCTTGTACCCGTACTTCGCCTCCAGGTAGGTGCCCCGCGCGGAGTCCCAGCCGTCGAAGTCGACCGGCTTGCCCGTGAGCTTGTCGAGCGGTACCTCGTACTCCTTGCCGCGGCCCACCTTGGAGATCTGCTCCTGGTAGCGGGCGCCCATCTCGGTCGCATAGCTGAAGACGCCCGGTTTGATCTCCGCCCAGTTCCCGTCGCCGACGTCCTTGGCCCCGGTCGGCGGGTCCTTCAGGTCCTTGTACCAGGCCGGCTTCGGCTGCTTCTGGGCACGCTCCAGCCCCTGCCTCCGCTTCGCTGCGGCAGCGGCCTTCTTCGCCTCGTCGGCCAGGCGCTGGGCCTCGTCGGCGGCGGCCTTCTTCTCCGGGTCGACCTCGTCGCACTTCCCGGTCATGAACCCGACGGGCACGGACGTGCGCGCCCCGGCCATGACGCCGGTACCGGAGCCGGGCAGCCCGACGCCCGCGCCGCTGCCGTACGGGACGCGTAGGAGACCGCCCATCCCGACGGTGCAGCCCTTGAGGCCGGCCTGCTCGGCGGCGTCGTCGGCGTGCTGCTGGGCTTCCTTGGCGGCCTTCTCCGCGGCCGTGACATCGCCCGCCTTGGCTGCCTTCTTCGCCTTGTTCGCGGCCTCCCCGGCCTTCTCGGCGACCTCGCCGAGCTTGCCGAGTTTCCCGAACTTGCCCAGCTTTCCGAACTTGCCGACGAGCTTGGCCTCGCCGTAGCCCGGGATGATCAACGAGCCGATGTTCCAGAGACCGGTGCCGATCGCCTGGCCCTCGTTGCCTTCCTTCCACATGTCCCGGACCTCGTCGCCGATGAACATGTCGTCGAGGACCTTGATGCCGGTGCCGCCGGACGCCTTGGTCCAGTCCCAGACCGCGCCGAGGTAGTCGCCGTCGGCCCACTTGTCCCCGGCGCCCTTGGAGTCCTGGCTCCACTTGTCGCCGAGGCTCTTGCCGTAGTCCATCAGGCCGTCCCAGGCCTTGATGGGGTGGAAGATCGTGTCGATCGTGCCGGTGATGTCGCCCCAGAGCCCGTCGCCGACCAGGCCCTTGAAGAAGCCGCCGGTCTGGTGCGCGGCGCAGGAGAAGAACGCGCCGACGCCCGAGGTGCAGCTCTCGTCGGACTTCTCCTCGTCGCCGCCGGAGCCGTCGTCCTGGTCGTCGCCGCCGTCCGGCTCTCCGGAGGTGTCCACGTCGTCGCCACCGTCGTCGACCTGGATGACGGTGTCGTCGCCGCCGGAGCTTCCGGAGCCGCCCGAGCCATTGCCCGCGCTGCCCGCCGAGCCGTTGCCCGCGTTGCCCGCCGAGCCGTTGCCCGCGTTGCCCGCCGAGCCATTGCCCGCGCTGCCCGCCGAGCCCGTTCCGCCGGCCGCATCGGTCCCGCCGGCCACGTGGGAGCCCCCGGAGTCCGTGCCGCCCGTGGCCACCGATCCGCCCGCGTCCGTACCGCCGGCGTCCGTACCACCGGCGTCCTTGCCGCCGGACGTGGTCGACCCGCCGGAGCCCTTGCCGGGACCGGCCTCCACATTGCTGCCGGGTGCGGGGCAGGCGCTCCCGGTGAGCCGGCAGATCGCGTCCTGGAGCCCGCCGGTCAGCTGGGCGCCGATCCCCGTGACGACGAGTCCGCCGATGAGGGCCACGACTACCAGCACCATGCCCAGGTATTCCATCGCGGTCTGACCCGCGTCGTCCCGGCGCCACTTGATCATGCGCGCGATGCTGAACCGCCGGTGCGGCAACCGCTGTTCGAGCGGCAGGTCGAACCATTCGCGAGAGCTCGCCCGGAACAGCAGCACGACGACGGCGACCGGCATCACCAGCTGGGTGACACCGCGCCCGCCGCCGTCACCGCCGAGGGTCGCCAGCGCGCCGAGGGTGAGCCAGACGTGTACGGCCAGCAGTCCGCGCCAGACCCAGACGCCGCCGGTGCGCACATACAGCGAGAGCACGAACCCGATCACGCTCGGCAGCGCCGCGTACAGCAGCAGCCCGAACAGCTGGCCGTCGACCTCGTCGACCGCCGAGGCCACCGTCATCACACCGACGCCGCCCACGACCGCGGCGGCGAAGGGGAGACGTACGAGGATCAGCACCGCCTGCAGCGGGCGCGGCAGGGACTGTCTGCCCTGTGCACCCACGGCGACGCCCCCGCCCGCGCCACCCGAAACCGCAAATCCGCCTATGCCAGACACGACGAGTCCCCCACCTTGCCGGTGTACGGCCACAGTTCAGCCACTCCACGCATCGGACCACACCGGCACCCATCGGGGCATGGGCCTCAGGGCCCAATGCAAGGCTCAAAGTCGGCGCTACCGGACGGGGATCCCACTACCGGACAGGGACCTCGCTCCCGAAGAGCATCCAGGGCGACTGGTCGAACGAGGCCACCCCGGCCAACTGCGGCTGCATGGCCGCGATCTCGTGCCGCACGGCCAGGGTGTCCGGCCAGCTGTCGAAGAACGTGGTGCCGTTGATGACGACGCCGCTCCAGTCCGTCGCCACCGAGGCGCCCTCGCGGTCGACGACGAAACCGATGCAGAGCACCGATGCCCGCCCTATCGCCTCCCTGATCGCCCGCGCGGCGACCTCCTGCTCGTCCCGGGTCAGCCGGCCGAACCCGAATTCGAGCGCGACCACTCCGTCCCGCATCCGACGGATGCGGGCGGGTACTTCGGTTCCGCTGTTCATCCACAGCACGAAGTCGACGCTGTCGAGCCGCTGGAGTCCGGCGAGGAGCACGAGCTGCTCCCTGGTCACCCACGACGGAGTGCCGTGCGGGCCGGGCCCCGGGCCGAGCAGCGTGACCCGTCTGGTGACCGGGTGGCTGAGCCGCAGCCCCGCGGCGTCGAGATCATTGAAGAGCGACTCGGAGTCCGGTCGGCTCCAGCCGAGGTGGTACGAGTAGAAGAAACCGTCACTCATCGACACATCACCCCATGCGAGACAGGTGGAGCGTGCAGTTCCAGATATTTGCGGGCACGCCGGACAGGCGCTCGTGGCAAGCGCCGGCCGGGTGGCTCACAGTTGGTCGTGCACGAGCGTAATGAGGCCGGATCGCCGGGGCGTGGGCCCACGGACCCAGCGGCGGGCCCCATTGGACAATGCGGTGGACAGCGGACGGCCCGTCGCTCATCGTGTACGTCGATGACACGCACCGATTCGCCTCCCGCCTGGGACGAGCGCACTCAGCTGGCCACCTTTCTCGACTACGTACGCGACACCGCACGCGCCAAGTGCGAGGGCGTCTCGCCGGAGGACGCCCGCAGGGCTCCGCTTCCCGGCTCGCCCCTGATGACGATCGCCGGGCTGATCAACCACCTGAGCTGGGTGGAGTACCACTGGTTCGAGGTGGCCTTCCTCGGCGGCCCGGACGAGGGCCCGTGGACCGACGAGGACCCCGACCGCGAGATGCGCATCGCGGTGGACATGCCGCTCGCCGATGTGCTTTCGCTCTACGAGGAACGGACCGCCCGCTACAGCGAGTTGGTCGCCGCCACCGACCTGGACACCCGGGCCGCACAACCGCGTCGCGACGGCACGCATCCCGATCTGCGCTGGATCGTCCTGCATCTGATCGAGGAGACCGCCCGGCACAACGGGCACCTCGACATGATCCGGGAGATCGTCGACGGCACCACCGGCGTGTAGACCCGTCCGTTCGTTGGTGGGTGCGCGGCGCACCCACCACCGCCGGCTATCCGATCCCGGCTACGGCGGGGGCGATGTGCTCGGCGATCTGGTGGGTGAAGCTGACCGGGTGCCGGTCGGGCAGCACCTGGATCTCGCCGATGCCCAGGCCCGCGTACGCCTCCGCGTCGGCGAGGAACGCGGCCGGCCTGTCCAGCACCGGGCCGCCGTACATCACGGTCTTCGTGATGGCGTCGTAGTCACGGTCCTCCGCCTCGCAGTGCGCCCGCAGCACATCGAGCTTGTGGGCCACTTCCTCCTGGCCGGTGGCGAAGAGATTGCACGCGTCCGCGTAGCGGGCGACCAGGAGCAGGGTCTTCCGCTCGCCCCCGCCGCCGATCATGATCGGCGGGTGCCCGCCGATCGGTTCGGGTACGCACAGCGTCTCCGTGAGCCGGTAGTGCCGGCCCCGGAACGGGCCGTTGTCGTCGCTCCACATCTGGAGACAGATGCGGATGGTCTCCTCCAGCCGCTCGAACCGCTCGGCGACCGGGACCACCGGCACGCCGAGCCCGTACTGCTCGCGCTCGTACCAGGAGGCTCCGATGCCCAGTCTGGCCCTGCCGCCGGACAGCACATCGAGGCTGGTGACGATCTTCGCCAGCAGTCCGGGGTGCCGGTACATCACGCCCGTGACCATCAGCCCGAGCGTCATCCGCTCGCTCACCGCCGCCACGTAGCCGAGGGTGGTGTACCCCTCCAGCATCGGTTCGTCGGCGACGCTCTGCCCGGTCTCCATCTGGAAGTAGTGGTCCATCACGCTGAAGGACGCGATCCGGGCCTGCTCGGCGACCCGTACCGATTCCGCGAGTGTGGGCGCGATGAGCGCCGGGTCGGCGGGGGTCGAGTAGTTCCAGTAGTGCAGACCGAGCTTCATGTCCGCCCTCCGAGGGCCGAGGGGGCTCGGGCGCGGGACTTCGGCGCCGTCGCGGCCGGGGATCTCACGCTACGCGCGGCGGCACCCATCGGCATGTCGGACGGGGACCGCCGCGCGATCATTGCGTGCGACCGAATCGGACGACGCACGGGTGAGACGACGTACGGGTACGACGACGTACGGGCGGGACGACGTACGGTGCACCCGCCGGCGCGGCCCGCGAGCGGCCATGCAGCCGCCGGAACCGCCTCGGGAGCGAGGACCGGAGCTCACTACGGTTTCAAAATATCCGAATCGGAAGTACTGCTCCTATGCTGGAGCCATGGAGACCACGCGCGAGCCGGCCCCCGGCGGCGACTCGATCGACCGGCACATCGCCCGATGGCGGCGGGAGGTCCCCGACCTCGACCCGGTGGTCGAGGGCGCCGTCACCCGGATGCAGATGCTGGTCCAGTACCTCCAGGGCCGCAAGGAAGCCGGGCTCGCACAGCGCAGGCTGAAGATGTGGGAGTACGAGATCCTCTGGCGGCTGCGCTCCGCCGGGGAGCCGTACCGGATGACGCCGACCCAGCTGGCCGAGGGCCTGGGCACCCATCCGGCGACGCTGACGAACCGGCTGGACCGCCTGGCGAAGTCCGGTTACGTGACCCGGCAGCCCGCCCCGGAGGACCGCCGGAGCCTGCTCGTCGCGCTGACCGGGAAGGGGGCCGAAGCCTGGTCGTCCACGATCGGCGAGCAGATGGCGACCGAGCGCGCTCTCCTGGCCCCGCTGGACGAGGCGGAACGGGAGCAATTCGTCGTCCTGCTGCGCAAGATCGCCTCGGCAGCGGAGTCCGACGGCCCGCCGCTCATGCCGTCCCCCGGCTGAACGGGCCCGCCGCAACGGCGATACGGCCGATGCCGAGAGGAATCGCCCGAGTGCGGCCACGGTTCATCGCGACTTGGCACCACGAATTGGATACCTCAACTATCTTACTGCCGTGGACCAGTTGATCGCCGAAGATCCGACGCACATCGGCCCCTACCGTCTGATAGCCCGGCTGGGCGCGGGCGGCATGGGGCTGGTGTATCTCGGCCGTTCCGAAGCCGGACGGACCGTTGCCGTGAAGGTGGTGCAGGCCGAGTATGCCCAGCACCCCGAATTCCGCAGGCGGTTCACGCGCGAGGTGGCGGCCGCCCGCCGGGTGGGCGGGACCTGGACGGCGGCCGTGCTCGACGCCGACACCGAGGCACAGGTGCCGTGGGTCGCGACCCAGTACATCCCCGGGCCCGACCTGACCACCGTGGTCGCCAGGGACTTCGGACCGCTGCCCGAGCACTCGGTCCGTACCCTCGCCAACCGCCTGGCCACGGCCCTGGAGTCGGTGCACGGCGCGGGCCTGATCCACCGCGATCTGAAGCCGTCCAACGTGCTGGTGACGGTGGACGGACCACGGGTGATCGACTTCGGGATCGCGCGGGCCATGGACAGCCTCGCCGGGGACAGCCTGCACACCCGCACCGGAATGCTCATCGGCTCCCCCGGCTTCATGTCCCCCGAGCAGGTGCGCGGCCTCGAACTCACCCCGGCCAGCGATGTGTTCTGCCTGGGCGCGGTCCTCGTCCACGCCGCCACCGGCCGCCTCCTCTTCGGCGCCACGGAGACCGGTCTGAACGCGCACCTCTTCCGGATCGCGGAGGAGGAGGCGGACCTGACCGGCGTACCGGAGTCGCTCGTCGACCTCGTACGTGCCTGTCTGCACAAGGACCCGACGCAGCGGCCCACGCCCGCCGAGGTGATCGCCCGTACGGCCGGTGACCAGGGCGGTGAGTGGCTGCCCGGCTCGGTGCTGGCCCAACTCGGGAGGCATGCGGCACAGTTGCTGGACTTCGCCCCGGAGACGCGGGCCGCTCGGCCGGATCCGCGTGTCCCGGCCCAGGCCGGGCCGGTTCCGGCGCAGCCCGCGTACGCCCCCACGGCCCCGGCGGACCGCCGCCCGACGCCGGGGTCCGGGCCGTCCCTGAGCAAGACGCCCGGCGGCCTGCCGACGGCCCCCGCACCGGCAGCTGCACCGGCTCCGCACCCGATGCGGTGGTGGGGTCTGGGGATGGCCGCGCTGGCACAGCTGCTGGTGCTGATCGGCACGGCGATCACGAACACCGCGCTGCCGTCCGTCCAGGCCGACCTGGGTGCCTCCTCCGACGACCTGCGGCTGTTCTCCACCACCTGCATGCTGGCCTTCGGTCTGCTGCTGTTGCTCGGCGGACACCTCTGCGATCTCCTGGGCCGCAAACGGGTGTTCGTCATCGGCTCGGCCGGCTTCGCCGTGGCCTTCGCGGTCGGCTGGCTGGCTCCCTCCCCCGCCCTGCTCATCGTCGCCGGCGCGCTCCAGGGCATGTCCGCCGCGCTGCTCTCGTCGTCCGCGCTGGCCCTGGTCTCCGCCGGATTCAGCGATCCGAAGGAACGCGGCAGGGCTTTCGGCGTCTACGCCGCGGTCGCCGGCAGTGGCATGGCGTTCGGCATGTTCGCGAGCGCCCCCCTGATCGAGCACCTGAGCTGGCGCATGTCCATGCTGGCCACTGCCGGGCTCGCGCTGGTCATCGCGGTCTGCGCGGCGCCCCTGGTGCACGACTCCCACCCGGTCCGCACCCCTGCCCGCCTCGACGCACCGGGGCTGGCGCTGGGCACCGGCGCGCTCATCGCTCTCGCCTTCGGCTTCGACAGGGCCGGGGCGACGGGCTGGACCACCCCCCTGACCCTGATCCTCCTCACGAGTGGCGCCCTCCTGCTGCTGGCCTTCGCGCGGCAGCAGACCGGTTCCCCCGACCCGCTCGCCCCGGCGCGGGTGCTCAGGGACCGTAACCGTGCGGGCTCCCTCCTGGCCCTGTTCTTCCTCGGCCTGATCCTGCTCGTCACGTTCCAGATCCTGACCAGGTACTTCCAGGGCATCCTCGGATACTCCGTGACCCAGGGCGGTATGGCCCTGCTGCCCATGGCCGCGGCGGCCGTCGTCGCCTCCACCCAGGTCGCCGCCCGTCTGTGCCACCGGCTGGCGCCGCGCAATCTGATCGTGCCGGGCCTGCTGCTGGCGGCGGTCGGCCTGGCGATCCTGACCGGGATCGATGCCGACAGCACGTACACCGCCCAGGTGCTGCCGGGCACGCTGCTCATCGGCTTCGGTGCCGGCCTGGCCCTCGCACCGCTGTTCACCACCGCGACCGGTGGCGTCGCCGCGCAGGATTCCGGCGGGACCTCGGCGGTGGTCCTCGCGGCCCAGAACGTGGGCGGGTGGGCCGCCTGGCCCCTGGTCACCGGCGTCCTCGCATCGGCGATCTCCGATCGGCTGACCAACGCGTCGGTGATTCCCGCCCCTCTGGTCGAAGCGGCCAAGGCCGGCTTCCCGATCGGCGGGCAGAACCTTCCGGCATCGCTCTCCGGCGCTCTGGATCAGGTCAACGCCGCGGTGCTGGACGGGTACTCCGTAACACTCTGGTGGACGGTCGGCCTCACCCTGCTCGCGAGTGTGCTCGCCGGCCTGCTGGTCACGGCCGGGGCTCCCGAGCGGTGACCGCGGCGAGCAGACCCAACGATCAACCCTGAGCCCCGAGTTGTGCGTCACAGGCACCGCGGGGGCGACACCACGCCCCCTCGGTGACCCGGAGGCACGACGTATGAAGCAACGGACCGCACGCATCTCCTCGCTCGCCCTGGCGGTGGCCGCGACCGTCGGAGCGGCCGCATTCGGCCCCTCCGCGCACGCGGCCCCCGCGTCCACCGCACCCGGGCACGAGGCGACCCGTGCCGCGTTGCGGGCCGTGGTGGAGAAGGGCGAGCTGCCCGGCGTGGCCGCCATGGCACGGGACGGCAGGGGGAGCTGGTACGGAGCGGCCGGTCACGCCGACACCGCGACGGGTCGCGAGCGCTCGTCCGGCGACCACTTCCGCGGGGCCAGCATCACCAAGACGTTCATCGCGACCGTCCTGCTCCAACTGGAGGCGGAGGGGAGGCTGAGCCTCGACGATACGGTCGAGCACTGGCTGCCCGGCCTGGTGCGGGGCAACGGGTACGACGGGACCCGGATCACCCTGCGCAGCCTCCTCAACCACACCAGCGGCATCGCCGACCACACCTCGGACCCCGCGTTCGTGCACGACGCCGCCGGCCCCGGTTTCCCGGAGCACCGGTACGACACCCATGCGCCCGAGGAGCTGGTGGCGGTCGCGCTGAAGCAACCGCCGGTCCCCGACCCGCAGAAGACGCCGCTGTACTCGAACACCAACTACGTCATAGCCGGGATGGTCATCGAGAAGGCGACGGGCCGTTCGTACGCGCAGGAGACCACCCGCCGCATCATCCGGCCGCTGAAGCTGCGCGGGACGTCGTTCCCCGGCACGGCGCCGCAGATGCCCGACCCGCACCCCGTCGGCTACTCCCGCCTCCACCAGGAGACCCCCGACGCAGAGATCCACGACGCCACCGAACAGAACATGACCTGGCTGGGCGCGTCCGGCGACATCATCTCCACCGGCGGCGACCTCAACCGCTTCCAACGCGCCCTGATGGGTGGCAGGTTGCTGCCGCGCGCGCAGATGGCGGAGATGCTCGACGAGGTACCGCTGGGCGACGGGACCGGGTACGGACTCGGTGTCGAGTTCGCGCAGCTGTCCTGCGGTGTGAAGGTGGTGGGCAAGAGCGGTCGTACGAACGGTTCCCTCTCGGCGATGGTCGGCACGCAGGACGGGAAGCACCAGCTGACGTTCAACATCAACGGCGACTGGCTGCAGAACGGGGCGGTCTACGTCGATGTGATCGAGGCCGAATTCTGCGGCAAGGCCCCCACGCCGTAGGGACTGCGGCAAGGCCCCCACGCCGTGGGGACTGTGGCAGGGCCCCGACGCCGTGGGTCCCGCACCGGGCAGGCTCCGCTGTCCCGAGGGACGGAAGGGCTCCACCCAGGTCAGGGGTGGAGCCCTTCCTGCCGGATGTGCTGCCGGCCAGGTGTGCTGCCGGCCGCGCTAGTGGTGGGCGGTGCGGCGTCGGCGCATCCACCACATGAGGCCGCCGCCGGCCGCCGCGAGCACCGCGGCGGTGGCTGCGATCAGGCCGATGGGGGTGTCGCTGCCGGTGTGTGCGAGATCGCCGTCCGCGCCGCCCGGCCCGGACGTGGCCGGGGGCTGTCCGCCGTTGCTGTGGGTCGGGTCCGGCGTGCCCGGCGTGGAGGGCTTGCCGGTCGGGGTCGGCTTGCCGGTGTGCGACGGGGTGGGAGTGGGGTCGCCGCCCGGGTCCTCGCCGCTCCCGTCACCGCTGGGCCCGGCCCCGAGGTAGAGGGTGTCGGTGTCCCGGTAGGAGGTGTCGTCGGATTCGCGGGAGTTGCGGGTGGTGTTGTCCAGGTCCCGGTTCTCCAGGTTGAAGCGCGCCTTACTGATGTTGCGCTTGGGCTGCTTGGAGAAGTCGACGCCGCCGACGCCCTGCTTGTAGATCTTGCCGCCGTACTTCAGCTCGAACCACTCGATGCCTTCCTTGTACGTCTTCATGTACTTGTCCCAGACCATTTCGCGGGTCCAGTCCTGGTGCGGGGCCCGGATCGGCCACGCGGAGACGTCATTGGAGTCGATGATCCGGTGGAAGTCCGTCGGGGACTTGGCGTCGGTCTGGCGGATGTACTCGGCGGCGACGCGGGCGTTGTAGACGGCGCGCAGGTCGGCGTACTTGGGGTCCTTGTTCACCCGCTCCTGGATGATCGGGACGATGTTGGCGTTGACCGACACCTCGATCTGCTTCTTCTCGGCGTCCGAGAGGTCGGTGCACTCGGTGGAGCCGGGGACGGTGTAGTCGACGTCCAGCCACTGGGCGGAGACGTCCATCGGCGAGTCGAGGATGTAGATCCCGCCGTCCTGCTCACGGACCTTCGCCTCGTCGGGCTCGATCCAGAACCGGGTACCGGGGAAGCACGGCATGCCGTTGCGGCGCGGCGCGGTGTCCCAGTAGCGCTTGCCCTCGGCGTGCTTGTCCGGGTTCAGCGCCTCGGAGAAGTCGTACTTCATGAGCAGATCCGCGTCGAGGAGGACACGGCCGGCGTCGGTCCTGCCGAACTTCGTGTCCATGACCTTGCCCGGCTGGTCCGGGTTCAGGTTGACCCAGAACCTGTCGGGGGTCAGCGCGAGCCAGGTGAACAGGGCGTCGGAGGAGAGCTGCATCCTCCTCTCGCCGCCGAAGCCGGGGTTGTTGTCCGGGTCGGGCATCTGGTCGGCACGCATGGAGTACTGCATGCCCTTGCCCTTGCCGAGCCCACCGACGTAGCGGAGCTCCATGGTGGTGAAGTCGACGCCACCGGGGCCGCCCCTGGGGAGGGTGCCCCTCGGGTCGAGGCGATTGGCGTCCCGCTGGAAGCGCTTGGCCTCCTCCAGGGTGGAGGAGATGGCACGCTGGTTGGCGGGGCCGCGGGTGCCGCAGTTGTTGGCACCGGCCGCCATGAGCTGCGTCTGCGTGCCGCCGCCGGTCTGGCAGGCGGGGGCGAACCACCGCTGGTGGTCGGAGAATCCGCGGATCGGGGTGGTCTTGGGCACCGGGTTGTAGAACCGCTGGTTGCCGCGTACCTGGCCGGACTTGCCGCCCCGCATGGCGCGGACGTCGCGTTCCAGGTCGTTGATGTGCTTGACCTGGCCCTTGGTGAACTTCTTCGCGCCGGTGAAGCGGAAGGTGTGCTTGGGCAGCGACTTGGCGACGACCCGGTCCTTCGCGAGCTGCTTGGCGGTCAGCTTGCTGTTGGATTTGAACTCGTTGAACTCTTTGGTCTTCTTGTTGTAGGCGTCGTAGCGGCGCTCGCCGACCTTGTCGCCGTTCTTGTCGAACAGCTCGACGGTGACCTCGCACAGCCAGTCCGGGCCGATCAGGCGGTAGTCCTTGACGAGCTGACGCTCGAAGCCGGAGCCCTTGTGGTTGTTGATCTGGTTGCGGATGTACCGCTTGTCGAACCAGTGCTTGAACCCGAGGCCCTCTTTGTTCGCGAAGTACCGGGCGTAGATCTCCATGGCCCGGTCCTCGGGCTTCTTGGAGAGGTCGGCGGCCTTCTTCCAGGCCGCCACGTTCTTCTCCAGGTCGCCGGGGACCTTCGACAGCGCCTGAGTCTTCTGGGCGGCCGTCGGCGTCTTCAGCCCGTCGTAGGCCTGGCCCGGCAGGTCGTACTCGAACTTCCGCGGGAGGGCGGTGTCCTTGTGGAGGTTGCCGGTCAGGTCGTTGGGGAACCCGGAGTTCGCCGGGGTCTTTGCGGCGGGCGGGAGATTGTTGCGGGTGTCGCAGCGCTGGCCGGAGCCGGGTTTCATCTTCGCCGAGACCGGTGGCAGCTTCGGCGGCGCGGCCTGGACGGCCGGCAGTCCGGTCATGGTGACGGCCGCGGTCAGGCCGAAGGCGGCCGTGAAACGGGCCGTGAACCGCCACCGGGAAGGTATGCGGAGCAGTCTGTTCAAGAGCTCGTCTTTCCCTCGGATGGGGCCTGAGGGCTTGTGGGCGGCACGTTGGGCCCCCGTGACGTGTACGCGCCGCCCGGCCACCATAGCCACAACTACGCCTGGGTAAAGAGGAGTTAATGGCGTGTCGGCACTGCAGCTCCTCGCCCCCTTCACACCGCGGTCGCCGCTTCCTCGCGCGTTGGAGGTTGCGCGGACAGGCGTGCGTTCATGGGGGGCGGACGCTCTGCGGATCGGGGCGGGGGTGGGTCCGGCCGGGGTACTTCCGGCCGAGGCGGTTCGGGCCGAGGTGAGGCCGACCGAGGTGTGTCCGACCGGGGGTGTCCGACCGGGGTGTGTCCGGCCGAGGTGGGTCCGGCCGAGGCGGGTCGGGCCGAGGCGGGTCCGGCTGCCTCGTTCACGCTGCGCTTAATTCACCGTCGGCGGAAGTACCTGGACATCCGCCGACCCCTTGTTAGCGTCGAATCATGGAACTTTCCCAGGTCACCCCCACTGTCTGGCAGCTGGCCTTCCCGGTCGGGCACGTCTACTTCGTGCGCCTGCCGGACGGTTACGCGCTGATCGACACCGCCGTCCCAGGCTCCGCCCCCGCGGTCCTCGATGCCCTGACGCGGCTCGGCGGCCGCCCGGAAGAGCTGCGGTACATCGTGCTCACCCACTCCCACATCGACCACACGGGCTCGGCCGCGGATCTCGTCGAGGCCACCGGCGCTCGCGTCCTCGCCGGAGCCATGGACGCCCCGTTCATCCGCGGCACCGCACCCGAACCCCAGCCGGTGTACACAGCCCCGGAACACGCGCTTCACGAGCAGATCATGGCGGGATTCGCCGAAGCGGACGTCCAGCCCCCGCGATATGTGCCGGTGGATGTGGAACTGCACGACGGGGACACCATCGATGGCTGGGGCGAGCCCGTCCACGTCCTGCACGTGCCCGGACACACCCCGGGAAGCATCGCGCTGCACCTTCCCTCCAGCGGCGTGCTCTTCCCGGGCGACAACATCGCCACCGCGGAGGGACGGGCGATCCTCGGCCCGTTCAACGTGGACAGGGAGCAGGCCATCGCCTCCTTCAGGCGGCTGGCGTCGCTGGACGTGGAAGCGTTGTGCGTCCCGCACGGCGAGCCGGTGCTGAAGGGTGCGCGCGAGGTGCTGCGGGCGGCGACTCCGGAGAACGACTGGGTGTGAGTCGGACCCCTCAGACGAAGTACAGGCCCTCCATCGAGCAGACCGACAGATCGCTGTGCTGTACGCGGAAGGCGGTGGTCTGCATCTCCTCCCACCCCCAGGGGTCGGACTGCCCCAGTGCCAGGCCGGCCAGGGAGGCCCATTCGATCTCGTGGACGGGCTGGTCCACGTCGATGTCGGCGGCGGTGAGCATCCAACTGCTCAGGCCGAGGGAGGCGATGACGGCGTAGGGGTCGCCCAGGACGACGAACGGTTCGTCGTCGGGCCAGCCGGAGGCGTGGAACATGGCACCGTCGGGGAGCATCACGACGGTTTCGGTGTGTTCCATTCCGCCGTAGTAGGTGACGTGACCCACGATCCGCGCCGCCGGGAAGCGCTTCCGCATCCGTTCGGCTTCGGCCAGCAGCGGGTTCCCGTTGCCGTCGTCGGCGAAGACAGGGGTGGAGATGGCCCGTATGCCGCCCCACGCGGCGGCATGGACGACGTCCAGATCGGAACGCACCGACGAGGGCAGCGGCGTCTGCACGGAGCGCGGCCCGAGATCCTCCAGTACCTCCTCGATGCCGTCGACCGACTCGACGAACAGGCGTGCCTGATCAGGGTCGTTGGCCGGGAGGCTGCGGGCGTCGATGTCGAGCGGCGGCTGAGCCACGGTGAGATGACACAGGCCCAACGAGCCGCGAACGGTCCGGTCCGGGGCAGAAGTCCAGTACTTGGTATCGGTCATGCGGGCCACCGTAGTCGGGCGGTGAAGCGTGCCTCTCCCGGCGCGAACCAGGGAAGCCGGAAAGCCGGTAGACCGGGAAACCCGCGAAGCCAGGGCCGGACTACGGGCCCCACCCGTAGTCCGGCCCGTCCGGCCCTGACCCGTCGGGCACGTCCTGAGCCCATGGGACACGTCCTACGCCCGTGGGACGTCCCTGACGAACACGATCCCGTCCGCGTCGCCGTCCGCCAGCCGGGCCGGGTCGAGCGGGGCGTAGCCGAACCAGGGCGATACGCGGGCGGCAGGCGGCATATCGCCGAGGGCGGCGGCCAGTCGGCGGGCGTCGAGGACGCACCAGTCCTCCGGGAGCGCGTACAGGAGCCCTTCGACGGTGTCCGGCGGCGGGGCGTCCACACCCCGGTGCCGAATCGTCCCGAGGGCCGTCGCCACGAAGGCGTACTCCTCACCCAGCCGGGCGCTCACCAGCGCACCTGCGCCCCACCACTCCAGTGGCGCCCCGCCCATCCGCATCGTGCTGCTCCCCCGCTGGAGGTGCGAGTTGTGGGCGTGGGCGAGCACCGGGCCCCGTTCGGCGAGGGCGAGGAGGTTGTGGGCCATCATCTGGTCCCGCAGGCCGACGAGCCGGGTCAGGCGGGCCGGTGAGGGGTCGGCCATCCAGTGGTGGTAGCGCAGCAGGCCGATCGCGGTACGTCCGTACAGGTGCGCCCGGTCCCGTTCGTCCCGCGAGGCCGTCGCGATCAGGTGCGGTGTCTGCGCGTCGAGCAGTGCCACCAGGTCGTCGGCGAGCAGCCGCAGCCGGCCGGCCTCGGCCGACTGCCCCGCGGACCGGGCGGGGTCCATCATCGCGGCGGGCTCGGTCCACCGGTCGTCGGCGCCGAGCAGCCGGTCGAGCACCTCCGCGGTGCAGGGGAGCAGGTCCGCGTCCACCCTGGCCGCGAGGTAGCCGTGGAGCGCGGTGAGGGCCTGCCGGGGACTCGCGGCGTGGGTGATCTCCAGCGGGCCGTCGAACCCGGCGAAGCGGAGCCGTTCGGACGCGGGCCGGCCGTCGTTGTCGGCGCGGACGTTGTGGGCGCGCATCCAGCGCACCAACTCGCGGTTGCCCTCGAAGGCGCCCCAGCCGTGGCTGAATCCGTGCTCCATGGCCTCGTCGAGAGTGCCCTCGCCCGAGGTGACGTAGTCGTCCACCACCTGGCCCATCAGGCAGTCGCTCTCGATGGTGATGGTCCGGTAGCCCTCCTGCTCGACGAGTTGCCGGAAGAGCTCGTTGCGGACGTCGAGCAGGGTGTCCTCGCCGTGGGTGGGTTCGCCCAGGGCGAGCAGCCGGGGCCGGCCAGGGAGCAGCCGCGTGACAGCGGCAGCATCGACGGCATGGGCGATGTCCATGATGTGGGTGGCGATGTCGGTAGCCATGCCTTCAACGCTATCGTTGAACCTTCGGTTGAAACTTTCCCGCGATACCGGCAGGACCATGGGGCAGAACCTTAAAAGTGGTGGTCGGCTCAGGCCGGTCGATCTGGCGCGCGAGCACGGCCTGTCCACGCAGGCGGTCAGGAACTACGAGGAGGCCGGCATCCTCCCGGCCGCCGACCGCACACCCCACGGCTACCGCGCCTACACCCCGCTGCACGCGGGCGCCCTGCGCGCGTTCCTCGCCCTGGCCCCCGGCCACGGCCACGGAACGGCGACATCGATCATGCGGGCGGTGAACCGGGACGCGGTGGACGAGGCGTTGCACCTCATCGACGAGAGCCACACCCAGCTCCTCGACGACCGCCAGACCCTCCGCGCCGTGGAACGCGCCCTCCGGGACCTGGACGGCGCCGCGGGGCCGGGGCCGGGGTCCGTCCCCGCTACCGGGTCCGGGCACGGGAGCACGTTCATCGGGCCACTGGCGAGGCAGCTCGGAATCCGGCCCGCGACACTGCGCAAGTGGGAGCGCGCCGGACTGGTGCACCCGCCCCGCGACCCTGGGACCGGCTACCGCGTCTACGACGAGGCTGCCGTACGGGACGCCCGGCTGACCCACCAACTCCGCCGGGGCGGCTACCTGTTGGAGCAGATCGCCCCACTGATCGCCCAGGTGCGCGCGGCGGGCGGCCCGGAGCCGCTGGAGGCCACCCTGCGCGGCTGGCACACCCGGCTGTCCGCCCGGGGGCGAGCGATGCTGTCCGGGGCGGCCGAACTGGAGGCGTACCTCCGCGAGACGGAGTCATTGATCCGCACCGGACCGATGAGTTCCTCGTAACCCCGCAGTCAGCACACAAGTAAGCAAGCAATGGTTCGTGAAGCAAGGAGTCCCAAGATGCGCACCCTGATCAGCACCGCCTTCGTCTCGCTCGACGGTGTGGTGGAGGCCCCGGGCGGCGAGCCCGGCTACCGGAACTCCGGATGGACGTTCAAGGACATGGAGTTCGTCCCGGAGGCGTTCGAGATCAAGGGCCGGGAGCAGCGGGAAGCCGCCGCGATGATGATGGGCCGGGTCAGCTACGAGGCGTTCAGCCCGGTATGGCCGGACATGGCGGACTTCGCCGACTACAAGCCGATGCCGAAGTACGTGGTCTCCACCACCCTCACCGAGGACGACCTGGTCTCCGGCTGGGGCAAGACCACGATCCTGCGCTCACTCGACGAGATCGCCGCCCTGAAGAAGACCGACGGCGGCCCGATCATCATCCACGGCAGCGCCACCCTCACCCGGAACCTCTCGGACGCCGGCCTGATCGACCGCTACCACCTCCTCGTCTTCCCGCTGCTGCTCGGCGCGGGCAAGCGCCTGTTCAGCGACACGGACAAGGACGCCCAGAAGCTGAAGCTCGTCGAGCACGCGGCGTACTCGAACGGCCTGCAGATGAACGTCTTCGACGTCGTCCGCTGACGCCGCGCCACGCGCTCGCCACTCGCACCGCAGCGCCCCGAGTGCGTACGCCGGCCACCCTGCTGGTCGAGCACCCCGGCGGTCTCCCCATCGGGTTCGCCGCGGACACCGCTCTCTGCGACGCCACCGCCGCTGATGTGCTCGCCTCACGCACTCTGGAGGGTGCTTCGCCCCAGGACTCGGCGGCCTGCCGCAGCGGGGTGGCCTCACCGGCGCCCCGCTCCCCGCCCCCGCCCCAGTCGTCCACAACAGCCGCAAGCAGCCACAACGGCGGTGACCACGATCAACTCGTCCACAGTGTGCGTGGCCGACCAGGCGTACGGAGCGAGCCCGTACGCCTCCAGTGCGGCGGCCACTCCGATGCCCCGGCCGCCCAACGACGCGAACACGCCCGCGTCCGCCGTGAGAAAGGCCTCCGCCGGAGTGGTCGTCCCGCCGTCGAGCGACCGGTCAGTCCGGCAGGGTCGGGCCAATCAGCTGCGTCGGCCAATCTCTTTCGGACCGTAGGGGGCGGCGGCCTCTCCCGTGATCAAGGCCCAGTAGCGGTCCCCGAACGACCAGTGCCACCACTCCGTGGGGTAGTTCACCAGGCCCGCTGCCGTGAGCGCAGTGCCCAGCAACTTCCGATTGGCACGGGCCTCCTCGCTGATGTTGGTGGCATGGGTGTAGCAGGCGCCCTCACTCGCCTCCGGGTCCGCGTTCATGCGCGTGCCCAGGTCCAGTTCGTACCCCTCGGCGTCAGCCAGGGTGAGGTCGACAGCTGCGCCGGCGCTATGCGGAGCGATGTCGGGTGGTGAGACATACCGGCTCGCCGCCGAGTGGATCTGCTCTGCGGACCAATCGAGGTGGGCGGCTCGCAGATGATCGGCGTACTCCTCGAAGTACTCCCGCTGGAGAGAAGGAGGCCGGTACCCCTCAACGAACAGCAGCCTCAAGCCCTGCGGAAGCATCGCCTGGGCCTTCACCAGCCGTTCCAGCAAGCCTTCCCGCAGGTACGCGAAGACGTCTGCCGGGTCCTGCTCGCGCGTATCGACCAACAACGAATCAGTTCGGCGGACGTCCACAAGACGCTCACCGCACTCAGCAACAGGTATAGCGGCGACTCTCGGGTCCGACATCAACACGATCTCAGTCATGACGCGATCATCCCGCAAGGCTCACCCCGGCGAACCTTCCTGGTCACAGCACTAGGATCGCCCTCCATGGCCAGTAGCGACGTCACGCAAAAGCACCCCTTCCTCGTTCTGCACGATTACGGCATGGGCGGTCTGTGGTGGTGGATCCGTGCACGGTCCGCGCGGGAGGTGCTCGAAACATTCGCCTGGGTCGAGGTCATCACCGACCCGGAGACCCTGGCCGGGTACAAGGACCAGGGACTGGAAGAGGTCGACATCGACGCGTCCCGGATGCCACCGGGACTGGACGACCTGTACGCCGAGCGCGCCGGCCAACGCGGCCGTGCGGGCTTCGGCGTGCTCGCCGACAGAGACATCGCCCACCTGAGTCTCCGCGGCGAGAACGAGGACGGCACACCGGTCGACCAGTTGGTGGAGGTCGGCCCCGACGGGCGCCGGCTCCGTCAGGTGGAGGTGGCCGGGGACGGAACCGCCGTGCGCAGCAGCCCCGACGACTGGATGTTCAACCCGCCGGTGGTGGACCTCTTCGACCCGGCGCTCACGGACCGGGAGATCAGCCGCGGCGACTTCGAGGCACAGTGGGCAAGGGCCCGCCAGGAAGACTCCGGCCTGTAGACGCACGCATGCCGTGTGGTGTGATGACCCAGTGAACCGCTCCGTGAACCGCTCCGTGAGCAGCGCCGCGAGCAGTGCCGTGGAGGAGACCAACCGCCGCATGCTCCGGGCGCGGGATGCGATGGACCGCGCCTATGCGCAGCCGCTGGACGTCCCGGCCCTGGCCCGGATCGCGCACGTGTCGCAGGCCCACTTCACCCGTACCTTCCGGGCCACGTTCGGCGAGACACCCCACCGCTATCTGCAACGCCGCCGCGTCGAGCGTGCGATGTTCCTGCTCCGGGAGACCGACCGCAGCGTGACGGACATCAGCTACGAGGTCGGCTTCGGGAGCCCGGGGACGTTCAGCCGTACGTTCCACGACATCGTCGGCCGCTCGCCCAGGACGTACCGCAAGGAATCGACGGCCACGGGCGTCCCGACGTGCTTCACCATGGCCTGGATGCGCCCGAGCAACTGAGCAGTTCTGGATAAGTTCTTTCCGTGCGTGCCCCGTAGCGTGATCCGCATGTTCAACGCCATCACGCAATCGCAGATCTACGTCCTCGACCAGGACGAGGCCCTCGACTTCTACGTAGGCAAGCTCGGCCTGGAGGTCAGCGCCGATGTTCAGCTGGGCTTCATGCGCTGGCTGACCGTCAGCGTCCCCGGCCATCCCGAACGCCAGATCCTGCTGGAGAAGCCGGGCGCCCCGGCCATGTCCGAGGAAACGGCCCAGCAGGTACGCGAGTTGGTGACCAAGGGTGCGATGGGCGGCTGGCTCATCTTCACCACTGACGACTGCCGCAAGACGTACGAGACGCTGCTGGCCCAGGGCGTCGAGTTCACCGAGGAGCCCACCGACCGCCCGTACGGGACCGACTGCGGCCTGCGCGACCCCTTCGGCAACCGCATCCGCTTCACCCAGCCGAAGGGCTGAGCGCCTGTTGCAGCCGGACAACGACAGGGGCCCGGCACCGCGAAACTCACGCGGTGCCGGGCCCCTGCGCGGTCGCGGTTGGCCGCAGGGCGTCATCCATGGTTGGCCAGGAACACGGCACCCATGATCAGGAGGATTCCGCAACCGAAGACCGCACCGATCCCAGGGTTTCTCCGCTGCACGGCAGTCCGGCCGAGCAACCCCAGAACCGGAACCCAACCAACCGCATAAACGATCCAGGCGATTTTCGGCATCACCGGACTGGAATCCGCCTTGAACAGCACCCATGCCACAAACACAAAAAGAGCTGGTGCAGCCCACAGGTTGCGCTCGATCGTTTCCCGACGCTCCGACAACGAATTCCCCCTGAGGCCAATGGGCGTGCGACTAACGCCAACAGACGGGCCGTCACCCAACTCCCCGAAGGCCCAACGCCCCATCTTCGCGGCCTTGATCACGGATATCCACACTGTTTCCTGACCGTCGCTCTGTCTCGTCAGCGCGGCAGCACCACCCACGACTTGGTGCCTCGCTGAGACGGCTCCGCCCCGCAGGCTCCCCATTCCCCGCCCCAGTCGTCGACCACGGCCGCCAGCAGCCACAACGCCCGCCGCCGTCGCGTCTCGCAGAGCGTCGCCAGGTCACGATCGCCGTGGTGTGGATGCTGGTCCCAGACGAGAAGGCGGACCGCGTCGTCCCGGTGACGCAGGGAGACGTAGAGTTCCCGCCCCGGGCTCATCCTGGCGGTGACCGCGACGAGTTCGGCGACGGCATGGGTGGCGGGCCAGATGTACGGGGCGAGCCCGTTGGCCTCCAATGCGGCGGAGACGGCGGTACGCCCGACGAACGCACTGCGGACGTCACCGGGAAGCGTGAAGCTGAGGACGAGCCCATGGCCGGAGCCGCCCGGCCGAGGGGCGGGTCGCGGGGCCGGTCGCAGAGTGCGGTGGGAATACGGGGCCGACGTGCGTGCCTCCGCAACGGCCGGACAGAGTGCGGCGAATGAAGATGAGTGCATGACTGACTCCCCTGGTGCGGGTGACGAGTTGGCGGCGTCTCTCTTTCGCGTGGGCGCGCACGAGTGGCTCACGTTGTTGCGTTGTGGACGAGCAGTGGCCTGTCTCCCTGACGCGGGACCGCCCCTCCCAGGGCAGGAGGTTGCGGGCAGGACCGCGTGATGCACTTCCGGCTCGTCTTCGCTGAGTGAGCGGTGCACCACCTAAAGTAGCGTCACGGGGGCAAAATTACCCCATTGATTTGGACATTGAACCCTTTCGTGGCAGCAGGGCGCGCGCACGCGGCAGACTGCCGGTGACCGCATGCGGAAAGGAACGGCATGGCAGCAAGGACGTCCCCCACCGAACGTCAGAAGCGGCTCGGCGCCGAGCTGCGGAAGATGCGCACTTCAGCCGACGTCTCCGCCGAGTTCGCGGCCGGTCTGCTCTGCGTGGACCGGGGCAAGATCTCGAACATCGAGTCGGGCACACGCCCCATCAGCTCGGAACGACTGCGCACACTGGCCTGCAACTGTGCTTGCACCGACGAGAAGTACGTCGAGGCCCTGGCCGAGATGGCCCAGCCGAGCGGCCGGGGATGGTGGGAGAGATACCGGGGAGTGCTGCCCCAAGGGCTGCTCGACATCGCCGAGTTGGAGACGCACGCGGTGCGCATGCGAGCTGCGTACTCGATGCACATTCCGGGCCTGCTCCAGACCTCGGACCACGCTCTGGCGCTCTTCCGGGTGGTGATCCCCCAGCTGCCGGATCGGGAGATCGCGCTTCGACTGGCCCATCGCGTAGAACGCCAGGGCGTCCTGGACGGCAATACGCCGACGCCGTACACAGGAATCGTGCACGAGGCTGCACTCCGCATGCAGTTCGGCGGCCGCGCCGTAGCGCGCACTCAACTCGATCAACTGGTGGAGAAGTCCGAGCAGTCGAACATCACACTGCTGGTCATCCCGTTCGAAGCAGGAGCCTTCCCGGGCGCCGGGCAGACCGTTCTCTACGCGGAGGGGCCGGTGCCTCAGCTGGACACCGTGCAGATCGACAACTCCCACGGACCACTGTTCGTCCACTCGGAAGCCCAACTGGCCAAGTACCGGGCTCACCTGGATTGGATGGAGGAGATCGCACTGCCCCCGGACAGGTCGCGAGACTTCATCCGTGCCATCGCACGCCAAATCTGAGGAGGCGACAGATGTCGGACGTCAAGTGGGAAGACGCGTTCTGCGGTGAAGGGAACTCCTGCTACCGGATAGGAACGGATGAAGCAGGCAACAGCTACATCTCCGTCAGCGGTGCGGAGGAACACTTCCTCACCGACAGCCGCGAAGCGCTCCAGCAACTGATCCGCGACATCAAGGCCGGCAAGGCCGACCACCTGCTGTACACCCAGGCGACCCGTGCGGTAGTGCCAGTGTGGGCGCTGGGCGGCGACCGCCGCAGCGGCTCCCTTGGTC